>NZ_JBIRNE010000003.1:744390-751272 GCF_044331465.1 Streptomyces sp. NPDC017225 | reverse complement strand
CGCCGCCCTGCGGCCGCACCTTCGACGGCGGGATCAACGGCTCCGCGATCTCCCACAGCCCGTCCGGCACAATCCAACTCCACGTACCCCGCCCCGTGAACGACTCAACGAGCCAACCCCCACATAGGACACGGTCTAAGACATGACTTGGGGAACTGGGGCCGATCCTCTCACCGCGTCAGGTTGAGTGAACGCTGTCCCGTAACTCCTGACGACCCGTACCAGTGACCGATCTGGCCCTGCCCGGCGGGTTGCTGTTGGGTCGGGGAGTTACGCGAGACGGGGACAAAGCGGTCCAGCAGCGAACGGTGGGACTCGGTCGGTTTCCTTCAGCTTGGGGCCCGTTCTCCGGGCGCTTGCGTCCGGGGTTCGGGCCCAGGCTGGTGACGGCCAGGTAGAGGCACTTGACGGCGGCCTGGTCGGTGGGTGAGGGCCCAGTCCTGCCGGGCCGAGTAACGGAAGTTGCTTCTTAGCGGGCAAACGACGCGGGTCCGTACGATCGTCGCGGGCCAGACGGTGTTCACGGCATCCGGGAGGCCTGTCAGGGTCGTCACAGACCAGCATCAGAACACCGGACGCGCCGCGATTCCTCATCTCGGTCAGGGCCTGGAACCACTCCTTTCCGCCTTCACCACCGTCACCGGTCGAGAGGCCCAGGACGTCCTGGTGTCCTTCGAGCGGTGACCGCCACCGCCATGTGGCCAGTCGGCCGGTGACGTAGTCGTCCCTGGCTTTCACGTTCACGCAGTGGCCGAAGACGAGCGGGGCGACGTGCCCAGCGTCCGCCGTTCCGCCAGGCCGGCCTCACGCTGTCGGCGGTCGTGGACTCGGAGACCTCCGCGCCGTGGACCTCGGCGAGATGCGCCGATATCTCCCCACGGGTCAACCCTTTCGCTGACAGCGGCAGGACCATCTCGTCCACCCCGCCCAGGCCTCCCGGCCTCGATGTCACTCATCACATCTTCCATCAACCCTGACTGTCCAGCGGTAATATCCGGTACGACGGTCCGGTAGTAGAAAAGGTGCCCCTGACCTGCGAGGACGCGACTTTCAAGGAAGCATCGGCTGCGAGAATCAAGACACCTTTATGGTGAGCGAGCGTACAGCGTGGGACCGGAGCCTGGTCGTGGGGGCTGTCGGGAAAGGGCTGGTCAGGCATGCCGGGGTGGTGTTGCTGCGGTGGCTGGCGGACCGGCCGGGGTTGACGGGGGCGCTGACTGGGGTGTTCCCGGCGGGCGGGCCTGGATGGCGGAACCGGGCGGTGGTGATCGTCCAGCTGGCGATTACCATCGCGCTGGCGCCCGCAGTATGACGGAGGCCGAGCAACTCGCCCTGCACCATGAGAGGGTGATCGTTCCGGGTGTCTCGGACTCCAGGGTGCACCGCACTCCGAACCTGAGCGACGGCGACCGGCTCGCGGCGATCGCCCGCGTCCGGGCACGGGTCCGCCGGGTGGTGTGGTCGTGGCTGGCCTTGCGTCCCGGTGGCTTCCCCTGGCTCACCGTCGCAGGGAAACGCCTGCACAACTGGGTGATCGTGGACATGGACGGCACGATCATCACGGCCGCCTCGAAGAAAGGAACTAGCGCGGGGGGACCTGGAAGAAGAGTTTCGGTTCACCCGTGGGCCGCCTGGTGCGAATACCGGCGAGTGTCTGGCGAGGCGGCTGAGGCCGGGCAACGCCGGATCGAACACGGTCACCGACCACACCACCGTGCTCGCTGACGCACTCGCCCAGATCCCCGGCTCCTCCCGTGCGAAGATCTTGATTTGCGTCGACGGCGCCAGCGCGACGCACGGTCTGCACGAACACCTCATCGGCTTGACCATCCATCGCCGCGCGGTCCGTTTCACCACCGGCTGGACCATCACCGAACTCGACGAGCAGGCCATCGCCCGCCTGCCCGAAACGGCCTGGGACGTCTCCCTGAACCAGGACGGGTCCCTCCAGGAGGGCTACGGTGTCGTGAAGTTGAGCGGCCTGAGCGTCCGCGAGGGCTGGGCAAGGTACTGAGGCTGATCGTCCGCCGGGTCAAGCCCTCCGGACGCCACCTCGCGGACCTGACCGGCTTCGAGAGGAAGACCGGCTTCAGGTACTCGGTCATTGCCCCCAACATCAACAAGATGACCCGGATTTCCGGCTCCCACCAGGCCCAGTGGCTGGACGCCCTGCACCGCCACCACACGGCCGTCGAGAACCGGGTACGCACGAACAAAGTGATGGGACTGCACACCCTGTCCTCGAAATCTGAGGTTCCCCCGAGATGCGGGGAGATGTGGCACCAGGTCAGATGGGGCTCATGAGAGGAGCCCAGACGATGCCTGCCCCGAGGGAATACCCGCTGGAGTTGCGTGAGCGGGCGGGGCGGATGTAACGGGCTTCCGAGCCGAAGCCCGTGATCCGCCGCATGGCCGAGGAACTCGGCGTGCACCACGAGGCCCTGCGCGGCTGGATCCGCCAGGCCGAGGCCGACGCCGGCCAGCGAGGCGACATGCTCACCACCGCCGAGCGTGATGAGCTGGCCGCCCTGCGCAAGGAGAATGCCCAGCTCAAGCGGGCGAATGAGGTCCTGCGGACGGCTTCGGCTTTTTTCGCGGCCCAGCTCGACCCGACCCGGCCCAGGTGACGGCGCTCGTTGATGAGCACCCGCATCTGAGGGGTCGAGCCCGTACTCCGGGAACTTTCCATCCCCTCCTCCACCTACTACCGGTGGCGCCAGGCCGAGACTGGTCCGTGCGAACGGCGCCGCCGGGACGTCGAGCTGACGGGCAGGATCCGGCAAGTCCACGACGAGTCCGGAGAAATATCTACGGCTGACCCCGCGTGCACGCCATCCTCAAGCATGAGGGCGTCCACGTCGGCCGCAAGCGCGTCGAGCGGCTCATGCGTCCGGCCGGCCTGACCGGGATCAGCCCCGCCGGGGCAAGGGCTTCACTCGCCGTGACCCGAACGCTGATCTTGCTCCTGACATGGTGCAACGCGTCTTCACCACGAACGGGCCGAACCGGCTGTGGGTCACTGACCACACCATGATCCCCACCGGGGAGGGGCCGCTGTGGCTGTCCGCGATCCGCGATGCGTTCTCCCGCCGGGTCGTGGCCTGGGAGACCTCTGCCCGCGTGGACGCGGACCTGGTCCTCACTTCGCTGGAGTATGCCCTGGCCAGCCGCGAAGTTGCCCCAGGCGAGCTTGTCCACCACGCCGACCACGGCTGTCAGGGCGGATTCAATCGGTCGTCGCAACACCTCGTGATCAGCGAGGTGCGGGATGGTTCGTCGTCAGCAGGCAGCCGATCGGGCCATTCGGCCGAAGTTGAGGTCTCCGGGGCATCCAAAATTTCAGCGTCATATCGAAACGGCGTTCTGGGACGAGATCGCCAAAGGTCTCCTCGCGGAGGAAGCGGCCGGGGTTGTCGGCGTGGCGCCGGCAGTGGCCACGCGCTGGTTTCGGCAGTGTGGCGGCATGCGACCGTTCGATCCGAAGCCGCATTCGGGCAGGTACCTGTCGTTCTCTGAGCGGGAGGAGATCGCGCTCCTCAACGCGCAAGGCAAGGGCGTTCGTGAAATCGCTCGGGAAGTCGGCCGTGATCCGGGGACGATTTCCCGTGAGTTGCGGCGCAACGCGGCCACCAGGAGCGGGAAGCTCGATTACCGGGCATCGGTCGCGCAGTGGAGATCGGACATGGCCGCACGCCGCCCGAAGACATCGAAGCTGGTCGCCAATCCGCGGCTGCGCGCGTACGTCCAGGAGCGGCTGTCCGGAGAGATCAGCACGCCTGGCGGCAGGGCGATCGCAGGACCTTCGACAGGTGCGTGGACGGGGCGGAACAAGCCGCACCGCAAGGACCGCGCGTGGGTGCAGGCGTGGAGTCCGGAACAGATCGCGAACCGGATCAAGGTCGATTTCCCGGATGATGAGTCCATGGGCATCAGCCACGAGGCGATCTACCAGGCGCTCTACATTCAGGGCCGCGGGGCGTTGAAGCGGGAGCTGATCTTGTGCCTTCGCACGGGCCGCGCGCTGCGTGCCCCGCGTGCTCGTTCACGTCGCAAGACCTGGGCGCATGTGACACCCGAAGCGCTGATCAGTGAACGGCCTGCCGAAGTCGAGGACCGTGCCGTTCCTGGCCACGGGGAAGGCGACCTGATCATCGGGCTGGAGCGGTCCGCGATCGGCGCTGTCGTCGAGCGGTCCACTCGATTCACGATGCTGGTCCACCTTCCGCGCGAGAAAGGCTACCGGCACAAGCAATCGGTCAAGAATGGTCCTGCGCTGGCCGGTTATGGGGCGATCACGATGAAGACCGCCCTCGCCAATACGATGTCGACGCTGCCCGAACAGTTGGCACGGTCGCTGACCTGGGATCGCGGCAAGGAGATGTCGGCCCATGCGCAATTCAGAGTCGAGACAGGCATTCCCGTGTTCTTCGCCGATCCGCATAGTCCATGGCAGCGTGGCACGAACGAGAACACCAACGGGCTCCTGCGCCAGTACTTCCCGAAAGGCACCGATCTCTCGAGATGGTCCCCCGAGGAAGTCGAGGCCGTTGCTCACGCTCTCAACAGCAGACCCCGCAAAACGCTCGGCTGGCGCCTGGTCAGGGCTGGTATCCAGGCGTCCATGGGATCGGTCGCGACTCGTTCGACAATGCCCTGGCGGAGAACCTGTGGATGGTCATCAAGACCGAATGCATCCGCGGCCGCGTCTTCGTCATCAGGGCCGAGGCGAACCTCGCGTTCTTCCAGTACATCGACGGCGCCTATAACGCCCGCTGCATCCAGAAACGGCTCGGCTACCTCAGCCCGATCGAGTACGAGGAGAAGCACTACGCCGACCAGGCAGCGACCGAACAAGTGAACCTGAAACCACGTCAACCCGCTCTGACCAGCTAGTCAGCCACTCCCGCACAGCGGGGGAACCTCAATCCTTCACCACGAAGCAGGGGCTGGATGCTCGCTGCGAACCTCGTCACCGACCTCGACGCCTGGCTCTTCCTCCTGGTCCTGCACGATCAGGACGAGCTCGCCGACGCCGAACCCGACACGGTTCTGGATCTACCACCTGCCCGCCCGGCTCGCTCCCACGCTCGCCGCCGACACCTCCACCTCGCCCCCAACTGGCCCTGGGCTGCCACCTTTCGTTCTGGCCTGGCAACGCCTGACCGGCCTGATCGTCGGCACCTGACAAACAGGCCCCGCCTCGACGAAGACCAGGAAGGAGAACCCCGCGTCACCCCGGGACCGTGGAACCCGGCGCAGCCGCAGCGACAAGCGAAGACCCTGACCGCTCACAGTGGGGACAAAGAGGGTGAAGTGATCACCCTATGCGGCGACGATCACCGCTGAAGAATCGAGGTCAAGCCGGTGAATCCGGGCTGAGTCGCGTCCCAAGCGCATGTGGCGCGGGTCGGCGGCAGCCTGAGGACAGCAGTGCGCGAACCTGGCGCTATAACGCACTCCCTAACTGGATATGCCCGACATTGGGCCTAAACAGTAGATAGCACCTCATGTGATTCTGACTCGAGGCCACCGACCCCCTTTTTCAAGCCCTCCGATGATCGTTTCCGGCCTAGCTTGATCCAGATTCTTCACCTCAAGTTTGCAGAGATTACGTGAAGATACTTCGCACGGTACACACTTGCCCTCTCGGTTACATACACGTTTGCGCCCATCAACCTGTCGCCTGATTTGGAGAGTTCGGTCCCAGTAAGCGCGAAGAGCGCCCGCCGCCGACGCCACCATCAGCTCGATGTTGCCCGAAGCGGTCCGCCGAGCTGTTCGCTGTCGCACACAACTGGTTTCACCGATTCACCCCTTGCCGCCGATCCGCAGCGACATTACCGTGACTGATCGTTCCGGCCGGGCTCATGAACTGTAGCCCTTCATTTCGTCGAGCTGACTACTTCTCGAGCCGCCCGCACCATCCGTAACACAGGGAATGTCGCCGGAATCCGCCAGCACGGCCTTTAGCCGACTTACGGCTGGAAGTATGGCACTTAAACGCAAAGGACGGCATGAAGCTTTCTAGCATAGCACGCAGATCTCCTCTGGCCATTGTCACGGCTCTGACGTTGACCCTCGGAGGTGTGGCCGTCGGCAGTCCTGCCGCTTTCGCATCCTCAGCGCCTCAGGCCGTCCAGGCCACGGTGAACGATCACGGAGGAGGCGGCCAAGGACCGGTCAAGCCGGCCACTTCGGGCAAGGGTAAGTCCAGCCTCGCGGCGGTCGATGTCACGATTACCCGCGAAGAAGTCATTGCACGAGCAAAAACCTGGGTAGGGCAGGGTCTTCAGTACGACTGGGGTGGCAGTCACCAGGGCTACCGCACGGACTGCTCCGGGTTTGTTTCCATGGCTTGGGGCCTGGGGAGCTCGCAGGTCACCAATACCTTTGTCCCCAACGGCTACGCCAAGTGGATCAGCAAGGGCGACCTGAAGCCGGGTGACGCACTCCTCAACGACAACCCGGGCGCTTCCGGCCACGTGACGCTCTTCGAGAAGTGGACCGACTCGTCGAAGAGCGAGTACTGGGGCTTCGAGTTCACGCCCTCCGGCGTGCACCACAGGAAGATCCCGTACCCGTACTTCAGTGGTCGCGGGACATTTAAGCCTGTGCGGTATGTCAATATCCAGGACGAGAGTCAGGCCTCCAAGACGCGGGATCTGACGGGTGACGGCATGGCTGACCTCGCCGTGTATGAGCCGGACGGCACCATCACGATGGGCCGGGGCTTTGGTGACGGGTTCACCGACTACCACACCATCACTGAAGGTTTCGGCGGCTACGACGGCCGACTTCAGTTCGCTGACGTTACCGGGGACGGCATGGCTGACCTCCTCGTCTACGAGAAGGACGGCACCATCACGATGGGCCGGGGCTTTG
>NZ_JBIRNE010000003.1:342218-744298 GCF_044331465.1 Streptomyces sp. NPDC017225 | reverse complement strand
TACGAGAAGGACGGCACCATCACGATGGGCCGGGGCTTTGGTGACGGGTTCACCGACTACCACACCATCACTGAAGGTTTCGGCGGCTACGACGGCCGACTCCACATCGTCGGCTGAACAGAGGGCCCTGGCGCACCCGCCCCACGCACCAGGGCCCTCCACCTCCCCCGAGGCTGCTATGTCGTGTCAAGCCGCTTGAGCGAGTTCTTCGACGTTGCCGAGTCGGTTCCGGTCGGAGTGCTCAAGGATCTTGAAGATCTGGCGGCAGATCGCTCGCTTCAGGCATCGCTGCGCATCGCGGGAGGTCTTCCCTTCGGTGATCTTGCGTGTGACGTACGTCTTCGTAGAGGGATCGAGTCGCATCCTGATCAGGGTGATGGTGTGCATGGCCCGGTTGAGCTGCCGGTCGCCGCTGCGGTTGAGCCGGTGCCGGTTGGTCAGCCCGGACGAGGCAGGGATCGGCGAGACGCCGGCGAAGGAGGCGAAGGCGGCTTCCGAGCGGAATCGTCCCTGGTGAGACCAGTCCAGCGCAACGCCGGACAGCTCGCAGAGGGCAGGTCTGAATAACCTCGATTCTTCAGCGGCGACGATCATCGATGAGGAATCGAAGTCAACTGCCGCTTTTCGGCCGGGGAGTTACGCCAATCACCGTACACGGCACTGGAGAGCGAGTACTCGGACGTCGTTCCACGGACGACGAGTTCGGCGGCTCGTTCCATTTCCTTATGTCGCTACGCCGACGTGAAGAATACACAGATGGAAAAGTAGAGGGAAGCTTGGAGGTACGGCGCGGTTATGACGTTTTCTGGCTGAATGGCGTGGGGACGGAACCTTCTCGACGGAAATTGTGGCGCTTACGTTCAGGGAGTCTTGGAGAGGTGTTCTCCTTGCCCGAGTACCTTGGAACGGACTCTGCCGCAGCTCAGGTAGTAGGCGAGCTGCTACTACGGCTCGGTGCACAGTGCGCAATAAGCGCACGCTGGCAGGAGTGGCCACGGCCGACCGCACCGTGTTCGTTGTCCCACCCACTGCACCGTGGTTTTGCCCCGTCGCGGTCGCCGGCCCCGGACGGCTGGGCCGGCGACCCGCGCGGTACTTATCCGCGCCGTGCGGGCTGCCGGTCGGCGATCTCCTGCTCGGTCACGCGGGTTCGTCCCCGGCGAGCGCCTGGGCGGGAGTCGGAACGTGGCGGCGTTCTTCGAGCGGAATCACAGGCACAGGCGTGTCTTCCCCTAGAAAAACGCGCCGCACGACGCGTTCCGCCGCATGCCCGTCGTCGAACTCGCAGAAACGCCGACGGAAGACGTCCCGTTGTTCGGTCGCCTCCGGGCTGTCGTAGTCTCCCGAGGCGAGCAGCCGGAGCAGTTCCTCCTGGGTGGTCGCCACCGCACCGGGCGGTTCCTGGAGCAGGTCGAAGTAGGTGCCGCGGACCGCGGAGTAGGTCTCCCAGTCGGGGGCGTAGCTGATGATCGGACGGTCCAGTACGCCGTAGTCGAACATCGCCGACGAGTAGTCCGTGATCAGGGCGTCCGCGGCGAGGTACAGCTCCTCCACCCGGGGATGCCCGGTGACGTCGATGACCCGGCCGGTGCGGCGGAGCTCGGCGACGTGCGGCGAGTTGCCGTAGAAGTAGTGGCCGCGCACCAGCAGGGTCACGTCCGGCCCGAGTTCCCGCGCGAACCGGGTGAGGTCCAGGGGCGGTGTGAAGCCCGGCTGGTACTCGCGGTGGGTCGGCATGTAGAGGAGCGCCTTCCCGCCGTCCGCCAGGCCGAGTGCCGCACGTGCCCGCCGCACGTCCTCGGCCTCGGCGTTGGCGAGGACGTCGTTGCGCGGGTAACCGGCTTCCAGCGTCGTGTAGAAGCAGGGGTAGGCCCGTTCCCACACCACGCTGGAATGTCGGTTGGAGGTGATGCTGTAGTCCCAGCGGTCGCAGCGTTTGAGGAGATTGGCGAAACTCATGTTCGTGGAGGCCGGGTACTTCCGCTGGTCCAGACCCATGGTCTTCAGCGGGGTGCCGTGATGAGTCTGCAGGTGGATCTGGCCTTCCCGCTTCACCACGGAGTCCGCGAAGTTCACGTTGTTGACCAGGTATTTGGCGCGTGCCACGGCAGCCCAGTACTCGCGTGAGCCCACGCGCACGTAGTCCACTCCGGCGGGCACCTGGTCGACAGCGTCCGGCCGGATGGCCCACACACGGCGGATGTGCGGGGCCAGGCGGGCCAGTTCGGCGTCGATGGCCGCGGGGTTACAGGAGACGCTGCGGTTCCAGTAGGCGGAGAACACGGCCAGGTTCTCGTCCAGCGGCCCGCGCTGCTGGGAGCGGTAGAAGAGGCCCATGGCGCGGCGCTTGGACCGGTTCACGGCCGTGCGGGCACGCTTCTTGACGTCCTCGCGCAGTTTCGCCACGCGCGTCGCGCTCATCATCGCGGTGTAGGCTCCGCGTTCCAGCAACGCGTACTTGCGGCCGTGATTGCCGTCCGACCGGGCAAAGCCCTCAGGCAGTCGTGCGCGGTAGTCGGTGGCGGCGCGGTGGAAGAACTCCGACCGCGCGTTGGGCGGCAGGCGGTCCGGACGCTCCAGCACGGTCAGGTAGTGGTCGATCATCTTGCGGAACAACGGGTCGCGCCACTGGGCCAGTTCCTCGTGTGCGTCGAGGTAGTCGAAGACACGGCGGTACTGGTCGAAGACGTCGAAGTGCTTACGGCTGACCGTCTTCAGGATGTTGCCGCCCTCGCGGCGCTGTCGGTAGTGCACGCAGACCCGGTCCAGCAGTGCGATCCGCTCGGCGGTGATCAGGGAACAGAATGTCCAGGGAGCGTCCTCGTAGTAACCCGGGGGGAAGACGAGCCCCGCGCGGGTGACGAAGTCGCGCCGGTAGGCCTTGTTCCAGACTATCTGCAGCAAATCAAGCAGCTTCGGATGGTCAGCGAGGGAGAAGACGTCCGATCCGTCGTATCGGAGCAGGTCCGCTCGCTGGTTCCGCTTTGTCCTGCCGTCCCAGTAGGTACGGGCGTAGTCATAGATGAGAATGTCTGGATTGCCGGTGGCGTCGAGACGGTCGGACATCGCTGCCAGCGCCCCGTCGGGCATCGTGTCGTCACTGTCAAGGAACAGTACGTAGTCGCCCTGTGCCTTTTCCAGTCCGGCGTTTCGTGCGAGCCCCAGTCCCACATTCTCCATGAGGTGAATCACTCGAATGCGTGGGTCGCGTTCCGCGTATTCGTCCAGCAGGGCACCAGAGCCGTCAGGCGAGCAGTCGTCGACCGCGATGATCTCGAAGTCCGTGTACTCCTGCCCCAGTACGGAGTCGAGGCACTCGGGCAGGTACCCCTGCACCTTGTACACGGGGATGACGAGGGAAAATGTGGGCATCCTTTACAACCTGTTCCAAGGAAGCTGGCCATGTGTCCGTACTTACCGTAGCCGGACAGTCTGTGACTTGCCGCCGAGGGCGATACGTCCGCCACTATCTCGGGCCTTGCTTGTCCGAATCGACATGTGAAGATTCACGCGTCGGATGTGGGTTTTGTGCAACTTTCAGAATTTCCACACAAGTGCTGATCGCGTCGGCGTGCAAGGGGAGGGGCGGCTCCCGTCGTGGTCCGGGGAGGGGGAGTTCCGCGGCCAGCCTCCGCTCCATCCGCGCCCGGTGCTCCCCGGCCGCCGCGCACAGCTCCCGTACGGCACCGGCGAAGCGCTCCTGGGACGGCGGCTCGGCCGGACCCAGCAGACGCAGGGCCAGCGCCGCGCGCTCCCCGGCGAGCGTGTCCCGCTCCGGATGCCGGACCAGGTCCAGCAGGTCGGCCACCCCGGCCGCGTCCGGCGTCAGCACCGTCGCCGCCGCCACCGTCGGGAAGGACTTGCGGAACCCGTCCTCCGCCAGCCCACTGGTGTTGGCCACCGCGTACGGCTTGCCGCTCGCCAGGAAGTCGCTGATCACGCTCGACACGTCGCTGATCAGCAGGTCGGCCCGGTTGAAGCAGGAGTAGAGGGGCGGCCGGGCGTCCGTGACGACCTGGTGCTCCCACTCGGGCAGCGCGGCCCAGTACGCCTCCTCCCAGGCGGCCGTCGCCCGCGCCACCGCCCCGGCCCGCCCGGGCTCCGGCGCCGACCCGCGCAGCATCCGCTCCACCTGGTCGGCGGCCGAGCGGAAACCGGCCGCGGTGAGCCGGTCCAGCTCCGCCGCCCGCCGGTCCAGCTCCGCCGCCCGCCGGTCCAGCTCCGCCGCCCGCCGGGCCGGCTCGGCGGCCGCCGCCGCCCCCGGCCGGGGCCCGCCCCGCTCCCGGTTCGCCGCCCGCACCAGCTCCCGGATGCGCAGATCGGCGGCCCCGGCCCGCGGATCCACCGACCCCGTCAGCGGATGCGGCTTGTACAGCAGCCGTACACCCGGGTCCGCGAGCAGTGCCCGTACGAGGTTCTCCCCGGCCTCGACCACCGACGTGTTCCCCGGGTTGCCGTCCCAGCCCTCCCAGGTCGGCGCGTACAGGACCGTCGTGAACGCCCCGGCGGCGGGCGGGCCCGCGTACGGCCGTACGGCCTCCAGCTGCGGGCGGCCGATCTCCACCACGTCCTTGTCCTCGACGCCGACCTCCGCCAGCGCGTACCGCTCGCGCGCCGCCGGACCGGCCACCCACACCTCGTCGTACGCCTTCGCGTACGGGTTGCACGAGGACAGCTTGTCGCTCTCCCCGTGGTTGACGAAGGCGTGCTTGATCGTGGGGATGCGCAGGACCTGCGAGGTCTTCCCGGAGTTCGACGGGTGGAGCAGGACCCGCAGCGTGGAGTGCTCCAGGGACATCAGCGTGGACACCTTCGGCAGGCACACGACGGGGATGTCGGTCGCCGCGATCCGCTGCACCATGAACCGCTCCCGCAGCACGATCAGCGGCCGTCCGTCCAGCCGGGCGAGGGGCTCCAGCCACATGTTGGCCTGGTACGCCGAGGACGCCCCGCCCGAGAAGTACAGGCCGACGGTGGGCCGGTACTCCGCCAGCCACGCCTCGAACCAGTCGAGCACCTCCCGCTCACCCGCGGGCCGGCGCCCCGGCGGCAACCGCAGCAGCAGCGCGACCAGGCCGGCCAGCACGGCCGTCAGGGACAGCGCGAGACCCGCCGCGCCGTACACCGGCGCGTCGGTGGCGGCCGTGGCCAGCAGTCCGGCCGTCGCGGGGAGTCCGAAGGCCGCCAGCCGGGGACCCGGGCGGCGCAGCAGGACCGGGGGCGCCGGGGTCAGGCGCAGCGCCGAGGCGTCGATGTTGCGGGTCACCACGGGCAGCGTCCGGGTGCGCCGGACCAGGACGGAGACCGCCTGGATCGCCCAGTGCAGTCCGTAGAAGGCGAGCAGACCGGCGACGAGCGGGGCGTACACCGTCTCCCGGTGCTGCTCGCCGAGCCGCAGCAGGCCCACCACGAGCAGCAGGTCGCGCAGCACGTGCCGGACCGTGACGTCGGCGTGCGACTTGGCGAACAGCGACACCACGCCCCGCTGCCACCGGTACAGCATCCCCTCGGCGGCCAGTGAACCGGCGGTCGCGGCGAGCAGCAGCGGCACGTGCGGCAGCAGCGCGCCCACCGCCTGCGCGACGAACGCGGCCGCCAGTACGCCGACGACGAGCAGCTTCACGGCGGTCTGCCGGCGGGGGAGACCGAGGCGGGGGAGGCGGCGGCGGGACGGATCGCGGCGGGGAAGACCGCGGCGGGGCAGGGATAGGGGCACTGCGGTCGCTCCAGGCTTGCTCGTCGCGCATCGGACATCCGGGTTAACGCCAGGCGACCTTCTGACGACACGCCCGTGTTGACCGCGGCCTTGACGCGGTGGCCGCCGCGCCTCCTGTCCGCAGCCTGGACCGCGGCGCGTGACGCGTCCGACTTCGCGTAGATTGCCTGGCGAGCGCGGGGATCGGCGCGTGTCGACGGGAGAGGGCGGACGGCGGCGGTGACTGGGCGGACAGCAGCAGTGGCAGGGGCGAGGCAGGCCGTGGGCGAGGCCCGCAGGATCGTCGTCAAGGTCGGCTCCTCCTCGCTGACCACCGCGGCGGGCGGCCTGGACGCCGACCGGGTCGACGCGCTCGTCGACGTGCTGGCCAAGGTGCGGGGGACCGACAAGGAGATCGTCCTCGTCTCCTCCGGCGCCATCGCCGCCGGCCTCGCGCCGCTGGGCCTCGCCCGCCGCCCGAGCGACCTGGCCCGGCAGCAGGCCGCCGCCAGCGTGGGCCAGGGCCTGCTGGTCGCCCGCTACACCGCCTCCTTCGCCCGTTACGGAGTCCGTGTCGGCCAGGTGCTGCTGACCAGCGACGACATGAGCCGCCGCGCCCACCACCGCAACGCCTCGCGCACCCTGGACAAGCTGCTGGCGATGGGCGCCTTCCCGATCGTCAACGAGAACGACACCGTCGCCACCGACGAGATCCGCTTCGGCGACAACGACCGGCTCGCCGCCCTCGTCGCCCACCTGGTCCGCGCCGACCTGCTGGTGCTGCTCTCCGACGTGGACGGCGTGTACGACGGCGACCCGAGCCGGCCGGACACCTCGCGGATCGCCGAGGTGCGCGAGGCGGCCGACCTCGCGGACATCGAGATCGGCAGCGCGGGCAGGGCGGGCGTCGGCACCGGCGGCATGGTCACCAAGGTGGAGGCGGCCCGGATCGCCGCCGCCGCCGGCATCCCCGTGGTGCTGACCAGCGCGGTCCACGCGGCCGACGCCCTGACCGGCGGCGACACCGGCACCTACTTCCACGCCACCGGCAAACGCTCCGCCGACCGGCTGCTGTGGCTCCAGCACGCCTCCACCCCGCAGGGGGCGCTGGTCCTCGACGACGGGGCGGTGCGCGCGGTCGTCGAGGGCCGCAAGTCGCTGCTGCCGGCCGGGATCGCCGGCGTCGAGGGCGAGTTCGCCGCGGGCGAGCCGGTGGAGCTGCGGGACGGCGCGGGGCGCGCGGTGGCCAGGGGCCTCGTCAACTTCGACGCCAGGGAGATCCCCCGGCTGCTCGGCCGCTCCACCCGGGAGCTGGCGCGCGAACTCGGACCCTCGTACGAACGCGAGGTCGTACACAGGGACGATCTGGTGATCCTGCACCCGTAATGGGTCGAAACGTCCCCGAATCGGCGGTGGACGTTCCGCAAAAACCGCCCCGCGATCTTGCGTGGCCTGCTCAACTCTCCTCAGGGACCAGCCCGGCCGACCACCGGGCCGAGCCGTGTGCGTGAAGGAGGCCGTCGTGAGCGGAGTGCGCCCTGGAGCGGCGGCGTCCCGCGGTGGTACGGGCGCCCGTGGTGTCACCGGCACCCGCGGTGGCACGGGCGCCCGGGGCGGTACCGGTGCCCGTCCCGGCGGTACGGCCCGCAGCGGAGCATCCCGCGCGGCCGGCGAGGAGCGCGCCCTGACCAGCGTCGCGGCCGGCGACCGGTTCCGGGGCGAGGAGTCCGAGCACATCCCGCGCCTGTGGCACGTCACCCTCAGCGTCTCCGGCGCCCGGGCCCCGCTCACCGAGGTCCGGCGCGCCCTGGAGCAGCTCGCGCACGACCATCCCTTCCTGCTGACCAGCCGGTACGCCGAGGACCACGCGGAGATCCGGTACTGGGAGGAGGCCCGCGACCTGCACGACGCCGCCGCCGTCGCCCTGCGCCTGTGGGGCGAGCACCGGCAGACCGCGGGACTGCCGCCCTGGGAGATCGTCGGCCTGGAGGTCATCGACCGGGCGACCTATCACCAGCGCATCGCGGCGGGGTACGGACCGGCACCGGCGACACCGGTCGGAGTTCACCCCTTCTAGTGCCGGAGTCCGCCCCGGGCCGTGTCTCGGGGTTCGGGACGACCGGTGGAGGCTCCGCGCCGCCTACTACGCTTCCCCCATGACCACGCTCTCGCCGTACGACTCGATGTCCCCGGTCACCCGGGCCGCCTACCGGGCCAAGTCCGCCGCGGCCGACCTCGCGCCGCTGCCGCGGGCCGCGAAGGACGACGCGCTGCTCGCCGTCGCGGACGCGCTGGAGGTCCGTACGAGCGAGATCGTCGAGGCCAACGCCCAGGACGTGGCCAAGGCCCGCGCCGCCGGGACGTCCGAGGCCATCGTCGACCGGCTGACCCTCACCCCGGAGCGGGTCCGCGCCATCGCCTCCGACGTGCGCGACGTCGTCGCCCTGCCCGACCCCGTCGGCGAGGTCGTACGCGGCAACACCCTCCCCAACGGCATCGACCTGCGCCAGGTCCGGGTGCCGCTCGGCGTGGTCGGCATCATCTACGAGGGCCGGCCCAACGTGACGGTCGACGCCGCCGCCCTGTGCCTGAAGTCCGGCAACGCGGTGCTGCTGCGCGGCTCCTCCTCGGCCTACCAGTCGAACACCGCCCTCGTGAGGGTGGTCCGCGACGCCGTGGGCGGGGCCGGGCTGCCCGCCGACGCCGTGCAGCTGGTGCCCGGCGAGAGCCGGGAGAGCGTGCGCGAGCTGATGCGCGCCCGGGGGCTCGTCGACGTGCTCATCCCGCGCGGCGGCGCCTCGCTGATCAACACGGTCGTCCAGGAGTCCACCGTCCCCGTCATCGAGACCGGCACCGGCAACTGCCACGTCTACGTCGACGCGCAGGCCGACCTCGACATGGCCGTCGACATCCTGATCAACTCGAAGGCGCAGCGCGTGAGCGTCTGCAACGCCGCCGAGACCCTCCTGGTCCACCAGGACATCGCCGCCGACTTCCTGCCCCGCGCGCTGGACGCCCTCGCCGAGGCCGGGGTCACCGTGCACGCCGACGAGCGTGTGCTGGCGTACGCCGAGGACTCCAAGGTGACGGCCGTCGAGGCCACGCCGGAGGACTGGGAGACCGAGTACCTCTCCTACGACATCGCCGCGGCGGTCGTCGACTCCCTCGACAAGGCCGTCGAGCACATCCGGCTGTGGACCTCCGGCCACACCGAGGCCATCGTGACCACCTCGCAGCAGGCCGCCCGCCGCTTCACCCAGCTGGTCGACTCCACCACGGTCGCGGTGAACACCTCCACCCGCTTCACCGACGGCGGCCAGTTCGGCTTCGGCGCCGAGATCGGCATCTCCACGCAGAAGCTGCACGCCCGGGGCCCGATGGGGCTGCCGGAGCTGACCAGCACCAAGTACATCGTCACTGGTGACGGGCACGTCCGGCGCTGAGCGGCGGTCCGCGCCGAAGCGCACGCGCGTGGGCGCGAGTGAGGGGCACGCGCCCACGGGTGCGCCCGTGACCTGATCGGGGCATCTCACCCACCGGTTGAACTTCCCCGCCGTCTGCCCAAATCGACCACCCGGGTCTACTCTGGACCCGTGCCGGAGGACGTGGGGGGTAGGCCGTTCCCTGACGGCTGGGAGCCCGACGACGAACACGACCGCGGGGTGTCGGACGAAGAGTTCGCCTCCGTGGTATTCGACGAGGCCTTCGTGCGGGCGGCAGCGGTGCACGAGCCGACCGCCGTCGAGCGCCTCCTGGCCGCCGCGCAGGCCAGAGCCGAGGCCACCGAGGCGGAAGCGGCCCGCCGCGGCCGTACCAGGGGCGAGCGCTACGACGACGGGTACGGCGATTTCGGCCATGACCCCGACCTCGACGACCCGGACGACGACCGCGACCTCCTCGACCGCCCGTACGGCGCTCCCGCGGCGTACGGCAAGCAGGTCCGCTGGCACCGGCCCGTCGCCTGGATGCTCGCCGTCGTGATGGGCGTCGGCATGGTCGCGCTGGCCTTCGTGGCCGTCTACCGGGGCGCCTCCTCGGGCGGCGGTACGCAGCAGGTGCCGCCCCCCGTCTCGACCGGTCCCGAGCAGGGCCGGGCCGTGACCCCCTCCGCCTCCGCCGACTACTCCCAGCCGGCTGTGTCGGTCATCCCGCGCACCCCCTGACCAGGCCGTCCCGTGGGCCGGAACCTGCCCCGACTTCACCTGCGCCGACGCGTTTACGCTACCTTCCGGAGACCTACCCTGAAGGTATGGCAGGGCTTGGCGACCCGCCCGGAGGGACACCCGAGGGCGCCCCCGGAGGCGGAGAGGACGAGTACCGATCCGTCGTCTTCGACGAGTCGTTCGTCCGGGCTGCCCGGCTCCAGGAGTTCTCCGCCCAACAGCGCCTGTCCGACCACGCCCCGGCCGTCCGCCGCCGTACGGCGCTGCGCCGGGCCGGCCTGTCCCGGCAGGCGCTGGTCCTCGTCGTGCTGATCGCCGTTGCCTTCGGCACCGCCATCTACATGGGCGTACGGCACCCGTACCAGAGCCCCGCCGCGCAGCGGGTCGCCGAGCCGGCGCGGATGACCGTCGTCCCGCTCGCACCGCAGGGCCGGGTGCCCGGCGCCGCCGACGCCGCGCACCTGTACGAGCGCAGCCCCGCCGCGGACTTCCCGTCCTCGGCGAAGGGCGTCCGACTGCCGGACGGCGCCGGGCGCACCGCGCACTTCTCGGGCGACCAGGTGCTGAGCGCGCTCACCACCGCCAAGAACTACATCGTCCGCTCGGCGCTCGACCCGGACGTGGTCGGCGGCGGGGAGGTCCGTTCGGTGCGGGTGCTGCTGGATCCGGAGCAGCTCGACCAGTTCGACGAGAGCTTCGAGAAGCCCGCCGCGGACGGCCGGCACGCGCCCACCGGATGGCTGGTGCGCTTCGACCCGGCCCGTGCCGAGCTGGCCGACGCCCCGATCCGGGTGAACGGCAGCCTGAAGGTGACGGAGAGCGACGCGTCCGCGCTGGAGGTCAGCGCCGATCACACCATGGTGTACCCGCTGCGGCCCGAGGGCGACGCCCGGGCCGAGACGTCGCTGTTCACCGTCCGGCGCGAGCTGCACTTCCGTTTCGACCGGGACGACCTGCGGCTGCACCAGACGCAGCTCGTCGCGTCCTCCGTCCAGGCCGGTCCGCACTCCTGCGCCGAGAACCCGGCGGACCACCTGCGCCCGCTGCTCGCGGGCCAGACGGCCGGAGACGGTGCCCCCGCGGGCACCGACCCGTACACCACGGACAACCCCACGGCCCTGTGCGGCACCCTCGCGGCGGGCGCCCAGCCGAGGGCGTGACCCCCCGGGAACGGGCGCCCGGCAGAGGGCGTGAGGGCCGGGGCGGCCGGTCCCTGCCCGTCGCGTCGCGGGGTCAGGCGCCGTCGCGCGGCGGACGGTCGTCCGGGGTCTCCGGGCCGCCGGTCCCCTCCGGGCCGTCGGACGACGTGTCCGCGTCCTTGGGCGACCCCTGCTGGGAGCCCGTGAAGCCGCCGAAGCCGCGGCGCATCCGGTCGCCGAGGTCACCGGCGCCCCCCGCGATGTCGTTCACCAGCTTCATCAGCGGGTCCTTGGAACCGCGCACGTTCGTGGCGTAGCTGGACGCCGACTCGCGGAAGGAGTCCCGGACCGAGGTGTCCTTGTCCTCGTCGCGCCGCGGGTAGTGGCCGTCCATGATCCGCTGGTAGTCCCGGGAGGCCGCCCACTTCTTCAGCTCGGCGGCCCGCACCGTGGTGAAGGGGTGGGAGCGGGGCAGCACGTTCAGGATCTTCAGCACGGAGTCGCGCAGGTCGCCCCCGGCCTCGTACTCGTCGGCCTGCTCCAGGAACGCGTCCACGTTCATCTCGTGCAGGTGGTTGCCGCCCGCGATCTTCATCAGACCCCGCATGGAGGCCTGCAGGTCCTGACCGACCAGCAGACCCGCGCGGTCCGCCGACAGCTCCGACTTGCGGAACCACTCGCGCAGCGCGGTCACGATCGCCATGATCGCCAGGTTGCCCAACGGGATCCAGGCGACCCGGACCGCGAGGGACGTCAGGAAGAGCAGCACGGTCCGGTAGACCGCGTGCCCGGACAGCGCGTGCCCGACCTCGTGCCCGACGACCGCCCGCATCTCCTCCTCGTCCAGCAGCTCGACGAGGCCCGTGGTGACCACGATGATCGGCTCGTCCAGGCCGATGCACATCGCGTTCGGAGTCGGGTCCTGGTTGACGTACATCGGGGGGACCTTCTCCAGGTCCAGGATGTAACAGGCGTCGCGCAGCATGACGTTCAGATGGGCGAACTGCCGGTCCGAGACCCGCACCGAGTCGGACAGGAACAGCAGCCTCAGACTCCGCTCGGGCAGCAGGCCGCTCAGCGCCTTGAAGACCGTGTCGAAGCCGCTCAGCTTGCGCAGCGCCACCAGGGCGCTGCGGTCGGCCGGATGCTCGTACGCACGCGAGGAGATTCCGGGGAAGCGCCTGCGCTGCCTGCTCGGCACGTTCTCGTGCCCGTTGTGCTGGTGGCCGTCGGACATGTCTTCCCCCATGTGCGTGTGTGAGGCCTGTGCGTGTGTCCGGCCCTTTGCGAACCCTTGTATGACCTTTTGCTCCCCCGAAGCCGGGCCCAGCCTAGGCGGAGATACCGTGGACGGGCAGTGCAACGAAGGAGTCCACGTCATGGCGCACATCCCCCACACCGACTGGCTCGCCGCGGCGGTGGGCGCGGCCGAGCAGCAAGGGCCGGGGAATCTGCTCCGCGTCGTGCTGATCGTGATGGTGGTGGGCTGTGTGCTGACCGCGTGGTTCCTGCTGCGGGGGTACAAGCAGAAGGACGACTGAGGCGATCCGAAGGTTCCCCCTGTCCGGTCCCCAACGGCGGAGTCGGCGTGATCGTCCGCGAGGCGCCCGCTTACGATGAGCGGACGTCTTTATCCCGCCCACACCGGATAGGTCCTGCCGAAGATGAGCTTCCACAGCACCGCTGCCCAGTTTGTCACCCTCGCCTCCGAGGGCGGCGCGGAGCACAGCGGCAACCACCAGAGCCTGAATCCCTTGGTCACCGGCATCGGCGCGTTCCTCGCCCTGATGCTCCTGCTGTGGATCACCACCCGGTTCAACCGCGACCGCTGAGCGCGAGGGCTGTGGGGGCGGCAGGAGCTCTCCGGCCGGGCCGGTAGGGTCTGCACGCATGGGAGAGCAGGACATGCCTACCGGTCCGGCGCACGAGGCGACGTACGACGCGGACGCGGAGCGCACACCGGCGCGTGACACGCGCAGCCGCGCGGTCCCGGCCCGCGCCACCGGCCGAGGCAGCGGCCCGTCGCCGTCGGGCAGGCGCCGGCTCGGCGTCATGGGCGGCACCTTCGACCCGATCCACCACGGGCACCTCGTGGCGGCCAGCGAGGTCGCCGCGCAGTTCCACCTCGACGAGGTGGTGTTCGTGCCCACCGGCCAGCCGTGGCAGAAGAGCCACCGCACGGTCTCCGCGGCCGAGGACCGCTATCTGATGACGGTCGTCGCGACCGTCGAGAACCCGCAGTTCTCGGTGAGCCGCATCGACATCGACCGCGGCGGTCCCACCTACACCGTGGACACCCTGCGCGACCTGAGCGCGCTCAACCCGGAAGCGGACCTGTTCTTCATCACCGGCGCCGACGCCCTCGCCCAGATCCTCACCTGGCGCGACAGCGAGGAGCTGTTCTCCCTCGCGCACTTCATCGGCGTCACCCGGCCGGGCCACCACCTGACGGACGCCGGGCTCCCCAAGGGCGGCGTGTCGCTCGTCGAGGTCCCCGCCCTCGCCATCTCCTCCACGGACTGCCGTGCGAGAGTCGCCAAGGGCGATCCCGTCTGGTACCTGGTGCCGGACGGCGTCGTGCGCTACATCGACAAGCGCGAGCTGTACCGCGGCGAGTGAGCCGAGAGGGGCACCGGTGAACGACGGATACGACGCGGGGTACGACGGCGGCGACCAGTACGAACTCGTGGGTTACGACGAGTACGGCCGGCCGGTGTACCGCCAGGCCCAGGGCCAGGCCCCGGCCCGTCCCGGCGGGCAGCAGCCGTACGACGCGTACGCGCGGCAGCAGGGACACCACGGACAGCAGAGCCCACAGAACCAGCCGGACCAGGGTCAGCCGTACGGGCAGCAGGGCTACGGCCACGACCCGTACGCCGCGGGCGGGCAGCAGCCGCCCGCCACCGGCTACGCCCCCTACGACACCTACGGCTCCCAGACCGGTTACGACACCGGGCAGCAGTCGCCCGTACCCGGTTACGACACCGGGCAGCAGCCGCCCGTACCCGGTTACGACACCGGGCAGCAGCCGCCCGTACCCGGTTACGACTCCTACGAGGGCTACGCCCCCGGCACGCACACGCAGCCGTCCTACGACCCGTACGGGCAGGCGGCCACCAGCGGCCGGCAGCCCCGGCTCGCCGAGCAGACCGCCCACATCCCGCAGCAGGCGGGACCGCCGGACCCGCAGCGGGAGGAACCGGAAGCGCAGGGTCCCGAGGAGGCCGCCGAGTCCGGCCGGGAGTACCACACCGAGCAGTTCGCCTTCGTCGAGGAGCCGGCCGACGACTCCGAGGACGTCATCGACTGGATGAAGTTCACGGAGAACCGCACCGAGCGCCGCGAGGAGGCCCGGCGGCGCGCACGCGCGCGTGTCGTCGCCCTGGTCGTCGTCCTCGCGCTGGTCGCGGTCGGCGGCGTCGGCTACCTCTGGTACGCCGGAAAGCTGCCCGGACTGTCCTCCTCGGACGACAGGACGGGCGGTTCGACGGCGGCCGGCGCCCAGAAGCGCGACGTGATCGCCGTCCACCTGCACGACACCGACGGCGGCGGCACCTCCACCGCACTCCTCGTCGACAACACCACCACCAAGCAGGGCACGGCCGTACTGGTCCCCAACTCCCTCTCCCTGACCGGCGACGACGGCACCGCCACCACGCTCGCCAAGTCCGTCGACGACGAGGGCCCCGACGCGACGCGCACCGCGCTCGACTCGGCCCTCGGCACCGACATCGAGGGCACCTGGCGCCTGGACACGCCGTACCTCCAGATCCTCGTCGACCTGGTCGGCAACATCGAGGTCGACACCGACACCGACGTCCCCGACCCGGAGGCCGAGGAAAAGGGCGCCGCACCCCTGGTACGCAAGGGCGAGGGCCAGACCCTCAGCGGCAAGACGGCCGTCGCCTACGCCACCCACCGCGGCTCCGGTGAGAAGGCGGACGCGCAGTTGCAGCGGTTCGGGCAGGTCATGCAGGGGGTGCTGCGCAAGCTGTCCTCGGATCCCGCGGCCGCGACGACCACCGTCCAGACCCTCGGGCTGATCCTCGACCCGCCGCTGACCGAGAAGGACCTCGGTGCCTTCCTCGCCGGGCTCTCCGACCGCGCCAAGGGCGGTGACTTCAGGACCGCGCTGCTGCCCGTCCAGGCCGACGGCCGGCTCAGCGCCGAGGCCAGTGACAGCGTCGTCGAGGACGTCCTCGGCGGCACCGCCGAGAGCCCCGACAAGGACGCGGCCGTCAGCGTCTCCGTACGCGACGCCACCGGCGTCGAGGACCGCGCCGGAAAGGCCCGCGTGGTGCTCCTCAACGGCGGCTTCACCTTCCTGGAGGGCGGCACCGCCTCCGGCACCGCGGCCACGTCGGAGGTCGTCTACGCCGAGGCCGCCGACAAGGAGAACGCCGTGCAGGTGGCCAAGACCCTGGGGCTGCCCACCGACTCCGTCACCCAGGGCGAGGTCTCCGCGAACGCGAGGGTCTCGGTGGTGCTCGGCCAGGACTACGAACCGGCTTCCTAGCGGCCGGACGATTGTCGCGTGGGCCGTCGTCGGCGGTCGTGAGACCCTTGAGGTCAACCGACCGCCGACCCGAAAGCCAGGCAGTGACCGCGACCGACCGCTCCATCGAACTCATCAACACCGCCGCGCAGGCGGCTGCCGACAAGATCGCGCACGACATCATCGCCTACGACGTCAGCGACGTGCTGTCGATCACTGACGCCTTCCTGCTGGCCTCCGCGCCCAACGACCGCCAGGTCAAGTCGATCGTCGACGAGATCGAGGAACGGCTCAGCAAGGAACTCGGCGTCAAGCCCGTACGCCGCGAGGGCGACCGCGAGGCCCGCTGGGTCCTGCTCGACTACGTCGACATCGTCGTCCACGTCCAGCACAGCGAGGAGCGCGTCTTCTACGCCCTCGAGCGGCTGTGGAAGGACTGCCCCGAGCTGGAGCTGCCCGCCGACGCCAAGGAGACCCGCGGCAAGGCGGAGGAGCACGCCAGGCTCCGGGCCGCCGAGGAGGCGACGGAGACCGACGGGGACTGGCGATGAGCGCCACCGGCGAGGTGACGGCCGGACAGCCGGGCCGCGGCCGGCGCGTCATCCTCTGGCGGCACGGCCAGACCTCGTGGAACGTGGAGCGCCGCTTCCAGGGCACCACGGACGTCGGGCTCACCGAGACCGGCGTGGCCCAGGCCCGCCGTGCCGCCCGGCTGCTGGTCGGTCTGAGGCCCGACGCGATCGTCGCCTCCGACCTCCGGCGGGCCTCGGACACGGCCGCCGAGCTCGCCGCCCTGACCGGCCTGGACGTGACGCTCGAGGAAGGCCTGCGGGAGACCTACGCGGGCGTCTGGCAGGGGCTGACCCACGACGAGATCATCGCGCGGCACGGCGAGGAGTACGCGGCGTGGAAGCGCGGCGAGCCGGTCCGCCGCGGCGGCGGCGAGCTGGAGACCGAGGTGGCCGACCGCGCCGCCCCCGTGGTGCTCCGGCACGCCGAGAAGCTCTCCGAGGACGGCACCCTCGTCGTGGTCAGCCACGGCGGCACGATCCGCACCACCATCGGCCGCCTGCTCGGTCTGGAACCGCACAGCTGGGAGAGCCTCGGCGGCCTGACCAACTGCTGCTGGTCCGTCCTGGGCGAAGGCGTCCGCGGCTGGCGTCTGCTGGAGCACAACGCCGGCACGCTGCCGGAACCGGTGCTCGGCGACGACGACTGAGGGGCGGCCGGCCGGGCCCGGTACCCGGATTTCACTTTCCGGCAGGTCGCAGGCTAAAGTTCTTCTTGTTCGCCCCGCCGAGCGGAGCGAAAGACCATGCGGCTCAGCCGCGTGGGACCAGGGGCTATAGCTCAGTTGGTAGAGCGCCTGCATGGCATGCAGGAGGTCAGGAGTTCAATTCTCCTTAGCTCCACAGCCCACGGACGAATCCCGTCCCCCTCGGGGGGGCGGGATTTTTCGTCTCCCCCGCTTGAGCAACAGGCGTCCCACGGGCGTATACCCCTGTGGGACTCCGTGTCCGGACTGGTACTGAGGCGTCGCTGACCGTATTGGCCCGGTCGTGGCAGAATCAAACGGCCGGAAGGGGACCGCGGCCCGACGGGAGGGAGTGGCGATGCCTGCGAGCATCCTCGAGGAGGTCGGTCACCTCCTCGGCGGAGCGGTGGCGCGGAACACGTCCACCCGTCTCAACTGCCCTTCCTGCGGTTCCGGCCACGTGGCCCAAGTCCTCGGCGACAACGGCGGAATCTCGTACGTGTGCACGGCCTGCGGCCACAGCTGGAGCTGATCGATGGGTGCACACAGGCGAAAGTGCGACTGGTGCGGCAGCGGTACCCCGATCGTGCGGGACATGGAGCCGGTCAATCCGGACTACCAGTACTGGTGCGAGGAGTGCGCGCGGGCACTGATCATAAAAGGCGACCCGATCGAGACGTACCGCGAGCTCGAGGGTGAGCCGATCTACGGCCGGCTCCTCGAGGAGCACTGCACGCTCAAGCGGTTCTATTCGTTCGTCACGGCATAACGAGCCCCCGCAAGTGGGCAAAACGGGCAAACGGGAAACGATTTGGTGTTGTCCCCGGTCGACCGTGTAATGTTGGCGTCGCCGCCGGGGAAACCGGGCGGCAGACGGCAAGGGGCTATAGCTCAGTTGGTAGAGCGCCTGCATGGCATGCAGGAGGTCAGGAGTTCAATTCTCCTTAGCTCCACAGAGAAACCCCCCGGATCTTCGATCCGGGGGGTTTGTTCGTTCCGGCTTCGCCTCGGCCCCGGTCTTCGCCTCTGCCTCAGCGGCCGAGCGCCCGGCGGCCGCGTCCCTGGGACAGGACCGGCAGACTGGTGCGCGAGGACGGGGCCTGCCCGCGGGTGTCCTCCTCGATGCGCAGGGCGAGCGCCGGACAGCGGCGCACCGCGCGGACCGCCTTGGCCTCCGCGAAGCGGGGCACGTCGGCCTGAGCCACGGTCGGGAAGCCGTCGGCGCCGAGCTGGAAGACCTCCGGGAGGATGTCCGCGCACAGTCCGTGGCCCCGGCACAACGTCCAGTCGACGTAGATCTTCTGTCGGCTGGGGCCGTTCTCCTCACCGCCGCCGCCCGGGATGCCCGTAGGGGTCCCGCCACCCTCGAGGAGCGGCAGCACGCCCTCCACCGGTCGTCCGCAGCCATTGCCGAGCACGTGGGCGGCGAGGTCGTCCGTGAACGCGTTGACGGTCGACTCGATGAACATCGCCGAGCCGTCCGGGTGCGAGCAGGCGCCGCGCCGCTTCACGTTCCTCGCGACCTGCTTGACCGCCTCCAGGGCGGCCGGGCCGCCGCCGTTCAGGATGTCCTCCAGGCCGCGCGCGGCGGCCGGCAGGCCCAGGTAGCAGGGGCCGCACTGGCCCGCGCTCTCCTGGGCCAGCCACTGTGCCACCCGCAGCGACTCGCCCAGCGGGCAGGTGTCCTGACCGATCGGCAGGATCGCGCCCGCGCCGAGGGAGCCGCCCACCCGCCGCAGGGAGTCGCGGGAGACGATCGCCTCGTCGACGGTCGCCGCGTCGATCCACTTGCCGTGGTAGCCGCCGGTCAGCACCCCCTGCGGCTCCGGCGGGGCGCCGGCCAGCTGGAGGACGTAGCGCAGCGGCACACCCGTCGGCACCTCGATCACCATCGGGCGGGCCACCGCGCCGGAGACGGTGAGCATGACGGTGCCCGGCTCGTCGTACAGGCCGGTGTTGCCGTAGCGCTCGGGGCCGATGCGGGCGGCGATCGCCAGCTGGGCGAACGTCTCCGCGTTGGACAGCAGGGTCGGCGCGCCGCCGACGCCGCTCCTCGACGCGCTGATCTTGCGGCCGGGCGGGATCGCCGGGCCGCCGTCGATGGAGCGGACCAGCGAGGCCGCCGCGCCGGTGACCATGCGGACCGGATTGCGCTGCACGCGCGCGCGGAGGGCGGATCGGCGCCCGTTGCTCAGGCCACGCTCGGCGAGGGCGGCCTCCATGGAGCGCTGGGTGGACTCACGGGTGACGCCGATGACGAGGGTGCGGGCGCCCATGGCCTCGGCGCACAGCAGCGCGCCGTCCAGGATCAGGTGCGGGGCACGGTTGATGAGCACCGTGTCCTTGCGGCAGGCGGGCTCGTCCTCGCTGCCGTTGACGACCACGACCGGCCGTACGCCACGCTTGATAGCGGCCTCGGCGACCGAGCGCAGTTTCTTGTGGAAGGGGAAGCCCGCGCCGCCGCGGCCCTTCAGGTTGATGCGTTCGGAGAGCTGGGCGAGCTGTTCGCCGCCCAGCGGTTCGAGCGGCCCGTGCACCTTGAGGTGCATGGCCAGATCCAGGCGCTCGACAAGGTCGAAACCCGACGTGAGCTGGGGAAGGCCGACCACGCGGACTTCGGGTACGTCGGGCAGGGCCTCGTTCACTCAGTAGCCTCCGGTAGGCGTGTTCCAGGGTTCGCCCGAACCCGGTGCGTCGAAGTCGTAGGACGCGTCGTAGGACGACGGGCCGGGGGACGTACCGGGGGACGTGCCGGGGGTCGGTTCTGTGGCGGGACCGCTGTTGTACGTGTCGTTCGGGTCATACGTGGCGTGGACGGTGTTCGTCTCACCGGTGTCGTACACGTCACTCGAGCCATGGCCCGGGGCGCCCGGTGTGCCGTAGACCGGGATGGTGTGTCCGGTGTCGTTGAGCGGGTCGTAGGCCGACGGGGGCGCCTCGCCGACCGGCGGCGGCGACGGGACGGGCCAGCCGCCCGGGGTGCTGCCGCCGCCGTCCACGAGGGGCGTCGCCTCGGTCGGCCGCATGCCCGGCGGCAGCCGGGTGGGCGCGGTCGCGTCGGCCGTCGGCGGCTGCCGGCGCGCGCCCGGGGGACCGGACACGGCTCGGTAGGCCGCCGCGAAGCCGTTCACCGGCTCCGGGGCGGTGAGGCGCTCCGCGGGCTCGTACAGCGGCGTGGACGGGCCCGCCGCGCGTGGCCGCGACGCCCCGGCGCCCTCGTAGCCCGGCAGCGTGGAACCGGCCGTCGTCCGGGTCCGGCTCTCCTCCAGTTCCTCGCGGGCCATCCGCTCCCCGGTCCCGAGGAACCCGGCGATCCGGTCGGCGACCCCGCGCTTGACCGGGCGGGGTGCCGCGCGCAGTGCCAGGGCCGCCATGACGCCGAGCACGGACAGGCCGTACAGGATCAGGAAGACCGGCTTCGCCGCGCGACCCGCGTAGAGCCCGTGCAGCAGGGCCAGGCACCACGCCGGGTAGGCCAGCATGTGCATGGCCCGCCAGCGGGCGGCCACGGGGGCCGGGGACGCGAAGCGGTTGCGCAGGGCGCCGGTGACGCCCACGAAGATCATGAGCATGCTGGCCAGGGTGCCGAAGCCGATAAGGACGCCCCGGCCGCCGAACGACTCGTCGTCCGTGGTCAGGAGCCCGAACGGGATCACCGCGGCGACCCAGGTGGTGTGCTCCAGTGCCAGCTTGACCCCGATGTGCACCAGCAGGAACACGACCGCGGCGACCGCGGTGGTCCGGTGTACCGCCTGGGCCAGGATCCGTTGGCGGGTGTCCAGGACGATCCGGTCCTGGGCGACGAGCCCCCAGATCACCGAGCAGCTGAGGAAGACGAGGGAGAGGACGCCGGCGCCGAAGTCGAGGAACTGCGCGAAGGTGTCGTCCGCCGTGCTGTCGTTCGTCACCACGGCAGACCTTCCCACTTCACGGACGGGCGGGGAGGGGGTGAGCTGTTGCCGCGGGGGTGGACCAGGGGAGGGTTCATGGGGGCGACTCCGAGCGGTTCGGTAAAGCGGTCCCGCTGCCGCACTCTAAGTGGCGCCATACCCGCGGGTACGAGGTTTGAGTTATTGCGTTGTTATCAAACGACAATGCGCTCGTACTCATGTCCCATAGCGGTCGTTACGCGAAGTAACCTTTGACCTTCGTTCAGGTCGACCGGTCGTAAGGCGTGGTGCGCGCTGTGATCGCGGTGTTCTCGGTGATCGCCGGGAGGGTGTCGGGGCATCTTCAGGGGGCGTCGGGGTGGTTGCTGGGGGCGGGCGTGATGGCGGTCGTGGTGGCGGTCGTGGTGGTCGTGGTGCTGGTCGTGGTGGTGGGGGGCGTGGGTGGCCGGAAGCCCCTCGCGACCCGCTCGACGACTGCGGTACCCTGACGCCATGCGTGCCGTACGCCTTCTGCTTAGCGAGCCGCGCTGATCAGTCCCGGCCCGGTCGAAATCCGGTGGCCGGAATCAGCGCGGCGTCCCCTCCTGTGCGAGGGGATTTTTCATTTCCCGGCATTCGCAGCCGCTGGTCTTGAATGTCGCAGCCGCTGGCAGAGACGATCGATGGAGCTTTGAGGATCATGAGCGAGACGAACCCCGCGGCGACCGCCCCTGTGTCGGCGGACGCCGCGCCGCACCGCTACACGGCCGCCATGGCCGCCGAGATCGAGGCACGCTGGCAGGACTTCTGGGACGCCGAGGGGACGTACGCCGCGCCGAACCCCAAGGGTGACCTGGCGGGCGACCCGGAGCTGGTCGCCAGGCCCAAGAAGTTCATCATGGACATGTTCCCGTACCCCTCGGGTGCGGGCCTGCACGTCGGCCACCCCCTGGGCTACATCGCCACCGACGTCTTCGCCCGCTTCCAGCGGATGACCGGCCACAACGTCCTGCACACCCTGGGCTTCGACGCCTTCGGCCTGCCCGCCGAGCAGTACGCCGTGCAGACCGGCACGCACCCGCGGGTGTCCACCGAGGCCAACATGAAGAACATGCAGAGCCAGCTGCGCCGGCTGGGTCTGGGCCACGACAGGCGCCGGTCGTTCGCCACGATCGACCCCGAGTACTACAAGTGGACCCAGTGGATCTTCCTGCAGATCTTCAACTCCTGGTACGACGACGAGGCGAGGAAGGCCCGGCCGATCGCCGAGCTGGTCGCGCAGTTCGAGTCCGGTGAGCGGACCGTACCGGGCCACGCCGGGCGCGTGTGGAGCACGCTGACGGAGGCCGAGCGCGCCGACGTCCTGGGCGAGTACCGCCTGGCCTACGCCTCCGACGCGCCCGTCAACTGGTGCCCCGGCCTGGGCACCGTGCTGGCCAACGAGGAGGTCACCGCCGACGGCCGCTCCGAGCGCGGCAACTTCCCCGTCTTCAAGTCCAAGCTGCGCCAGTGGAACATGCGCATCACCGCCTACGCCGACCGGCTGCTGGACGACCTGGACGCGCTGGACTGGCCCGAGGCCATCAAGCTGCAGCAGCGCAACTGGATCGGCCGCTCCGAGGGCGCCCGCGTCGACTTCCCCATCGACGGCGAGAACATCACCGTCTTCACCACCCGCCCGGACACCCTGTTCGGCGCCACCTACATGGTGCTGGCACCCGAGCACCCGCTGGTCGAGAAGTTCACCCCGGCCGCCTGGCCCGAGGGCACGCACGACGCGTGGACCGGCGGTCACGCGACCCCGGCCGAGGCCGTCGCGGCGTACCGCGCGCAGGCCGCGTCCAAGTCCGACGTCGAGCGGCAGGCCGAGGCGAAGGACAAGACCGGCGTCTTCATCGGCGCCCACGCGACCAACCCGGTCAACGGCGAGCAGGTCCCGGTCTTCATCGCCGACTACGTGCTGATGGGCTACGGCACCGGCGCGATCATGGCCGTCCCGGCGGGCGACCAGCGCGACTTCGAGTTCGCGCGCGCCTTCGAGCTGCCGATCCGCTGCATCGTCGAGCCCACCGACGGCCGGGGCACCGACCCGGCCACGTGGGAGGACGCCTTCGCCTCCTACGACGCGAAGATCATGAACTCGTCGAACGACGGGATCAGCCTGGACGGCCTGGGCGTCGTCGAGGCCAAGGAGCGCGTCACCGAGTGGCTGGAGCGGACCGGCGCCGGCGAGGGCACCGTCAACTTCCGCCTGCGCGACTGGCTGTTCAGCCGCCAGCGCTACTGGGGCGAGCCCTTCCCGATCGTCTACGACGAGGACGGCATCGCGCACCCCCTGCCCGAGTCGATGCTGCCGCTGGAGCTGCCCGAGGTCGAGGACTACTCCCCGCGCACCTTCGACCCGGACGACGCCGACACCCGGCCGGAGACCCCGCTGTCGCGCAACGCGGACTGGGTGAACGTCACCCTGGACCTGGGCGACGGCCGGGGCCCGCGCCGGTTCCGCCGCGAGACCAACACCATGCCCAACTGGGCGGGCTCCTGCTGGTACGAGCTGCGCTACCTGGACCCGCACAACAGCGAGCAGCTGGTCGACCCGGAGATCGAGCAGTACTGGATGGGCCCGCGCGAGGGCCTGCCGCACGGGGGCGTCGACCTGTACGTCGGCGGCGCGGAGCACGCCGTGCTGCACCTGCTGTACGCGCGCTTCTGGTCCAAGGTCCTGTTCGACCTGGGGCACGTCTCCTCGGCCGAGCCGTTCCACAAGCTGTTCAACCAGGGCATGATCCAGGCCTACGTCTACCGGGACAGCCGCGGCATCGCGGTGCCGGCCGCCGAGGTGGAGGAGCGCGACGGCGCCTACTACTACCAGGGCGAGAAGGTCTCCCGGCTGCTGGGCAAGATGGGCAAGTCCCTGAAGAACGCGGTCACCCCCGACGAGATCTGCGCCGAGTACGGCGCCGACACCCTGCGCCTGTACGAGATGGCGATGGGCCCGCTGGACGTCTCCCGGCCGTGGGACACGCGCGCGGTGGTGGGCCAGTTCCGGCTGCTGCAGCGGCTGTGGCGCAACGTCGTCGACGAGAACACCGGCGAGGTGACGGTGGCGGACGCGGCGGACACCGACATCGACGCGGACACCCTGCGCGCCCTGCACAAGGCCATCGACGGCGTACGGCAGGACCTGGAGGGCATGCGGTTCAACACCGCCATCGCCAAGGTCACCGAGCTGAACAACCACCTGACGAAGGTGGGCGGCCCGGTCCCGCGGTCGGTCGCCGAGCGACTGGTGCTGCTGGTCGCGCCGCTGGCCCCGCACGCCGCCGAGGAGCTGTGGCGCAAGCTGGGGCACACGGACTCGGTCGTCCACCAGGACTTCCCGGTCGCCGACCCGGCGTACGTCGTCGACGAGACCGTGACCTGCGTCGTGCAGATCAAGGGCAAGGTCAAGGCGCGGCTGGAGGTCGCTCCGTCGATCTCCGAGGAGGACCTGGAGAAGGCGGCGCTGGCCGACGAGAAGGTCGTGGCCGCGCTGGACGGGGCCGGGATCCGCAAGGTGATCGTGCGGGCACCGAAGCTGGTGAACATCGTCCCGTCGTGACGGCGTGACGTCGTGACGTCGTGACGTCGTTCGCCGTGACGTCGGCACGGCGGGACCGGGCCGGGCGCTCGGGGGGCGCCCGCTACGGGTTCGGGAGCGTCCGACTCGTGTTCGGGGGTGTCCCCTACGGGACGGCCCGCGTCCGCTACGGGCCGGTTCAGGGTTGAGTACGGGCAGGTTCGGGGTTCTGTCGGAACCCTGGGCCTGCCCGCTGCGTTTACCGTGGAAGAGCGGCGCGCAGAGTGCCGTGGCCCGCCGGTGCGCGGGCCGGACGCTCGGAGGAGGAGCTTCGTGGAAGTGATCGCGGTATTGGCCCTGCTCTTCGTGCTCGCCGTCGTCCTGGGCGTCTACGCCACGGTGAAGGCCGTCGGCGCTGCCAAGCGCAGCGTGGACCGCGGCATCACCCAGGCCCGCCGCACGGTCGAGGACCACACGCTGCGGGCCAAGTCCTTCGTCCAGCTGGGTCCGGCGGGCGAGCTGGCGCAGCTGCGGCTGACGCTGCGCACGTCGATGCGGGTCACGCAGGACGCGCTGCACGCGGGCGTGGCCGAGGACGAGTCCCTCAAGGAGTCCCTCGCCCTCTTCGACCGGCTCAGCGCGCACGGGTTCGAACTGGACGCCGAGCTCAGGCGGCTGGAGTCGGAGCCGGACCGTGCCACCCTCGGCGGGCTCCTTCCCGCGCTGCGCGAGCGCACCGAGCGGATCACCCGGTCGGCGGAGGCCCTGCGCTGGGCGGCCCGTGACCGGGCCCGCCGCTTCGCCGACGACGACCTGGACTCGCTGAGCGCGCAGATCGACGTCGAGGCGGGCGCCCTGCGTCACTGGATGGAGACGGAGCCCACCGCCGCGCCGCCGCCCTGGCCCGAGGCCCCCGCCACCGACGCCCCGGCCGCCCGGCAGAGTTGGCCGCAGAGCCCACAGGCCTCACAGACCGCACAGGCCTCACAGGCCTCACAGGCCTCACAGGCCTCACAGGCCTCGCAGGCCTCGCAGGCCTCGCGGCAGGAGTCGGCGGAGGAAGCCGCGAGGCCCGCCATCACCCCGCCCGTCCCGAGCCCGGTGTACCCCTGGCAGAAGAAGGCCCGTCCGGAGAACACGACCTGATCACAGCCCTGTGAACGCCCGGCCGTCGAGGCCGGGCTGCCGTACGGGCGCTACGGCAGGTAACCTCCAGCTCATGTCCCGCCATGTCGCTATCGTCACGGATTCAACGGCCTACCTCCCGGCCCGGACGATGGAGCGGCACGGCATCACCGCGGTACCCCTGACCGTCGTCCTGGGCGACCGGGCGCTGGAGGAGGGCACCGAGATCTCGACCCGCTCGCTGGCCCAGGCCCTGCAGAAACGGCGACCGGTCACCACCTCCCGCCCCAGCCCCGAGCTCTTCGCCGAGACCTACCGCAGGATCGCCGAGTCCGGCGCCGACGGCATCGTCTCCCTCCACCTCTCCGCCGAACTCTCCGGTACGCACGACGCGGCCGTCGTCGCCGCGCGTGAGGCGGCCGTCCCGGTGCGTGTCGTGGACACCGGCATGATCGCGATGGCCCTCGGTTTCTGCGCGCTCGCCGCGGCGGGTGCGGCGGAGGCCGGCGGCACGGTGGACGAAGCCGTCACGGCCGCGGAGAAGCGGGCCGCGGGCACCTCCGCCTACTTCTACGTCGACACCCTCGACTATCTGCGCCGCGGCGGCCGGATCGGGGCTGCCCAGGCCCTGTTCGGATCCGCGCTCGCGGTGAAGCCGCTGCTGCGGTTGGGCGACGGCCGTATCGAGCCCCTGGAGAAGGTCCGGACGGCGTCCAAGGCCATCGCCCGGCTGGAGGAGATCGTGGCCGACCGGGCGGGCAGCGCGCCCGTCGACATCGCCGTCCACCACCTCGCCGCCCCCGACCGGGCGTCGGCCCTGGCGGACCGCCTGCGGGGCCGGGTGCCTGGACTGGCCGATCTCCATGTGAGCGAAGTCGGCGCGGTGATCGGGGCACATACGGGGCCCGGGCTGCTGGGGGTCGTGGTCTCGTCGCGGTGAGGGCCGTCGTGTCACCCGTACGAGGTGCGGAGTTGTCCACAACGCGGCGGTAGTCCCCGGGAATTGAGCAAGATCATCGCGGATGTGCCGAGGTGTCCGATCCTCGGCGCATGGCTCTTCGATCACGCTCACGTACAGCGACCGCGACCAGTGGCCCGGGGCGTGCCCCGGCCTCCGACGGCCGGGCCCGTCCACGCCACTCATCTCACTCCCACTCCCACTCCCTCGGCCGGGCGCGGCACGGGCGCCGTCGCGCACCGGCGGAGGAGCTCCGCCGACGTGCGGAGGCGCTCTTCGCCGAACAAGGACGCGGCGAACGCGCCGAACACGCCGGTCAGCAGGGCGAGTCGGGGAAGGGGCCGCCCCCACGAAGTGCGGAGGAAGCGGCGGGAGAAGGCGGGACCCGGGAAGAAGACGCTCGGGACGAGGGGACTCGGACGGAGAGGGCCAGGTCAGAGGGGGCGGCACCGGACGGCGTCGCGACGCCCTGGCGGGAGCGGGCGGGGGAGGCACTGCGGGAGCGGATGCCGGTGTGGCTGCAGGTACGGTGCGGGCTGGAGCGGCGCAGCGTGGCCGCGCTCACGGTACTTCTCGTCGTCGCGGCGGTCTTCGCCGCGCAGCACTTCTGGACCGGCCGCACCCAGTCCGTGGCGGCACCCGAGATGGTGCGGGAAGCGGCGGCGTACGGCGAGGAGCGGGAGGGCGAGGCGGCCGCGGGAGATCACGCGACCGGCGCGCCCCAGGGCACGGCCAAGGGCCCGGCCAAGGCCGCGGCCACAGTCGGGGCCGAGATCGTGGTGGATGTCGGCGGCAAGGTCCGCAAGCCCGGGATCCACCGCCTCCCGACCGGTTCCCGTGTGGCGGACGCCCTGCGTGCCGCCGGGGGCGTGCGGTCCGGCACCAAGACCGACGGGCTGAACCAGGCGCGCTTCCTGGTGGACGGCGAGCAGGTGATCGTCGGTGCCCCCGCGCCGGTCACGGGGCCCGGGCCCGGCGGCACCGCCCCCGCCGGGCCGGGCACCCCAGCGGCCGGAGCCGCGCCCGCGGCACCGGTCTCTCTGAACACGGCGACCGCGGACCAGCTCGACACGCTGCCGGGCGTCGGTCCCGTACTGGCCGGCCACATCATCGACTACCGCACCCAGCACGGCGGCTTCCGCTCGGTGGACGAGTTGCGCGAGGTGACCGGTATCGGAGAGCGCCGCTTCGCCGACCTGCGAAACCTCGTGCGGCCATGAGCACGGACGCGAGCACGAACCCGAGCGCGAACCCGAGCTCGCGGACGAGACGGCCGAGCCCGCCCGGGGAGCCCCCCGACCGGACGACGCCCCCGCGCGCGGCCGTGCACGCCGCTTCCGGGCACCGGCTCGGCGCGGCCCATCCCCGGCAGGACGGGCCTACGGACCTGCGGCTGGTCCCGCCCGCGCTCGCGGCCTGGGCGACGGCGGCGCTGGTGCTGGACGCACCGGCCGACTGGGCCGCGGGCGTCGTCACCGGCAGCCTAGTCCTGGCCGGGGTACTGCTGCTGAGGTCGGCGCGCGGACGGCGTACGGCCCGCGGACAGAGCACGGCGCGCGGGCGGCCCCACGTCGCGGTCGCCGCTCTGCTCCTCTGCGTCGCCGCGTCCGCGACCTCGGCCGCGCTGCACGGCGCGGACCTTCATCGTGGCCCCGTGCCCGCGCTGGCGCGGCAGTACGCCACCGTCACCGCGGAGGTGGAGGTCACCGCCGACCCCCGCCTCACCCGGCCCCGCGTCCGGGGCAACCGTGCCGTTCCGCCCACGGTGGTGATCGAGGCCGACGTCCGACGGGTGACGGGGAGGGACGGGACGGCCGCGACCACCCGGACGCCGGTGCTGCTGCTCGTCGACGTGAACGAGGAGGACCCGAGCCGCGCCTCCCAGAACCCGCCGGGGGACTCGTGGCTCTCCGGCGCCGGGTCCGGCGCCGCGCGCTGGCTGGGACTGCTGCCGACCACACGGCTTGGCGTCACCGCCCGGACGGCGCCCCCGAGGACGAGCGGGGACCGGATCGCGGCCGTGCTGCGGGTCCAGGGCGGTCGGGAGGCACCGAAGGTGGTGGCCGAGCCTTCGGGCGCGCAGCGGCTGGCCGGGCGGCTCCGTGCCGGGCTGCGGGAGGCCACCGACGGACTGCCGGCGGACGCGCGGGCACTGCTGCCGGGGTTGGTCGTCGGGGACACCTCGCGCGTCACACCGGAGCTGGAGGAGGCCTTCAAGGAGACCGACCTCGCGCACACCCTGGCCGTCTCCGGTGCCAACTTCACGATCGTGCTCGCCCTGCTGCTCGGGCCCCCCGGGCTGGCCCAGCGCAGCGAACGCCGGGGGCTGGCGCCCGGTCTCGGTCTCTCGCTGCGGACGACCGCGCTGCTCGGCGGCGCGCTCGCCCTGGGCTTCGTCGTCGTGTGCCGGCCCGATCCGAGCGTGCTGCGGGCCGCCGCCTGCGGGTCCGTCGCCCTGCTCGCCCTGGCCACCGGACGCCGCAGATCGCTGCTCCCGGCGCTGGCGACGGCCGTACTGCTGCTGGTGCTGTACGACCCGTGGCTGGCCCGCAGTTACGGCTTCCTGCTCTCCGTGCTGGCCACGGGGGCGCTGCTGACGCTCGCTCCACGGTGGAGCACGGCATTGCGCCGGCACCGGGTGCCGCCCCGGCTCGCGGAGGCGCTGGCCGCCGCGAGTGCCGCGCAGGCCCTGTGCGCGCCGGTCGTCGCCGTGCTGTCGGCGCGGGTGAGTCTGGTGGGAGTGCCGTGCAATCTGCTCACGGAGTTCGCGGTCGCGCCGGCCACCGTGCTGGGCTTCGCCGCGCTGGCGGCGGCACCGGTGGCGATGCCGGTGGCCAAGGGGCTGGCCTGGTGCGGAGGCTGGCCGGCCGAGTGGATCGCGGTAATCGCCCGCACCGGCGCCGCGCTGCCCGGCGCGGGAGTGGACTGGCCGGGCAGCTGGACCGGGGCCGCGCTGCTCGCCCTGGTCACGGTGGGCGTGCTGCTCGTCGGCCGGCGGTTGCTGAGACACCCCTGGTGGTGCGGAGTCTGCGCGGTGCTGCTGGTGCTCGCGGTGGTGCGGCCGCCGCCGCTGGCCCGGGTGGTCACCGGGTGGCCTCCGCCGGACTGGCGGATGGTGATGTGCGACGTGGGACAGGGCGACGCCATGGTGCTCGCGGCGGGGGAGGGCGCCGGCGTGGTCGTGGACGCCGGGCCCGACCCGGCGCTGGTGGACCACTGTCTGCGCTCGCTCGGCATCACCCGCGTCCCGCTCGTGGTGCTGACCCACTTCCACGCCGACCATGTGGCGGGGCTGTCCGGGGTGCTGCGGGGGCGTTCGGTGGGGGCGATCGAGACGACCGCCCTCGAAGAACCCGAGGGCCAGGCCGAGTCCGTCCGCAGACAGGCGGCGGCACGGCGGATCCCCTTGCGGCACGCCGCCGCCGGGGAGCGACGGCGGTCCGGCCCACTGTCCTGGCAGGTGGTGTGGCCACCACCGGGCCCACCGACGTCCACGGCACCGGGCCCACCGACAAGCACGGCACCGGGCCCACCGACAAGCACGGTGCCGGGCCCACCGACAAGCACGGAAGGACCCAACGACGCCAGCGTCACGCTTCTGGTGCGGACGGCGGGACTGCGCCTGCTGCTGCTCGGGGACCTTGAGCCCCCGGCCCAGCAGGAGCTGGCACGGTCACCGGCGGCAGCGGCAATGGAAGGGGTCGACGTGCTGAAGGTGGCCCACCACGGTTCCGCCCACCAGGACCCCGGCCTCATGCGGAAGGTGTCCCCACGGCTGGCGCTCATCAGCTGCGGAGAGGACAACACCTACGGCCACCCCGCTCCCGGCACCGTCGAGGCGCTGCGCGCCGAAGGGGCGATGGTGCTGCGGACGGACCGGGACGGCGCCCTGGCGGTCACCGGCACGGACGGGGCGTTGCGGGTGGCGGGGGACTGAGGGCGTGACTCCTTCCCCGCCGGTGAGGCGGCGTGGCTCCGATGGTGAGTGAGTCGGCCCTGACGATCAGGCATTACACCCGGAGCGGTCAATTCGGGCCACAGGGGGCTACTCGTGCGTACTCCCAGCACATGCGCTGGTTTCCCGTGATGTGGTCCCGTGTTGCCTCGAATGCCCCATCAGTGATCGAATGTTTCTTCGTCAACTAGTTTCTCAAGTCGTGCAGAGGGTGTCGCAGATGATCGGCCGCTGGCTGGGAAGCCGAACGAAGCGGATGCAACGGACGGGTCCCCTGGCAGCGGTGCGGACCCCGCCGAACGCGGGAGTGCTGAGCTGCCGGGTCCTCGACCCCGTCAACGAGCCGGTGCTCAACGCGGAGTTCACGGTGAGCGACGCCATGGGCCGCAAGGTGGTCAGCGGCGGGACGGACCCCTTCGGCTCGTTCGTGGCGACGGTGCCCACGGGGGAGTACCGGCTCGCGGTGTCCGCCGAGGGCTACACGCCGTACCGGGCGTCCGCGACCGTCACCGAGGACACGCTGGCCTCACTCGGCGACGTGACCCTGCAGGTGGCCCAGCCTCCGGAGCTGCCCACGCCGGGCGACTGGGAGATCGAGCCGGCGCACTCGTCGATCGCGTTCACCGCCCGGCACATCGGGCTGGCCCGGATCCACGGCCGGTTCAACTCCTTCGCGGGCGCCGTGCGGATCGCCGACGACATGGAGCAGTCGGCGATGCACGTGGTGATCGACGCGGCGTCCATCGACACCAACGTGAAGATGCGCGACGACCACCTGCGGTCGGGGGACTTCCTGGACGTGCAGTGGTTTCCGACCCTGGAGTTCTACAGCGACCGTTTCACGCACCGGGGCGGCAACCGGTGGGCCGTCACGGGGGCGCTGTCGCTGCACGGTGTGACCCGCACGGTCACCCTGGACGCCGAGTACCTCGGCCTCGGCAACGGGATGGAGGGCGAGGCGCGGGCCGCCTGCCGTGCCACCACCGAGCTGCACCGTGACGACTTCACGGTGAGCTGGCAGACGATGCTGGCGCGAGGCATCGCCGTGGTCGGCCCCAGCATCAGGATCGAGCTCGACATCCAGATCGTGCCCAAGAGCTGACCTGACACCGGCCTGGCGGTCGGGCTGCCGCGCGGTGTCCGACAATGGCACGCGTGAGTGAAGTGAGACATGTGCTGGTGCTGCCCGACCGCGACGCCGCCCAGGAGGTGGCCCAGGAGCTCGGGGAGCGGTTCGGACTCGACGAGGAACCCCAACTCGTCCGTGACGCCCTGGCCGGCGAGGACGACGCCGAGGACGCCCAGTGGCTCGTAGTCCTGCGCGACGAGAAGGGACGGCTGGACCCCGGCGAGCTCGACGAGTTCGTGGGGGAGTGGGAGGGCTGGCGCGAGGAGCCCTAGCTGGCCGACTGGTGCGGACGCCGCCGCCCAGCCCGGCCGGGACGCGGGGCGGGGCCCGTTGTCAGCGGTGCGTGCGATGCTTGTCGCGATGGCCAGGAAGACTGCGAATGACGACCCTCTCGCCCCGGTGACCCTTGCCGTGGGCCAGGAGGACCTCCTGCTCGACCGTGCCGTGCAGGAGGTGGTGGCCGCCGCGAAGGCCGCCGACGCCGACACGGACGTACGCGACCTGACCCCCGACCAGCTGCAGCCCGGCACGCTCGCCGAGCTCACCAGCCCCTCGCTCTTCGCCGAGCGCAAGGTCGTGGTCGTACGCAACGCGCAGGACCTGTCCGCCGACACGGTCAAGGACGTGAAGGCCTATCTCGGCACACCCGCCGAGGAGATCACCCTCGTCCTGCTGCACGCGGGCGGCGCGAAGGGCAAGGGCCTGCTGGACGCCGCCCGCAAGGCGGGCGCGCGCGAGGTGGCGTGCCCGAAGATGACGAAGCCCGCGGACCGGCTGGCCTTCGTGCGCACGGAGTTCCGTACCGCCGGGCGGTCGGCCACCCCCGAGGCGTGCCAGGCACTGGTCGACTCGATCGGCAGCGACCTGCGTGAGCTGGCCTCCGCGGTGTCCCAGCTGACCGCGGACGTCGAGGGCACGATCGACGAGGCGGTCGTCGGGCAGTACTACACGGGACGGGCGGAGGCCTCCAGCTTCACGGTCGCCGACCGGGCGGTGGAGGGACGGGCGGCGGAGGCACTGGAGGCGCTGCGCTGGTCGCTGGCGACCGGAGTGGCACCCGTGTTGATCACCAGCGCGCTGGCACAGGGCGTGCGGGCGATCGGCAAGCTGTCCTCCGCCCGTGGCGGACGCCCCGCCGACCTCGCCCGCGAGCTGGGAATGCCGCCGTGGAAGATCGACCGCGTCCGGCAGCAGATGCGCGGCTGGACACCGGACGGCGTCTCCGTGGCCCTGCGCGCGGTGGCCGAGGCGGACGCGGGGGTGAAGGGCGCCGGAGAGGATCCCGAGTACGCCCTGGAGAAGGCCGTGGTGACCATCGCCAGGGCGGCGCGTTCGCGAGGTCGGGCGTAGGCGCGGGCAGGAGCGCGCACAGGACGGTCAGGGGCGTCGTCGGGGATCAGGCCTCAGGCCGACTCCAAGAAACGACGGGCCGGCTCCCGGAAACGACACCCCCGCCGTATCACGGGCATACCGAAGGCCCCGGTGGCCGTCCTGGGGAAGGACGGCCACCGGGGCCTTCGGATCAAGCTCGGGGGATCCATGCCCGCGTGGCGAACGCAGGTCGCGCATGGATCCTTGGGTGCCGGACGGGAGCGGATGAGAGAGGGCCCGCTCTGGGTCCTTCCGGCGATCAGACCAGATAAGTGGTTCAGCCCTTGAGAGCGCCGACCTTCTGCGACAGCGCCGACTTCTTGTTGGCGGCCTGGTTCTTGTGGATGACGCCCTTGGAGACGGCCTTGTCGAGCTGACGCGCGGCAACGCGCTGGTACTCGGTGGCCTTCTCCACGTCACCCGCGGCAGCGGCCTCACGGGCCTTGCGGACCGCGGTCTTCAGAGAGGACTTGACGGCCTTGTTGCGCAGCCGGGCCTTCTCGTTGGTCTTGTTCCGCTTGATCTGGGACTTGATGTTCGCCACGAATGAGCCTTTGCAGGTTCAGGCACGAGGCCGCGAGGGTCCCGTGCCGATGATTTCTTGAAGGAGCGTCCCGTGCTGAGAGGGCAAGAGACACAGCCCCCCACACTACCAGCGGCCCGTCGAGCGGCCCAATCCCGGCCCAAGCCCGTCCCGATTCCGGGCTCCTCCGGCCTCAACCCGTCCCAAACCCATCCCAGCTCCCCACCCGTGGGACGATGGAGGCTACGTATCGATCCGACCCGAGACCGCAGACACTGCGGACGCCTCAAGAATCAGGACCCTGCGTGCCCGCGATCCCCAGCCATGTGCCCGAGCCGAGCCGTACCGACCCGGCGCTGATCCGCAACTTCTGCATCATCGCGCACATCGACCACGGCAAGTCCACGCTCGCCGACCGGATGCTCCAGCTGACCGGTGTGGTGGAGCAGCGGCAGATGCGCGCCCAGTACCTCGACCGCATGGACATCGAGCGCGAGCGCGGCATCACGATCAAGTCCCAGGCGGTGCGATTGCCGTGGGCCCCCACCCACGACAAGAGCAGCACGCACATCCTCAACATGATCGACACGCCGGGGCACGTCGACTTCACCTACGAGGTCTCGCGGTCGCTGGCCGCCTGCGAGGGCACCATCCTCCTCGTCGACGCCGCCCAGGGCATCGAGGCCCAGACCCTCGCCAACCTCTACCTGGCGATGGAGAACGACCTCACGATCATCCCCGTGCTGAACAAGATCGACCTGCCGGCCGCGCAGCCCGAGAAGTTCGCCGAGGAACTCGCCAACCTGATCGGCTGCGACCCCGCCGACGTGCTCAAGGTCTCCGCCAAGACCGGCCTCGGGGTCGAGGCGCTGCTGGACAAGGTCGTCGCCGAGGTCCCGGCTCCGGTCGGCGTCAAGGACGCCCCCGCCCGCGCGATGATCTTCGACTCCGTCTACGACTCCTACCGGGGTGTCGTGACGTACGTCCGTGTCATCGACGGCCAGCTCAACAGGCGTGAGCGGATCCGGATGATGTCCACCGGCGCCACGCACGAGCTGCTGGAGATCGGCACCAACTCGCCGGAGATGCTCTCCGCCGACGGCCTCGGCGTCGGCGAGGTGGGGTATCTGATCACCGGTGTGAAGGACGTCCGGCAGTCCAAGGTCGGTGACACCGTCACCAGCATGCACAAGGGCGCCGAGGAGGCGCTCGGCGGTTACAAGGACCCGAGGCCCATGGTCTTCTCCGGTCTGTATCCGCTGGACGGCTCCGACTACCCCCTGCTGCGCGACGCGCTGGACAAGCTCCTGCTCAACGACGCCGCCCTGGTCTACGAGCCGGAGACCTCCGCGGCCCTCGGCTTCGGCTTCCGCGTCGGCTTCCTGGGCCTGCTGCACCTCGACGTGATCCGCGAGCGGCTGGAGCGCGAGTTCGGCCTCGACCTGATCGCCACCGCGCCCAACGTGGTCTACCGCGTGATCATGGAGGACGGCGTCGAGCACACCGTCACCAACCCGAGCGAGTTCCCCGAGGGCAAGATCGACGCGGTGTACGAGCCGGTCGTGCGCGCCACCATCCTGGCGCCGACCGAGTTCATCGGCGCGATCATGGAGCTGTGCCAGACCAGGCGCGGCACCCTGCTCGGCATGGACTACCTCTCCGAGGACCGGGTGGAGATCCGCTACACCCTCCCGCTCGCGGAGATCGTCTTCGACTTCTTCGACCAGCTGAAGTCGAAGACGCGCGGATACGCGTCGCTGGACTACGAGCCCACCGGCGAGCAGACCTCCAGCCTGGTCAAGGTCGACATCCTGCTGCACGGCGACAAGGTGGACGCCTTCTCGGCGATCACCCACAAGGACGCGGCGTACGCGTACGGCGTGCGGCTCGTCGCCAAGCTGCGCGAGCTGATCCCGCGCCAGGCCTTCGAGGTGCCCATCCAGGCCGCCATCGGCTCCCGGGTGATCGCCCGCGAGACGATCCGCGCCATCCGCAAGGACGTCCTCGCCAAGTGCTACGGCGGTGACATCTCCCGTAAGCGGAAGCTGCTGGAGAAGCAGAAGGAGGGCAAGAAGCGGATGAAGATGGTGGGTTCCGTGGAGGTCCCGCAGGAGGCCTTCATCGCGGTCCTGTCCAGTGATGACAACGCGGGGTCGGGCAAGGCCAAGAAGTAGCCGCGACCGTCCTCGCGACGCCTGCCGCCCACCCGGCGAAACGGACACGAGGGGCCCGCCGTGCGAAAGCGCGGCGGGCCCCTTCGCATGTCACGGGTGGGCTTCCGTGTGAAGTGACAGGGCGCGGAGACTTACGCACGGGCCGGTCGCCCTTTACTCTGATGCCTGCTCGCTAGTTACTCGCGAGTTAAACAACGCCTGAGCAGGCCGGAACAACCGCCCGAGAGTGAACCAGCCACACCTGAACCAGCCACACCAGAACCAGCCGCACCTGAGCCGGTCGTAACGAGCAGAACGAGCAGGCCGCACCGTCGCGGGCCCACGGAGGATGTCGTGAGCGACACACAGACACTGATCGAGAACCGTCCGCCCTCCGTGGCGGGACTCTTCCTGGAGCGGGTGACGGCCACGCCGGACGCCGAGGCGTACCGCTACCCGGTGCCGTCGGCCTCCGGCGGGGGTCCGGACGACTGGAAGTCGCTGACCTGGGCGCAGGCGGCCGAGCGGGTCCACGCGATCGCGGCCGGTCTGATCGAGCTGGGCATCCGGCCGCAGCAGCGCGTGGCACTGGCCTCCGCCACCCGGCTGGAGTGGATCCTCGCCGACCTCGGCATCATGTGCGCCGGCGCGGCGACGACCACCGTCTACCCGCAGACCAACGCCGACGAGTCCGCGTACATCCTCTCCGACTCCGAGAGCCGGGTGCTGATCGCGGAGGACGCCGCGCAGCTGGCCAAGGCCAGGGAGAAGAAGGCGGAGCTGCCCGACCTCACCCACGTCGTGGTGATCGACGCGACCGACGCCGACACCACCGAGGACTGGGTCCTCACTCTCGGCGCGCTGGAGGCCCTCGGCGCGGCCCGCCTGGAGAAGGAGCCGGAGCTGATCAAGGAGCGGGTCGGTGCGCTCACCAGGGACCAGCTCGCCACCCTCATCTACACCTCCGGCACCACCGGCCGGCCCAAGGGCGTCCGTCTCCCGCACGACTGCTGGTCGTACATGGCCAAGGCGATCGCCGCGACCGGCCTGGTCACCGGCGACGACGTGCAGTACCTGTGGCTGCCGCTCGCGCACGTCTTCGGCAAGGTGCTGACCTCCGGCCAGATCGAGGTCGGTCACGTCACCGCCGTCGACGGCCGGGTCGACAAGATCATCGACAATCTGCCGGTCGTCCGGCCGACCTACATGGCGGCCGTGCCGCGCATCTTCGAGAAGGTCTACAACGGCGTCGCCGCCAAGGCCCGGGCGGGCGGCGGAGCCAAGTACAAGATCTTCCAGTGGGCCGCCGGCGTCGCCCGCGAGTACGCCAAGGTCACTCAGGACAACTTCAAGCGCACCGGCACCGCCAGTGCCCCCTTCGGCCTGTCCGCCAAGCACGGCATCGCCGACAAACTCGTCTACGCCAAGATCCGCGAGGCCTTCGGCGGCCGCCTGCGCGCCTGCGTGTCGGGCTCGGCCGCCCTCGCCCCCGACATCGGCTACTTCTTCGCCGGCGCCGGCATCCACATCCTGGAGGGCTACGGCCTCACCGAGTCCTCCGCCGCCTCCTTCGTCAACCCCGGAGAGGCCTACCGCACCGGCACGGTCGGCAAGCCGCTGCCCGGCACCGAGGTGCGCATCGCCGACGACGGCGAGATCCTGCTGCGCGGCCCCGGCATCATGGAGGGCTACCACAAGCTGCCCGAGAAGACCGCCGAGGTCCTGGAGGCCGACGGCTGGTTCCACACCGGCGACATCGGCGAGCTCTCGCCCGACGGCTACCTGCGCATCACGGACCGCAAGAAGGACCTCATCAAAACCTCGGGCGGCAAGTACATCGCGCCCGCCGAGGTCGAGGGCCAGTTCAAGGCGGTGTGTCCCTACGTCTCCAACATCCTGGTGCACGGCGCCGACCGGAACTTCTGCACCGCGCTCATCGCCCTGGACGAGATCGCGATCACCCAGTGGGCGAAGGAGAACGGCCAGGAGGGCAAGCCGTACGCGGAGATCGTCGCGGCGCCCGTGACCGTCGAGATGGTCGACGGCTACGTCAAGCAGCTCAACGAGGGCCTCCAGCGCTGGCAGACCATCAAGAAGTTCCGCCTGCTGCCCCGCGACCTGGACGTCGAGCACGGGGAGATCACCCCGAGCCTGAAACTGAAGCGGCCGGTCGTGGAGCGGGAGTACAAGCACCTGATCGAGGAGATGTACGACGGCTCGCGGGAGTCGTAGCGGGGGCGGGGCACGGGCCGCACGACGCGCGGAACGGGGGCGGGCGTCGTGATCGGCTGATCGGCACGGCCGATGCCCGAACGTGTCCGTCTTCCGGCTGTCTTCGAACGTTCGCCTAGCACGGTTCTCACTCGTGACGGCCCACTTCGGTAACTCCGCGCTTATGGACGGGGTCGGTCTGTCACTCTGTCGGCATCGACTGCGAAGTATTCGCACGAACTGCCCGGGGAGCCGTTCATGGGGGCCATTCCGACGCAACGGGAGACCGTCTCCCGCGCCGGCGTGCTCGCGCACGCCGCTGACGCATCCGCCCAGGAGTGCGCGCGGGCGCACGTGACCCTGCTCGGAAGTTCCCTGGCGCCGGGCGCGGCCCGCGAGATGGTGCGGGCCTCGCTCGCCGGCTGGTCCGCGCTCGGCCTGCCCGGCACGGAACAGCTGACCGAGCATCTCGCCGCCGACGCCCTGGTGGTCGTCAGCGAGCTGGTCACCAACGCCGTCGTGCACGCGGGCACCGACGTCGAGGTGGTCTGCCGGCTTGAGGAGACGGGCACCGTCGTCGTCGAGGCCGCGGACTACCACCCCTGCCGCGCGCCGAGGGGCGGCGACGACGAGACGCCGCACGAGCTCCCGGAGCACGGGCGCGGCCTGCGGCTCGTCGCCGCGCTCTCGGAGGCCTGGGGCATCACCTACCGCCCGGGCACCAAGACGGTGTGGGCGCGGCTGCCGGCCGCGGGCGCCGAGGTCGCCGGGGAGATCGAGGCGTACGCCGGGGGCCGGGGCCTGCGGCGCACCGAGTCCCCGGCCGTGGACCCGCCGGGGGAGGGGCTCGCAGGGTGGGGCGGGCCCGGGGCCCACGGCGATCCGGACCTGGAGGTTCCCGGCGGCCTGGGAGGCCCCGAGGACGCTCCGACGGGCCCCGGGCGCGGGGCAGGCCCCGGCCGCGTGATGGGAGAGTCTGAGCCCGAGTACGAGGAAGCTTTCCGCCGCGACGTAACCTTCCGCCACGACGAGGCCCTCAGTCACGACGAGGCCCTCAGTCACGACGAGGCCCTCAGTCACGACGAGGCCCTCAGTCACGACGAGGCCCTCCGCCACGACCCGGCCCCCGACCGCCGAGAAGCCCCCGACCGCGGGAACGGCCCCGACCGCTCGGACCCCCCGGACCCGCCGGACTGGTGGGACGGCACCGCCGGGACCGGCCGGGGGCGCGGCGTGCGCGACCGGGAGTGGCTGGGCCGTGGCGCCCTGTCCTTCCTCGCCGAGGCCTCCGACCTCCTGGCCGGGCAGCTCGACGAGGACCTGGTCGCCTCCCTCACCGGCCAGCTGATCGTGCCGAGGCTCGCCGACTGGTGCGGCGTGTGGCTGGAGGACGAGTCCCTGGGCCGGGCGGCCTGGAGCGACGACCCGGGCGCGGCCGTGGGGACCCGCCTGGCCCGCGTCTGGCACGCCGGCGAGAGCCACTTCGAGGAACTGCGCCGGGCCCTGGAGAAGGACCCGCCGCGCCCCCACGACCCGTGGCGTTCCGGCCCCGTCGCCCACCCCTGGCCGGCCGAGGTGCTCGGCCCGGACGCCGCGCGGGGCACCGCGCTCGCCTACCGCCTGGTCGCCGGCGGCCGGCCGCTGGGCACCCTGGTCATCGGCCGGGCCGGCCCCGCCGGCTTCCCCGACGAGATCACCGGCCTCGTCGAGGACCTCAGCCGCCGGGTGGCGCTCGCCATCGGCGCCGCCCGCCAGTACGCCCGGCAGGCCACCATCAGCGCCGTCCTCCAGCGCGGCCTGCTGCCCGGCGCCGTCGCCGAGATCCCCGGCGTACGCAGCGCCCTCGTCTACGAACCGTGCGACAAGGGCGGCCCCAGCGGCGACTTCTACGACCTCTTCCCGGCCGGCGAGGGCCGCTGGTGCTTCGCCGTCGGCGACGTCCAGGGCAAGGGACCGGAGGCCGCCGTCGTCATCGGCCTCGCCCGGCCCTGGCTGCGGCTGCTGGCCCGCGAGGAGTACGAGGTCCCCGACGTCCTCGACCGCCTCAACCAGCTCCTCCTCGACGACGCCACCGAGGCCGCGGACGCCGCCGCCCGCGCCCTGGTCGCCGTCGGACCTCCGGTTGCCCCGGGCGACGGACCGCAGACCCGCTTCCTGTCCATGCTCTACGGCGAACTGGTCCCCTTCGACGGCGGTGTCCGCTGCACCCTCGCCTCCGCCGGGCACCCGCTGCCGCTGCTCCTGGGCCCCGACGGCACGGTGCGCGCGGTAGCGCGGCCGCAGACGCTGCTCGGGGTCGTCGAGGACGCGACGTACACCAGCGAGACCTTCGAGCTGCGGTCCGGCGACACCCTGCTCTGCGTCACGGACGGGGTCACCGAGCGGCGCAGCGGCTCCCGGCAGTTCGACGACGGGGACGGTCTCGCCGTCGCGCTCGCCGGATGCGCGGGGCTGGACGCCGGGCTGGTCGCCGAGCGGATCAGACGGCTGGTGCACGAGTTCGGGCCCCGGCCCCCGGAGGACGATCTGGCCCTGCTGGTGCTCCAGGCCGAGTAACCACGGCCGTACGGGACAATGGAACGCATGCCCTCCGCACTCCCCGACGGCGAACCCGTCCCCGCCGACGGCGCCCTCCCGGCGTCCGCGCTCGCCGGCGCCGCCGACCGCCCCCTAGGCTTCTACCTGCACGTGCCGTACTGCGCGACCCGCTGCGGCTACTGCGACTTCAACACGTACACCGCGACCGAGCTGCGCGGCACCGGCGGCGTCCTCGCCTCCCGGGACAACTACGCCGAGACGCTCGTCGACGAGGTCCGCCTGGCCCGCAAGGTGCTCGGCGACGACCCCCGCGAGGTCCGCACGGTCTTCGTCGGCGGTGGTACGCCCACCCTGCTGGCCGCCGGCGACCTGGTGCGGATGCTGCACGCGATCCGCGACGAGTTCGGCCTCGCGGCGGACGCGGAGATCACGACGGAGGCCAACCCGGAGTCCGTCGACCCGGCCTACCTCGCCACCCTCCGCGAGGGCGGCTTCAACCGGATCTCCTTCGGCATGCAGAGCGCGCGGCAGCACGTCCTGAAGGTGCTCGACCGCAACCACACCCCGGGCCGCCCCGAGGCCTGCGTCGCGGAGGCCCGCGCGGCCGGCTTCGACCACGTCAACCTCGACCTGATCTACGGCACCCCCGGCGAGAGCGACGACGACTGGCGCGCCTCCCTCGACGCGGCGCTCGGCGCCGGCCCCGACCATGTCTCCGCGTACGCGCTGATCGTCGAGGAGGGCACCCAGCTGGCCCGCCGCATCCGGCGCGGCGAGGTCCCCATGACCGACGACGACGTCCACGCCGACCGGTACCTGATCACCGAGGAGACGCTCTCCGCGGCGGGCTTCGACTGGTACGAGGTGTCGAACTGGGCCACCTCCGACGCGGGCCGCTGCCTGCACAACGAGCTGTACTGGCGCGGCGCCGACTGGTGGGGCGCGGGACCGGGAGCGCACAGCCACGTGGGCGGCGTGCGGTGGTGGAACGTGAAGCACCCGGGGGCGTACGCGGGAGCGCTGGCGGCCGGGAAGTCACCGGGCGCCGGACGCGAGATCCTCACGGACGAGGACCGGCGCGTCGAGCGCGTCCTGCTGGAGCTGCGCCTGAGGGAAGGCGTCCCGCTGTCGCTGCTGAGGGAAGCGGGGCTCACGGCGTCGCGCCGGGCGCTGGGCGAGGGGCTGCTGCAGGAAGAGCCCTACGAGGCCGGGCGCGCGGTGCTGACGCTGCGCGGGCGGTTGCTGGCGGACGCGGTGGTGCGGGACCTGGTGGACTGATCACTCGGGTGAGTGAATCGGTGCGGATCGGAGGTTCGGTCCCTAGTCTGGTTCGTAGGCTGCCGCCAAAAGGACGCGGCGGATGTGGAGGGCCACGGAGATGACCGCTGTGGACGAGTACGGGATGGCCAAGTTCCTCGAGGATTTCGAACCTCCGGAGGGCCTCACAGCTGAGCTTCTCCGGGGGGAAATCGTGATGATGGCCAGTCCTGATCTGGTGCACAACATCATCGTTTTGCTGATGAGCAGGCAGATTCCCCTCGAACGCTGGTACGGCCTCCAGACACAGGACATCGACATCCTGGACGAGGCCAGCGTGCCCGTGCCAGACCTGGTCGTCGTGGCACCTGATGCCTTGCCCGAGGCGGGCCGCCTGATTCCGTCCCAGCTGATCACCATGGTCGTCGAGGTGGTTTCCAAAACCAGTGTTCACCGGGATTACGGTGTGAAGCGCTCGATCTACGCCGCGGGTGAAGTGTCCGCCTACCTCATCGTTGATCCGATCATGGCGCAGTGCGTCCTGTTGACGGATCCCGACGGAAAGGGGGACCAAGCCGACTACCGGACGCAGCACATCGCGAAGTTCGGTGAACCGGTTGCGCTGGACGTCCTGGGAATCGAGCTGGACACCAGTGGTTTCGGCACCTTCCCCGGCGTCAGGCCCCACCGCTACCCGTGACGAAATCGATCAGCTCCTCCACCCGCCCCAGCAGCTGCGGCTCCAGGTCCTTGTAAGACCCCACCCGCGCCAGGATCGCCTGCCACACCGCGCCCGTGTTCTCCGGCGGCCACCCCAGCGCCCGGCACACCCCCGTCTTCCAGTCCTGCCCGCGCGGCACCCGCGGCCAGCCGGGAATCCCCAGGGACGACGGCTTCACCGCCTCCCAGATGTCGATGTACGGGTGCCCCACGACCAGCGCGTGCTCGCTCGTCACCGCCTCCGCGATCCGCCACTCCTTCGAACCCGGCACCAGGTGGTCCACCAGGACCCCGAGCCGCGCGTCCGGACCGGGGGCGAACTCGGCGACGATCGACGGGAGATCGTCCACGCCGCCCAGGTACTCCACGACGACACCCTCGATGCGCAGGTCGTCGCCCCACACCTTCTCGACCAGCTCGGCGTCGTGCCGCCCCTCGACGTAGATGCGCCCGGCGCGCGCGACCCGCGCGCGTGCGCCGGGGACGGCGACCGAACCGGACGCCGTACGGGAGGGGCGCGCCGGACCGGAGGAGGGGCGGACCAGCGTCACCACCCGCCCCTCCAGCAGGAAGCCGCGCGGCTCCATCGGGAACACCCGGTGCTTGCCGAAGCGGTCCTCCAGGGTCACCGTGCCCGCCTCGCAGCCGATCACCGCGCCGCAGAAACCGGTGCCGGGCTCCTCGACCACCAGGCCGGGATCGGCCGGGACCTCCGGAACCGGCTGCGGTTTCTTCCACGGAGGGGTCAGGTCGGCGGAGTACTGGCGCATTCTGATGACGGTACGAGAAGCGGGCGCGTCGTGATCGGTCCGACACGCTGAACCGGGTCCGTCGTGATCAGCGCGACACGCCGAACCGGGCAGCCAGCGCGTCCCGTTGAGCCCGCACGAAGCCCGCGTCCACCACCGCTCCGTGACCGGGAACGTACAGAGCGTCCTCGCCGCCCAGGTCCAGCAGCCGGTCCAGCGCGGCCGGCCAGCGTGCCGGTACGGCGTCCGGGCCCGCCTGCGGCTCCCCCGACTCCTCGACCAGGTCACCGCAGAAGACGACCGCCGGGTCGCCCGGCACCAGCACCGCGAGATCGTGGGCGGTGTGCCCCGGGCCCACGTCGGCGAGCAGGACCCGCCGGCCGCCGCCCAGGTCGAGCGTGCGCTCGCCGCGGACCTCGTGGCCGACGCGGACGAGAGCGTCGGCCGCCTCCCGCGCCGCCCGCGCGTCCAGCCCCTCCGCCACCGCGTCCGAACGGAGCGCCTCCCGCCCCTGTCCGCCCCGCGCGAACACCGCGTCCGTCCCCACCGCGCCGTAGACCTCCGTGCCCCGGGGACCCGCGAACGCCGCCGCGCCGAAAACGTGGTCGAAGTGCGGGTGCGTCAGCGCGAGATGTGTCACATGGTGACCGGCGAGTTCCCGCGCCCCCGCGCGCAACCGGGCGCCCTCACCGAGACTCGACCCCGCGTCGACCATCAGCGCCGCGTCCGCGCCGACGACCAGCCCCGCCGTGCAGTCCCACACCGGCAGCCGGCGCCGCCCCACCCCCGCCGCCAGCCGCTCCCACCCCAGGTCCTCCCAAGTCACCGTCACGGCGACGACGCTAGCGCTGTGCCGCCTCCGCGCACGGAGGGCGTGCCCCGGCCTTGCCGGGGGCGTACCCCACGGCCGTACACTGGGCCGGGGAAGTCTGGCACTCGCGCACCGTGAGTGCCAGGGAAGACAGTGGGGCCCCCGGCAGGACGCCGGCGGACGACGAGATCTTGGAGGTGTGCGCGAGTGCTCAGTGAACGCAGGCTCGAGGTGCTGCGCGCCATCGTCCAGGACTACGTCGGCACCGAGGAGCCGGTCGGCTCCAAGGCCCTCACCGAGCGGCACAACCTCGGCGTCTCACCGGCCACCGTGCGCAACGACATGGCGGCCCTGGAGGACGAGGGGTTCATCGCCCAGCCGCACACCAGCGCCGGGCGCATCCCGACCGACAAGGGCTACCGGCTCTTCGTCGACAAGCTGGCCGGCGTCAAGCCGATGACCGGGCCCGAGCGGCGTGCCATCCAGAACTTCCTGGAGGGCGCCGTCGACCTCGACGACGTGGTGGCCCGCACGGTGCGGCTGCTCGCGCAGCTGACCCGGCAGGTCGCCGTCGTGCAGTACCCGTCGCTGACCCGCTCGACCGTGCGGCACGTGGAGTTGCTCTCCCTGGCGCCCGCGCGGCTGATGCTGGTGCTGATCACCGACACCGGCCGGGTCGAGCAGCGGATGGTCGACTGCCCGGCGCCGTTCGGCGAGGCGTCCCTGGCGGACCTGCGCGCGCGGCTCAACAGCCGGGTCGCCGGGCGCCGCTTCTCGGACGTGCCGAGCCTGGTGGAGGACCTGGCGGAGGCCTTCGAGGCCGAGGACCGGGGTACGGTCTCCACCGTGCTCTCCACTCTCCTGGAGACGCTGGTCGAGGAGAACGAGGAGCGGCTGATGATCGGCGGCACCGCCAATCTGACCCGCTTCGGGCACGACTTCCCCTTGGTGATCCGACCCGTCCTCGAGGCGCTGGAGGAGCAGGTCGTGCTCCTCAAGCTGCTCGGCGAGGCGAAGGATCCGGGCGTGACCGTCCGTATCGGTCATGAGAACGCCCACGAAGGACTCAACTCAACGTCCGTCGTGTCGGTGGGCTACGGTTCGGGCGGCGAGGCGGTTGCCAAGCTCGGCGTGGTCGGACCGACCCGCATGGATTACCCGGGAACGATGGGAGCGGTACGCGCAGTGGCACGGTACGTCGGACAGATCCTGGCGGAGTCGTAGGTGGCCACGGACTACTACGCCGTACTCGGCGTACGCCGCGACGCGTCCCAGGACGAGATCAAGAAGGCGTTCCGGAGGCTCGCCCGCGAGCTGCATCCGGACGTCAACCCCGATCCGAAGACCCAGGAGCGGTTCAAGGAGATCAACGCCGCCTACGAGGTGTTGTCGGACCCGCAGAAGAAGCAGGTCTACGACCTCGGCGGCGACCCCCTCTCGCAGGCCGGCGGCGGTGGCGCGGGTGGCTTCGGCGCGGGTGGCTTCGGGAACTTCTCGGACATCATGGACGCGTTCTTCGGTACGGCGTCGCAGCGCGGGCCGCGCTCGCGCACCCGCCGCGGCCAGGACGCGATGATCCGCATCGAGGTCGAGCTGGACGAGGCGGCCTTCGGTACGACCAAGGACATCCAGGTCGACACCGCGGTCGTCTGCAACACCTGCAACGGCGAGGGCGCCGCCCCGGGCACCAGTGCCCAGACGTGCGACATGTGCCGTGGTCGCGGTGAGGTGTCGCAGGTCACGCGGTCCTTCCTGGGCCAGGTCATGACCTCGCGCCCCTGCCCGCAGTGCCAGGGTTTCGGCACCGTGGTCCCGACCCCGTGCCCCGAGTGCGCGGGCGACGGCCGGGTCCGCTCCCGGCGCACCCTGACCGTGAAGATCCCGGCCGGCGTCGACAACGGCACCCGGATCCAGCTCGCGGGCGAGGGCGAGGTCGGCCCCGGCGGCGGCCCCGCCGGTGACCTGTACGTCGAGATCCACGAACTGCCCCACTCGACCTTCCAGCGCCGGGGCGACGACCTGCACTGCACGGTCACCATCCCGATGACGGCGGCGGCCCTGGGCACGAAGGTGCCGCTGGAGACGCTCGACGGCGTGGAGGAGATCGACATCCGCCCGGGCACCCAGTCCGGCCAGTCGGTCCCGCTGCACGGGCGCGGCGTCACCCACCTGCGCGGCGGCGGCCGGGGCGACCTCATCGTCCACGTCGAGGTCCTGACCCCGAGCAAGCTCGACCCCGAGCAGGAACGCCTGCTCCGCGAGCTGGCCAAGCTGCGTGGCGAGGAGCGTCCGCAGGGACAGTTCCAGCCCGGGCAGCAAGGGCTGTTCTCGCGGTTGAAGGACGCGTTCAACGGGCGCTGACACCCGGTGCCCACAAGCCCCTGGCGAGGCCCGCGCCAGGGGCTTTCCCATGGGTACGGGACGGTCGCGCGACGGGGATGCTCCTGGCGTATGCCGACGGAAGCCCGGATTCGGACCCGTCCACAGGACGTGACACCATGCGGTCATGTCCTCCGCACTGACCGATCTTTTCCCCTATCCGATCGTGCAGGCGCCCATGGCGGGCGGCGTCTCCGTGCCGCGGCTCGCCGCCGCGGTCTGCGAGGCGGGCGGACTGGGATTCCTGGCCGCCGGGTACAAGACCGCGGACGGGATGTACCAGGAGATCAAGCAGTTGCGGGGACTGACCGCCCGCCCTTTCGGCGTCAACCTCTTCATGCCGCAGCCGGAGTCGGCCGACCCGTCCGCAGTCGGGGTCTACGCCCACCAGCTGGCCGGTGAGGCCGCCTGGTACGAGACGGAGCTCGGTGACCCCGAGTGCGGCCGGGACGACGGCTACGACACCAAGCTCGCGGTGCTGCTGGACAACCCGGTGCCGGTGGTGTCGTTCCACTTCGGCGTCCCGAGCCGTGAGGTCGTCGACTCCCTGCACCGGGTCGGCACCTTCGCCCTGGTCGCCGCGACCACCGCGGAGGAGGCCCGGGCCGTGGAGCTGTCCGGCGCCGACGCGGTGATCGCGCAGGGCGCCGAGGCCGGCGGACACCAGGGCACCCACCGGGACAACCCGGAGACGGGCGGCGCCGGCACCGGACTGCTGTCGCTGGTCGCCCAGGTCCGGGAGGCGGTGCACCTGCCGGTCATCGCCGCCGGCGGCATCATGCGCGGTGGTCAGATCGCCGCGGTCCTCGCGGCCGGCGCGAGCGCCGCCCAGCTCGGCACCGCCTTCCTCGCCACCTCCGAGTCCGGCGCGCACGCGCTGCACAAGCAGGCGCTGACCAACCCCCTGTTCGTCCGCACCGAGCTGACCCGCGCCTTCTCCGGCCGCCCCGCCCGCGGCCTGGTCAACCGCTTCCTGCGCGAGCACGGCCCCTACGCCCCCGCCGCCTACCCGGAGGTCCACCACCTCACCGCCCCGCTGCGCAAGGCGGCGGCGAAGGCGGGCGACGCGCAGGGCATGGCGCTCTGGGCGGGACAGGGCCACCGGATGGCCCGGGAACTCCCCGCCGGTCAGCTGGTGGAGGTGCTGGTGGCCGAACTCGCCACCGCGGGGACAGCGTTGTCGGGTCTCGCGACGGGAGGTACGGGCCGATGACGGCACCGGTGTTCGTGGTCGGCTCCCTCCAGCCGGGGGACCTGCCCGGCGGCGAGTACGTCCTCGACGGCCCCGAGGGACGGCACGCCGTCTCCGTGAAGCGGCTGCGGACCGGTGAGGACGTCGTCCTCACCGACGGACGCGGGCGCTGGGCCGAGGGCGTGGTGAAGACCGCCGAGGGCAAGGACCGGCTCGTCGTCACCGTCGTGGACGGCGTGCGCGAGGAGCCCGAGGAGCGGCCCCGTGTCACCGTCGTCCAGGCCCTGCCCAAGGGTGACCGCGGTGAGCTGGCCGTCGAGACGATGACCGAGGTCGGTGTCGACGCGATCGTGCCGTGGGCGGCGTCCCGCTGCATCACCCAGTGGAAGGGCGACCGCGGCCTGAAGGCGCTCGGCAAGTGGCGGGCGACGGCCCGGGAGGCCGGCAAGCAGTCCCGCCGGGTCCGCTTCCCCGACGTCGCGGACGCGGCGACGAGCAAGCAGGTTGCCTCACTTCTGGCCGACGCCGACTTCGCCGCCGTACTCCACGAGAGCGGCGACGAGCCGCTGGCCGCCACCGAACTCCCCACCACCGGTGACATCGTGCTGGTCGTCGGCCCCGAAGGCGGGGTCTCCCCCGAGGAGTTGGCCCTCTTCGCCGAGGCCGGCGCGAAGCCCTACCGTCTGGGGCGCAGCGTCCTGCGCACCTCCACGGCCGGCACCGCGGCGACGGCGCTCCTCCTGGCCCGCACGGGCCGCTGGTCCTGAGGCGGCGACGACGGCCGCGCCTGACCGTACGGTTCAGCCGTCCACCGCGCGGGCCGCGGCGACCGCCTGGAACAGCTCCCAGCCGTCCAGGTCCGCGGACCGGTCGAGCAGCCCGCGCCGGGCCCCCTCGTCGACGAAGGCCCGTACGACACCGGGTTCGTGCAGGTTGAGCGACGCGTCCCGCACAGCCACGCAGCCCGAGTGCAGGAAGCCGTCGGGGACGAACCGTCCCTCGCCGCTCCGGAAGAGCAGGCGGGTCCGCGTCCCGTCCCGGGCCAGGGTGAGGACCTCCGCGCACGAGCCCGTGACGCTGTGCCGGTGACGCACCGACCACACGTAGGTGGCTGTCTCGTCCACGACGAGCCTTCTCGGCCGCCGTCCGCCGCTCATGGGCCCACGGTAGCGAGAGGTGGCCCGTATGCGCTCTACCGCGGGCCCCGCACCGGTGGCAGGCTGCCCTCCATGGGGGCATTGAGGCGGATATGGCGTGTGGCTCCGGTGGTCGTCGGTTCGGTGGTCGCCGTCGGCGGTGTGGTCGCGTGCGACCCGGGCGGACTCAGCTCCGCGTCGGTGGCGCTCACGACCGACCAGACCGTGACCCGCGAACTGGAGCGGCAGAAGGCGGACGTCCGGTGGATCACCTGCACCGCCTCCGTCGGCGACGGAGACGGCGGCGGAGGCGACGGCGGTGCCACCGCCTCGGCCGGTGAGGACACCGTCGCCTCCGTCGACTGCGAGGGGGAGACCGGCGACGGGAAGGACATCACCGTCGACGGCGAGGTGACCCGGGTCGTCAACGGCGCCTGTGTGCGCGGCGATCTCACCGCGAAGGTGGACGGCGAGGAGTGGTTCCGCGTCAAGGGGCTGGGCAACTGCGACACCACGAGCGCCCCGCCGGACGACCGGCCCTCCCCGCACCGGCCGGGGCCCACGGTGACCGTCACCCGCACCATCTGGTGCCCGGACGACCCGCACTGCCGACCGGTCGAGGGCAAATAGGCCGGTGGCCCGGTGGCCGGTATGTGATCCAAACCTCTGTCGGCGGGCCCCGCCCCTGCATAGGGTGAGGGGGTGACACAGCCCGCAGCGCCTGCCTACCTCCGTTTTCCGCACCCGCACGGCGAGTTGGTCGCCTTCACCGCCGAGGACGACGTGTGGCTCGCCCCGCTCGACGGCGGCCGGGCCTGGCGGGTCAGCGCCGACAACGTACCGGTGAACCACCCCCGCGTCTCGCCCGACGGCACCACGGTCGCCTGGACCTCCACCCGCGACGGCGCCCCCGAGGTGCACATCGCCTCCGCCGACGGCGGCCCCGCCAAGCGCCTCACCCACTGGGGCAGCCTGAGGACCCAGGTACGCGGCTGGACCCCCGAGGGCCAGGTCCTCGCCCTGAGCACCTACGGACAGGCCAGCCTCCGCCGCAGCTGGGCCCGTGCCGTCCCGCTCGACGGCGGACCGGCCACCACCCTGCCGTACGGGCCCGTCGGCGACGTCGCGTACGGACCGCGCACCGTGCTGCTGTCCGCGCCGATGGGCCGCGAGGCCGCCTGGTGGAAGCGCTACCGGGGCGGCACGGCGGGCAAGCTGTGGATCGACGCCGAGGACGACGGCGAGTTCGTACGGCTCCACGCCGGCCTCGACGGCAACATCGAGTATCCCTTCTGGGTCGGCGACCGCATCGCGTTCCTCTCCGACCACGAGGGCACCGGCGCCCTGTACTCCTCCGTCGCCGACGGCTCCGACCTGCGCCGGCACACCCCTCTCGACGGTTTCTACGCCCGGCACGCCGCCACCGACGGCACCCGCGTCGTCTACTCCAGCGCCGGTGAACTGTGGACGCTGGACGACCTGGAGGCGGCCGAGCCGCGCCGGCTCGACATCCGCGTCGGCGGCTCGCGCGTGGACCTCCAGGCGTACCCGGTGAACGCCGCCCGCTGGTTCGGCTCCGCGTCCCCCGACCACACCGCGCGCGGCAGCGCCGTCGCCGTACGCGGCGGCGTCCACTGGATCACCCACCGCTCCGGACCGGCCCGCGCGCTGGCCGCGCGGCCCGGCGTCCGCACCCGGCTGCCGCGCGCCTTCCGCGCCGACGGCGAGGAGTGGGTGGTGTGGGTGACGGACGCCGAGGGCGACGACGCCCTGGAGTTCGCGCCCGCCACCGGACTCGCGCCCGGCGCCACCGCGCGCCGCCTCGCCGCCGGACAGCTCGGCCGTGTGCTGGTTCTCGCCATGGCCCCCGACGGCAGCCGCGCCGCCGTCGCCTCGCACGACGGACGCGTCCTGCTCGTCGAGCGGGAGACCGGCGAGGTCCGCGAGGTCGACCGCAGTGAGGACGGCGACGTCTCCGGGCTGGTCTTCTCGCCCGACTCCGCCTGGCTCGCCTGGTCGCATCCCGGCCCGGACCCGCTGCGCCAGCTCAAGCTCGCCAACACCACCGACCTGTCGGTGAGCGAGGCGACCCCGCTGCGCTTCAAGGACTACTCCCCGGCCTTCACCCTGGACGGCAAGCACCTCGCCTTCCTCTCCACCCGCTCCTTCGACCCGGTCTACGACGAGCACGTCTTCGACCTGGCCTTCGTCGAGGGCGCCCGGCCGTACCTGATCACGCTGGCCGCGACCACCCCGTCGCCCTTCGGTCCGCAGCGCCACGGCCGTCCCTTCGAGACACCGGACCGGGAGGAGACCCCCGACAGCGAGGGCACCCCGGCCACCCGGATCGACATCGAGGGCCTCGCCGACCGCATCGTGCCCTTCCCGGTCGAGGCCGCCCGCTACTCCCGGCTGCGCGCCGCCAAGGACGGCGTCCTGTGGCTGCGGCACCCGGTCACCGGCGTCCTCGGCGCCTCCCGCGCCACCCCGGACGCCCCCGACCCGCACACCGAGCTGGAGCGCTACGACCTCGCCCAGCAGCGCGTCGAGCACCTCGCCGCCGACGCCGACCACTTCGAGGTGAGCGGCGACGGCAAGCGGGTGCTGCTGTGGGCCGACGGACGCCTCAAGGTCGTGCCCAGCGACCGGCGGGCCTCGGGCGACGAGGACAGCGACACCAACATCACCGTCGACCTCAGCCGCGTGCGGCAGACCGTCGACCCGGTCGCCGAGTGGCGGCAGATGTACGACGAGACCGGCCGCGTCATGCGGGACAACTTCTGGCGGCCCGACATGAACGGCGTCGACTGGGACGGCGTCCTCGACCGCTACCGGCCCGTCCTGGACCGCCTCGCCACCCACGACGACCTGGTCGACCTCCTGTGGGAGGTGCACGGCGAACTGGGCACCTCGCACGCCTACGTCGCCCCGCGCGGCGGCCACGGCTCCGGCGCCCGGCAGGGCCTGCTCGGCGCCGACCTCTCCCGTCACGAGGACGGCGCCTGGCGCATCGACCGCGTCCTGCCCTCGGAGACCTCCGACCCCGACGCCCGTTCCCCGCTCGCCGCGCCCGGCGTCGCCGTGCGGGCCGGCGACGCGATCGTGGCCGTCGCCGGACAGCCCGTGGACCCGGTCGCCGGGCCCGGCCCGCTGCTGGTCGGCACCGCGGGCAAGCCGGTGGAGCTGACCATCTCCCCGTCCGGCGGCGGCGATCCGCGCCACGCCGTCGTCGTCCCCCTCGCCGACGAGGAGCCCCTGCGCTACCACGCCTGGGTCGCCGACCGCCGCGCCTACGTCCATGAGAAGTCCGGCGGCCGGCTCGGCTATCTGCACGTGCCCGACATGGTCGGCGCCGGCTGGGCCCAGCTCCACCGCGACCTGCGCGTCGAGGTGGCCCGGGAGGGCCTGGTCGTCGACGTCCGCGAGAACCGCGGCGGCCACACCTCCCAGCTGGTCGTCGAGAAGCTGGCCCGGCGCATCGTCGGCTGGGACCTGCCGCGCGGCATGCGGCCCGCCAGCTACCCGCTGGACGCGCCCCGGGGACCGGTCGTCGCCGTCGCCAACGAGTTCTCCGGTTCCGACGGCGACATCGTCAACGCCGCGATCAGGGCGCTCGGCATCGGCCCGGTCGTCGGCACCCGCACCTGGGGCGGCGTCATCGGCATCGACAGCCGCTACCGGCTGGTCGACGGGACGCTGATCACCCAGCCCAAGTACGCCTTCTGGCTGGAGGGCTACGGCTGGGGCGTGGAGAACCACGGCGTCGACCCCGACGTCGAGGTCCCCCAACGCCCCCAGGACCACGCGGCGGGCCGCGACCCCCAGCTGGACGAGGCGATCAGGCTGGCGCTGGAGGCACTGGAGGAGACTCCGGCGAAGACACCGCCGAGCCTGCCGTAGCCGTAGCCGTAGCCGTAGCCGTAGCCGTAGCCCGCGGGTGCGGGCGGCCCACGGCCCGACCGCCACACAGCCCGGCGGATACGATGCCGTAGAAGATCACCGGCGTGAGGAGAGCCCCATGACAGGGGAACCACAGGACGACTGCCTGTTCTGCAAGATCGTCGCAGGTCAGATCCCCGCGACGATCGTCCGCGAGACCGAGACGACCGTCGCCTTCCGGGACATAAACCCCCAGGCGCCCACCCACGTCCTGGTGATCCCCAAGGCGCACTACCGGGACGCCGCCGCCCTCGCCGCCGGCGCCCCGGAACTCGCCGCGGACGTCCTGCGCGAGACCCGGGCGGTCGCGGACCAGGAAAAGCTGGACAGCTACCGCACCGTCTTCAACACCGGAAGCGGCGCGGGCCAGACCGTCTGGCACACCCACGCCCACGTCCTCGGCGGCCGCGGCCTCGAATGGCCCCCCGGATAGGCGTCCCGTGTCCGTACGCGAACTGGTGGTCCTCGGCACCGCCAGCCAGGTCCCGACCCGGCACCGCAACCACAACGGCTACCTGCTGCGCTGGGACGGCGAGGGCATCCTGTTCGACCCCGGCGAGGGCACCCAGCGGCAGATGCTGCGCGCCGGGGTCGCCGCCCACGACCTGAACCGGATCTGCGTCACGCACTTCCACGGCGACCACAGCCTGGGCCTCGCGGGCGTCATCCAGCGGATCAACCTCGACCGGGTCCCGCACGAGGTCACCGCCCACTACCCGCTCTCCGGCCGGCGCTTCTTCGACCGCCTGCGGTACGCCACCGCCTACCGCGAGACGGTCACCCTCACCGAGGCCCCGGTCGCCACCGACGGCGTCCTCGCGGTCACCCCCGCCTACACCCTCGACGCCCACCGGCTCTCCCACCCCGTGGAGTCCTACGGCTACCGCCTCACCGAGCCCGACGGCCGCCGCATGCTGCCCGAGCGCCTCGCCGCGCACGGCATCAAGGGCCCCGACGTGGGCCGCATCCAGCGCGAGGGCTCGCTGAACGGGGTCCCGCTCGACGACGTCAGCGAGATCCGGCGCGGCCAGCGGTTCGCGTTCGTCATGGACACCCGGCTCTGCGAGGGCGTGCACGCGCTGGCCGAGGGCTGCGACCTGCTGGTCATCGAGTCCACCTTCCTCGACGAGGACGAGGCGCTCGCCACCGACCACGGCCACCTCACCGCCGGCCAGGCCGCGCGGGCCGCCCGGGACGCGGGCGTACGGCACCTGGTCCTGACCCACTTCAGCCAGCGCTACTCGGACCCCGGGGAGTTCGAGCGGCAGGCCCGGGCGGCCGGCTACGACGGTGAGCTGACCGTGGCCCACGACCTACTGAGAGTCCCGGTTCCGAAACGCCGGTAAAACGGTCGTACGATTCTCTGATGCCCTTGCCCAAAGCTGAACTGCACCTCCACATCGAAGGCACCCTGGAGCCCGAGCTGGCCTTCGAGCTTGCCGCCCGCAACGGCGTGTCCCTCCCGTACGCGGACACGGACGCGCTGCGCGAGGCGTACCGGTTCGAGGACCTCCAGTCCTTCCTGAACCTGTACTACGAGCTCATGGCCGTCCTGCGCACCGAGCGGGACTTCGAGGACCTGGCGAACGCCTACCTCGCCCGTGCCGCCGCCCAGGGCGTGCGGCACGCGGAGATCTTCTTCGACCCGCAGGCGCACCTCGCCCGGGGCGTGGGGATGGGCACGGTCGTGGAGGGCCTGTGGCGGGCGCTCGGCACCAGCCGCGACAACCACGGCGTCTCCACCCGCCTCATCATGTGCTTCCTGCGCGACGAGTCCGCCGAGTCGGCACTCGCGACCCTCGACGCCGCGAAGCCCCACCTCGACCGCATCACCGGCGTCGGCCTGGACTCGGCCGAGGTCGGCCACCCGCCGGTGAAGTTCCGCGAGGTGTACGAGGCCGCCGCCGCCCTCGGGCTGCGCCGGGTCGCGCACGCGGGCGAGGAGGGGCCGCCGGAGTACGTCACCGAGGCCCTGGACATCCTCGGTGTCGAACGGATCGACCACGGCCTGCGCTCGGTGGAGGACCCGGCGCTGGTCGAGCGGCTGGTGCGCGAGCGCGTCCCGCTGACCCTGTGCCCGCTGTCCAACGTCCGGCTGCGCACGGTCGACACCCTCGCCGACCACCCGCTGCCCGCCATGCTCGACGCGGGCCTGCTCTGCACGGTCAACTCCGACGACCCGGCCTACTTCGGCGGCTACGCGGGCGACAACTTCGACGCCGTACGCCAGTCCCTCGGCCTCACCGAGGAGCGGCTGCGGGAGCTGGCCCGCAACTCCTTCCTCGCCTCCTTCCTGGAGGACGACGAGGAACTGCGGGCCCGTTACCTCGCCGAGGTGGAGGCGTACGAGTTCCCCTCCGCGTGACCCGTCCCGTCCCGGACCCCGGTGTGGCCGCCGCCTGCCGGGGTCCCGCCGTGTCGCGCCATTGACGCCTTCCGTCCCCCTGTCTAACCTCCATCCCTGTACGTGGATGTCATCTACATACACAGACGCAGGCACAGACAACAGGTGCGGAGACAGGGTGAGGGGCGTGGGTCTCGACACCGCCCGCTGACCACGGCCGGACCCGACCTCGTAGGAGCCGCCCCGTGACCCGCGACCTCACCATCGCCGCCGTGCGCCTCACGCCGATCCTGGTGGCCGACCCGCCCCTGCTCAACACGCAGGGCGTCCACCAGCCGTACACCCCCCGCCTGATCGTGGAGGTGGAGACCGCCGACGGCATCACCGGCGTCGGCGAGACGTACGGCGACACCAAGTACCTCGACCTGGCCCGCCCCTTCGCCGGGAAACTCGTCGGCCGCCAGGTCAGTGACCTGGGCGCCCTGTTCCTCCTCGCCGACGAGGTGGCCGTCGACGCCTCCCGGGTCTCCGGACAGGTGGACGTCGGCGGGCTGCGCGGCGTCCAGACCGCCGACAAGCTGCGCCTGTCCGTCGTCTCCGGCTTCGAGGTCGCCTGCCTCGACGCCCTCGGCAAGGCGCTCGGCCTGCCCGTGCACGCCCTGCTGGGCGGCAAGGTGCGCGACGCCGTGGAGTACAGCGCGTACCTCTTCTACAAGTGGGCCGGCCACCCCGAGGGCGTGGCGAGCGAGAAGGACGACTGGGGCGCCGCCGTCGACCCGGCCGGGGTCGTCGCCCAGGCCCGCGCCTTCACCGACCGCTACGGCTTCACGTCCTTCAAGCTCAAGGGCGGCGTCTTCCCGCCCGAGGAGGAGATCGCCGCCGTCAGGGCCCTCGCCGACGCCTTCCCCGGTCACCCCCTGCGTCTCGACCCCAACGGCGCCTGGTCCGTGGAGACCTCGCTGAAGGTCGCCGCGGAACTCGGAGACGTACTGGAGTACCTGGAGGACCCCGCGCTCGGCACCCCGGCCATGGCGGAGGTCGCCGCGCGGACCGGGGTGCCGCTGGCGACCAACATGTGCGTGACGACGTTCGCCGAGATCCAGGAGGCGTTCACCACGGGCGCCGTGCAGGTCGTTCTCTCGGACCACCACTACTGGGGCGGGCTGCGCAACACCCAGCAACTCGCCGCCGTCTGCCGCACCTTCGGCGTCGGGGTCTCCATGCACTCCAACACCCACCTGGGTATCAGCCTCGCCGCCATGACCCACGTGGCGGCCACCGTCCCGAACCTCCACCACGCCTGCGACTCCCACTACCCCTGGCAGTCCGAGGACGTGCTCACCGAACGGCTCACCTTCGAGGGCGGCGGGGTCGCGGTCTCCGACGCGCCCGGTCTCGGCGTCGAACTCGACCGTGACCGGCTGGCGTTCCTGCACCGGCGCTGGCTGGACGACGACGGCACGCTCCGGGACCGCGACGACGCGGCGGCGATGCGGGTGGCCGACCCGGGGTGGGTGACCCCTTCCGTCCCGCGCTGGTGACCGGCCGCACCGCACCGTTCCGGGCGACGGCACCGGCCCGGACGCCGTCGCGTTGTCGGTGACGTGGTGCACACTGGCGGGGTCCGCACCATGCCAGGGAGCGCACCGTGACAGCCTCCACCGCGTCCACCACGTCCACCGCGTCCGCCATGCCCGCCATGCCCCTCGTGCCGGCCGCCGGGAGAACGCACCGCCACGTCCCGGACGAGGCGTCGCACCACCACCCCCAGGTCGATCCCCTCGCCGCCCTGCGCACGCCCCAGGACCCGCCCTGGGACGTGTATCTGACCGGCACCGTCTTCCTCGACGTCATCTTCACCGGGCTCGACTCCGCCCCGGTGCGCGGGACCGAGTCCTGGGCCCGCGGGATGGGCTCCAGCCCGGGCGGCGTGGCGAACATGGCGACCGCGCTGGCCCGGCTCGGCATGCGCACCTCGCTGGCAGCGGCCTTCGGCGACGACCACTACGGCGACTACTGCTGGGACGCTCTCGCGCAGGGTGAGGGCATCGACCTGACCCCCTCGCGCACCGTGCCCGGCTGGCACTCGCCGGTGACGGTCTCGATGGCGTACGAGGGGGAGCGCACCATGGTCTCCCACGGCCACGAGCCGCCGCCGGAGGAACCGTCCCCCGACTGCCCGCCCCGCGCGCGTGCCGCCGTCGCCTCCCTCACGCCCGGCGTCCGCGCCCCCTGGATCGCCCAGGCCGCCGCGCGCGGCACCCGTGTCTTCGCCGACGTCGGCTGGGACGACACAGGCGCCTGGGATCTGGCCGGGCTGCCCGACCTCGCGCACTGCGAGGCCTTCCTGCCGAACGCGGCGGAGGCCATGCGCTACACGGGCGCCACCTGTCCCCGCGCCGCCGCGCACGCCCTGACCGAGCACGTGCCGCTCGCCGTGGTCACCCTCGGCGCCGACGGCGCGTACGCGGTGGACCGGCGTACGGGGGAGAGCGCCGAGGTCCCGGCCATCGAGGTGGCGGCACTGGACCCGACCGGTGCCGGGGACGTCTTCGTGGCCGGGTTCGTCACCGGCACCCTGGCCGGCTGGCCGCTGGCCGACCGTCTCGCCTTCGCCGGTCTGACCGCCGCCCTCTCCGTCCAGGAGTTCGGCGGCTCCCTGTCGGCGCCCGGCTGGTGCGACATCGCCACCTGGTGGCGCAAGGTCCAGTCGGTCCGGGGCCAGGACCCGACGGCCCTGCGCCGCTACGCCTTCCTGGCGGACCTGCTCCCGGACGACCTGCCCGGCTCCTGGCCCCAGCGCCGCGCGGTCCCGACCATCGGCTTCCGCCGCCCGGCCTGAGCGGACACGCTGCCGAGGGGACCGCCCAGGAGGCCGCCGGGAAGGGTCAGAACCCGAGCCGCCGCAGCTGCTTGGGGTCGCGCTGCCAGTCCTTGGCGACCTTCACATGGAGGTCCAGGAAGACAGGGGTCCCGAGCAGCGCCTCGATCTGCTTGCGGGACTTGATGCCGACGTCCTTCAGGCGCTTGCCCTTGGGGCCGATGATGATGCCCTTCTGGCTGGGACGCTCGATGTAGACGTTGGCGTGGATGTCCAGGAGCGGCTTGTCGGCGGGGCGGTCCTCGCGCGGGAGCATCTCCTCCACGACCACCGCGATGGAGTGCGGCAGCTCGTCCCGTACGCCCTCCAGCGCGGCCTCCCGGATCAGCTCGGCGACCATCACCTGCTCGGGCTCGTCGGTCAGGTCGCCCTCGGGGTAGAGCGCGGGGCCCTCGGGCAGCAGCGGGGCCAGCAGGTTCGCGAGCAGGTCCACCTGCTGGTTCCCGGTGGCCGACACCGGGACGATCTCCGCCCAGGTGATGCCCAGCTCCTGGCCGAGCTGGTCGATCGCGATCAGCTGCTCGGCCAGGGTCTTGGAGTCGACCAGGTCGGTCTTGGTGACGATCGCGACCTTCGGGGTCTTCTTGATCCCGGCCAGTTCCTTGGCGATGAAGCGGTCACCGGGGCCCAGCTTCTCGTTCGCGGGCAGGCAGAAACCGATGACGTCCACCTCGGCCCACGTCGTCCGCACGACGTCGTTGAGCCGCTCGCCCAGCAGCGTGCGCGGCTTGTGCAGGCCCGGGGTGTCCACCAGGATCAGCTGCGCCTCCGGGCGGTGCACGATGCCCCGCACGGTGTGCCGGGTCGTCTGCGGACGGTTGGAGGTGATCGCCACCTTCTGCCCGACCAGAGCGTTCGTGAGGGTGGACTTGCCCGCGTTGGGGCGGCCCACGAAGCAGGCGAAACCGGCCCTGTGGACAGCCTCGGCCGGCTCTTCGGATGACTGGGTACGAACGCTCATGGCGCCCATTGTCCCTGATCCACGGAGCCCCGCCGTACCACGGTCGCCCATGTCCGCACGGCCGCGTCCCGGGTGTGGAGACGACCGGGCCCCGGCCGCCCCCCGGGAGGGGAGGCGGCCGGGGCCGGGCGGTCGCGGCGTCGCGGTGGCGTCAGCCGAAGGACTTGACCGCGTTCCAGTCCACGGTCAGGACGACCTTCACGGGGGCGTTCGTGTTGGTCCTGGACGGGTGGTAGATCCGCGTCTGGCCGTCGGAGCGCAGGCGTGCCCAGATGTCCGGGACGCCGTCGCCGCTGACGTCCGGGATGCCGATGGCCGTCGGCACGTTGGCCTCGGTCCAGGACGTGCCGTAGGCCACGTCGCCGTTGAGGGAGCCGGCGGCCAGCTTCAGCGAGACGAGGTCGACACTGCCGGCGACCGGCCCCGGCTTGCCGTGCCGGACGTACATGTTGCCGTTGTCCAGGTTGCGCCACAGCAGGTCGGGCGTCTTGTCGCCGTTGATGTCGGCGACGTTGACGATCTCCCGGCGGGCCCACGCGTCGTCGTTCATCAGCGTGGCCTGCTGGAAGGTGGCACCGGTGTAGCCGGACAGCGTCCAGAACTCGGCGCCGGCCCGCAGGACCAGGTCGGGGTGCCGGTCGCCGGTGATGTCGCCGACCGCCTTGATCTGTGTCCAGGTCGAGGGAGCCGGGACGCCCGCGGGCAGGCGGACGCCGATCCGCTCGCCGACGTCGAAGCTGCCGTAGCCGTCACCGGGGTAGAGCCAGAACCCGCCGTCGGGGGTGACGGCGAACAGGTCGGTGGTGCCGTCGCCGGGGTAGGCGTCCGCGTAGTGGGTGATCAGCGCGGCCTTGCCGGTGGCCGGGTCGTACCAGTGGTTCGCCGGGTGCAGCTTCGTGTCCGCCGAGTTGTCGTCCTTGGTGTACGCGGCCCCCAGGCAGCCGTACAGCTCGCCGCCCTCGTTGCCCACGCAGTTGAAGAGGTTGCCGTTGGCGTCCACGATCACCAGGTCGGGGATGCCGTCGCCGCCGGTGTCACCGGGCGCGTCGGCCGTGTCGCGCGGCGGGACGTAGAAGGCGTGGTCCGAGCGGGCGCTTCTGTTGCCGTGCGCGTCGTAGGCGTACACGTTCAGCCAGTTGGGGCCGGCGTGCGGCGGCTTCAGCGCGGGGAGGGTGGCCCTGCCCTCGGCGTCGGCCGTCACGTAGACCCAGTCCAGGCCCTCGATCGCGTACTGGAACTTCACGGCGCCCGCGGAGGTGAAGGTCACCGAGCCGGTCGTGCCGAACTTGACCTTCGACCAGGTCCGGCCGTCGGACGTGGCCCGCGGGAAGTCCGCGCTCTCGATCTCGGGCTGCGGGGGAGCCGTGGCGTCGACGGTGAGCCGGCAGGGCTCGGTGCCCGGCGGGAAGTACGTGGAGGCCGCGTTCTCGCTGTCCACGGCGCGCACGTCCCACGAGTACGTGGTCTTGTCCTCCAGCGGCAGGGTGGCCGGGATGACCGCCTTGGCGGTGCCGCCGGAGTCGGGCGTCCTGGTGTACACGACGGGGGTCCCGCCGGTCTTCCAGAAGCGGAACTGCAGCGACTTGAGGTTGCCGTCCGGGTCCTTGGCGTTCGCCGACAGGGTGATGTTGGTCTTGCCGATGGTCACGCCCGCGCCGGGGGCCGGTGAGCAGACGCCGCCGGGCGACGACTTGCCGCCGGTGGGCTGGCCCGGCTTGCGGTTGTAGTCGACCGTCAGCGTCGCCGAGGTCGCCCGGAACTTCCGCCAGGTCTGGGTGTCGGACTCGCTGGTGGCGCGCATGCCGAAGGTGATGTTCGACCAGCCGCTGTCCGCGCCCTTCTGGGCCGCCTTGTCCACGTCGAAGGACTCGTACTCGTCCGGGCAGGAGCTGGAGGACCAGCCGTGCGCGAAGGACTGCTTGTCGAGTTCCGTGGACCAGCTCGGCTGCTTGTTCCACGTCGTGCCGGACGAGATCGACCCGGTCAGATAGAACTTGAACTCACGCTTGGTGCAGGACCAGGAGTGGTTGTTCAGCACCTTGAACTTCGCGTCGGTGACCGTCGCTCCCTTCAGGCCGCTGCTGAACTTCATGCGCCAGAAGGAGCGGGCGGTGCCGTTCGAGTCGTCCTCGTGGCCGACACGGGCGTCCGAGGTACCGGAGCTGAAGTTGGTGCCGTTCCAGAAGCTGCTGTTCGGGTACGGCTTGTAGGCCACCGTCCAGGCCTGCCAGGGGCCGTTGAGGGTCGGGTCGACGAACACCGGGAAGCGGGTCGCCGGGTCGGTCAGCAGGCCGGACCCGCCCAGCCCCAGGTCGACCCGGGCCGTCTTCGTCCGGTCGCCCGCCAGGCGCATCGGCAGCTGGGCCTGCCGCGCGCCGGGCTCGATGCCGCTCAGCCCGGACAGCTTCAGCACGTCGGCCGGCGTGGCGACCGAGGTGCGGAGTTCGCCCTCGGGCAGCTCGGGGTCACGGCCGCTGGAGTCCCAGCCGAAGGGCGTCGGGAGGGAACCGATCTCCTTGCCGGCCCCGTCCAGCACCCGCACGCGGCTGCCCGCCTCGTCGTACTGGAACACGGCCGTCCGTGAGCGCAGCCCGTAGGAGACCTTCGCCAGCGCCTCGCTCCGCGCCGCCTCCCGGTCCTTGACGATCAGTAGCTGGGCGAACCCGCCCTCCTCACGGGCGACCAGGAGCAGATCGACGCCCGGCAGCACCTCCGGATAGAGGGCGCGGGGGCCGTCGAGCACCGGCTCGGGCAGCTCGCCCGGCCAGGTGTAGGCGACGGTGTGGTCGTCGATGTCCATCTCGGCCAGCACGGTCTCCGGCGCGGCGGGGCCGTCGGCCAGCGGCAGCCGGGCGTAGGAGCGGTCGGCGCGGTCCTTCCCGCCGGGGGTACCGCTGGAGAACCGCACGGGCATCGCCGGGTTGACCGGGCGGACGCCCAGGGCGTCGCCGGCCTTCCCGGTCCGCCTCAGCCGGTTGTCGATCGGCGCCCACGCCCCCTCGGCGTTCTTCGCCCGCCGGGGCAGCGCGGTGATCTCGGTGCGCATCTTGCCGTCGGGCCGCGCCCAGGTCCGCGAGGTGGCGGTGGTCGCGGTGTCGACGAGCACCTGCTTGCGGGTGCGCCGGGCCTCCGCCGCGGCCGAGGCCTCGTCACGGGGACCGGTCGCGGCCGGCTTGGCGTCCGTCGCCCGGTCGGCCCGGGGCGCCGACGAGTCGTCGGGCACCCACCACGGCAGCAGGGTGGCGGTCAGGGCGGCCAGGACGAGGCCGAGGGTGAGGGCCAGCCTGGTGCGCGTGCGCACGAGGGGGCTGAGAAAACGAGGCGGCGCGGGCACGGCGGCGGTCACTCCCGTGTGGACCAGGCGGATGGGGGCAGCACGGACAGCCCCGGGACGCGGGTCGCGGGGCATGGGCGCGCACACGATCACACGATCCGCACAGGGCGTCCATGTATGAAGAATTTATGGAGTTGTGATGGTCGTTCCGGGAACCATTCGGAGTGGCGCGCGGGTGTCGTATGTACGGCTTTTGATCACCTGTTGTGCGTCGATGAGAACGGTTTTTCGCCATACATCTCGCCAGTCACGAGAAGTGACGTTCTGATGCGACATCAGACATGGCGCACATCACAGAAAGGCCCTCCGGCCCCATTTCGGTGATCTTGAAACATGTGGCGCGCATGACAGAAGGTGCGGGCACATTCGTTTGCCTGGGTGGGAGTGTCGACGCGCATGCGTGCTCAGAGTCCGCTGTCCTGGCTGGGGCGTAGACGCCCGGCCCTGACAGAGTCACAACGACGGCGTCGTCGGCTCGGCCGCACGGCGACCGTCCTTTTGTTGTCCTCGACGATGATGGTGACGAGCCTCAGCGCTCAGGCGTGGGCGGTACCCGGCCCCGGCATGAGCCGCGAGGAGTCGATCGACCTCCCCGACCTCCCCGGGAGCACCTCGCTCGACGGGGACGAGGAGGCGGAGAAGAACCTCACCACCGCGCCCGTGGTCCCCGTCGACCCGTACGCGCCGACCGCCGTCACCCCGTGGACGGAGAGCAGCGGCACCGCGACCCTGACCCCGGACACCGCGGCCGGCGCCACGGTCCCGGTCTCGGGCGGCCTGCCCGTCGCGCTCGGCGTGCCCGCGGGCACCGACGCGGCCGCCGTCGCCGGTGAGTGGAAGGTCGACCTGGCCGCGCCGGCCGCCTCCCAGGAGGCCGGTGTCTCCGGTCTGATCATGCAGGTCACCCCGCCGGCCACCGCCGATCCGGCAGCACAGGTCGCGCTCACCGTCGACACCACCACCTTCGCGGACCTCTACGGCCCGCAGGCCGCCGACCGCTTCGGCCTGGTGCTGCTGCCCGAATGCGTCCTGACCTCCCCCGACAGCGGCGACTGCGCCGCCGAGGGCGGTACGCAGACCATGTCGGGCAGGGCGGACGACGACAAGGCCGAGCGCCTGTCCAGCACCGTCGAGGTGGTGCCGGCGAAGGAGGCTCCCACCAGGGCGAAGGCGCCCGCGAACGCCACCACCCACAAGATCCTCACCGGCTCCGTACCGGTGGCCGACCTGCTCGGCGACGAAGCGGCCGCCCGGCGGACCCCCGGGTCCGGCACCGACCAGACCCCCGACACCACCCCGAAGCCGTCCGGCGCGTCCGCCCGCACGGCCTCTGCCCGCACGGGCGCCCTTCAGGCCGTCGACGCCTCCGGCCCGCAGGTGGTCGGCGCCATGGACACCGGCGCCTCGGCCGCCGGCGACTTCACCGCGACGCCGTTGCTGTCCGCGGGTTCCTGGTCGGCCGGCGCCTCCTCGGGTGCCTTCACCTACGGCTACCAGGTCCAGGTCCCCGAGACCGCCGGCGGCCCGATGCCGAAGATCGCCCTGAGCTACTCCTCCCAGTCCGTCGACGGGCGCACCTCCGCCACCAACAACCAGGCCTCCTGGATCGGCGACGGCTGGGACTACAACCCGGGCTCCATCACCCGCACCTACGCCAACTGCCGCCAGGACTCCAAGAAGGCCGGGTCGAACAACGCCACCCACCGCACGGCGGACCTGTGCTGGGGATCGGACAACGCCACCCTCTCGCTCGGCGGCATGACCACCGAACTGGTGTGGGACGACGACCAGGACAAGTGGTTCACCGCCAACGGCGACGGCTCCGAGGTCGCCCGCGTCGAGGGCTCCGCGACCGGCAACGGCGCCAAGGACGGCGAGTACTGGATCGTCACCACCCGTGACGGCACCCGCTACCATTTCGGCAAGCACAGGCTCCCGGGCTGGACCGACGGCAACGCGGTCACCGACTCGGTGCTGACCGTCCCGGTGTACGGCAACCACCCGGGCGAGGACTGCTACAAGGCGGGCGACTGGGCCGGCTCCTGGTGCAAGCAGGCCTGGCGCTGGAACCTCGACTACGTCGAGGACGTCCACGGCAACGCCATGTCCCTGTGGTGGAAGACCGAGCAGAACCACTACGCCCGCAACTTCAACTTCAAGGCCCCCGTCGTCTACGACCGCGGCGGCTACCTCAGCCGTATCGACTACGGCCAGCGCAAGGACAGCGTCTTCTCGGCGCCCGCCCAGGCCCGCGTCAACTTCACCGTCGAGGAACGCTGCTTCGCCGAGGGGTCGCTGACCTGCTCCGAGGCCAACTTCACCGACAAGGACCCGGGCAAGTACCGCATCTGGTACGACACCCCGGCCGACCTGCGGTGCGCGTCCGGCAAGACCTGCTGGAACGCCGGGCCCACCTTCTGGAGCCGCAAGCGCCTTACCGAGATCCAGACCTCCGCCCAGCGGCGCACCGACACCGACGCCCGCCAGGTCGTCGACCGGTACGCGCTCAAGCAGAGCTTCCCGGTCCTGAAGACCGGCCCGAACACCGCCCTGTGGCTGGAGTCGGTCCAGCGCACCGGCTACGCCCGCAACGGCTCCACCGACGACAGCGTCACCCTCAACGCGGTGCGCTTCGAGTCCAACGCGGACGACATGCCCAACCGGGTCATGCGGCCCAACGACCCGCGCCCCGGCTTCTCCCGGCTGCGCGTCGCGCGCGTCATCAACGAGTACGGCGGCGAGACCGTCGTCACCTACAAGCCGGCCGCGGGTGACTGCGCCACCGGCACCGGACTCCCCGGCAAGTCGGAGACCGCCGCGCTGAAGTCCAACACCCGCCTGTGCTATCCCCAGTTCTGGAGTCCCGACCCCGAGGACGAGGAAATCGACTGGTTCCACAAGTACGTCGTGGAAGCCATCGAGGAACTCCCCAACGTCGACGGCTCCTTCGGTACCCGCACGGCCTACGAGTACCGGAACGCCGGCTGGAAGCTGTCCGAGTCGGAGTTCACCAAGAAGTCCACCCGCACCTACTCCCACTTCGCCGGGTTCGAGCAGACCACGGTGATCACGGGCACGGACGAGCCGACCATCGGCAGCAAGAAGTCCAAGTCCGTCACCCGCTACTTCCGCGGCATGGGCGACACCGTCCCGGTGAAGGACATCACCGGCGCCGAGATCGCCAAGGACCGCGAACCCTTCGCCGGCCGCATAGCCGAGGAGCTCACCTACACGAGCGCCTCCGACGCCGACACCGACTGGCTCTCCCGCAGCGTCACCGTCCCGGCCGCGACCGAGCTGGCCGGACGCGACCGCGACGACGGGCTGAGCCCGCTGCGCGCCTGGCGCGTCACCGAGCCCAGGGAGATCGCGTACACCAAGTCCTCCGGCACCGGTGACGACGACCGCACCGAGCGGGTCGTGGAGTCGAGGACCACCTACGAGTCGACGTACGGTCTGCCCACCCAGGTGGAGGTGCTCGGCGACACCGGCAGGTCCGGCGACGAGTCCTGCACCCGGCTGGAGTACCTCCACCACCCCGGCAAGAACCTCGTCGGCCTCACCAAGCAGGCCCTGGTCTCCCCGACCACCTGCGAGAACGCGGACTTCGCCGACCTCTCCACCCTGACCGGCGGCACCCGCACCGCCTACGACGGCACGGGCTACGGCACCGCGCTCGCCACCAACACCCGCGGCCTGGCCACCGAGACCTGGTCGCTGAACGGCGCCGGCACCGGCTTCCAGACCGACGGCACCAGCGAGTTCGACGCCGTCGGCCGCGTCGTCGAGCAGACCGACCCGGACGGCGAGTCCGGCACCATCACCTACACCCCGGCCACCGGCCAGGTCTTCGAGATCACCGAGACCAACGCCCTCGGCCACAGCCAGAAGCAGGTGCTGGAGCCGGGCCGCTCGACGGCCCTGAGGACCACCGACGCCAACGGCCACGTCAGCGAGGCCAGGTTCGACCCGCTGGGCCGCCTCCTGGAGGCCTGGGGCCCGGGCCGCACCCCGTCCAGCTCGTCCGTCCCGGACTTCCGAGCCGTCTACACCGTCCCGGCCTACGACCCGGACAACCCGGAGCGCAGGCCCCCCTTCGTCACCTCCTACACCCGCGGCCACAACGACCGCGTGGAAGCCTCCGTCACCCTCTACGACGGCCTCGGCCGCGAGCGGCAGACGCAGGAGGAGGCGGACGGCGGCGGCCACCTGATCTCCGACACGCTGTACAACAGCTCGGGCGAGATCTGGCAGACCAACAACGCCTACCTCACCCACGAGGCGAAGCCGGGCGAGCTGTTCACCCCGCTCGCCGACACGGCCGTCCCCAACATCACCCGGTACACCTACGACGGCCTCGGCCGCGTGGTGCAGGAGACTCCGGTCCTCAAGGTCATGGACCCGGAGACCAAGGAAGCCACCTCGCAGCCGGTCCCGGCCAAGGCGACCCGCTACGAGTACGGCCAGGACTGGTCCAAGGTCGTCAACCCGGCCGGAACCTCCTCCTACCGCGTCTACACCGACGCGCTCGGCCGCACCTCCCGCGTGGACACCTTCAACTCGGCGCCCAGCGGCTTCACGTCGATGCGCTACACCTACGACCGTCACGGCCAGCTGGTGAAGGCGGCCAACTCCGCCGACGCCACGCACCCGTACACGTGGACGTACGACCACCGCGGCCGGCAGACGAGCGCCACCGACCCGGACTCGGGTACCTCTCGGACCACGTACGACCACCGCGACCGGGCGCTCACCACCACCAACGCCCGGGGCGTCACCGTCTGGAACGGCTACGACGTCCTGTCGCGCCCGACCCAGCAGCGTCTGGACGGCGCCACCGGCAAGCTGCTCTCCGACCTGGGCTACGACTCCGCCCCGGGCGGCAAGGGCATGCCCGCCACCGCCACCCGCTACACCGACGGCCAGGCGTACACGCAGCGCGTCAACGGCTACACCGACGACTACCAGCCGACCTCGACCACGCTGAACCTGCCGCAGACCCTGGCCGACACCTGGGGACTCAAGACCTCCTACACCTACGGCTACGCCTACAACGACACCGGCGGGCTGAAGGAGGCCTCGCTCCCGGCCGTGGGCGGGTTCGACGCCGAGAAGCTCGTCGTCCGCTACAACAAGGACGGCAAGCCCCTGTCGGTCTCCGGCAAGGACTGGTACGGCGCCGAGACGGTCTACGACTCCTACGGCCAGGTACTGCGCTCGGCCCTGGGCGCCCAGCCGTACCGGGTGTGGACGCAGAGCTCCTTCGACGAGTCCACCGGTGAGCTGAAGGACCAGTCGGTCTACCGCGAGCAGACCGGCGACCAGAGCGTGGTCTCCGGCCACCTCGTCTCCAACCGCTCCTACACCTACGACCCGTCGGGCAACGTCACCTCGATCCGCGAGCACTCGGACGGCATCGCCGAGCGGCAGTGCTTCGTCTACGACCCGCTCGGCCAGCTGAAGACGGCCTGGACCGCGAAGGACCAGACCGCCTGCGCCGCCCCGAAGAAGGCCGACGGCACGCTCGACGTGGCCGACGGCAAGGACGGCACCGGCTACTGGCAGGAGTACGAGTACGACCTGGTCGGCAACCGCACGAAGCTGACCGAGAGGAACCTCACCGGCGACACCGCCAAGGACGCCACGACCACCTACTCCTACGGCAAGGCCGACGGCACCCAGCCGCACACGCTGACCAAGGTGTCCAAGACCTACACCACGCCGCAGGGCGCGCAGGTCAAGGCCGAGGCGGAGCGCCTGTACGAGCTGACCGGCGAGACCAGCTCCGTCACCTCCGTCGAGAACGGCGACAAGCAGGAACTGACCTGGACCCACGACGGCAAGATCGACCGGATCAAGGGCCAGGGCACCGGCGGTGAGACCCCGTACATGGGGCTGGCCGACAAGTGCCTCGACCTGAGGAGCGGCACGGCGGCCGCCGGACAGCCCGTCCAGCTGTACTCCTGCAACGCCACGGTGGCGCAGAACTGGCGCTTCGCCCCCACCCCGGGAGCGGCGCAGACCGACCCCGACCGGGGCACCATGGTCGTCCACGACGACTGGTGCCTGGCCCCGGCCGGCAACACCGCCGGTGCGGCCGTCCAACTGCAGAAGTGCGACGGCTCGGCCGCCCAGGAACTGAAGCGCGACGCCTCCGGCCGGCTGACCCACATCGCGTCGGGCCTGTGCCTGACGGTGAAGGACGGCGTCTCCACCGACTCGACGCCGATCGTGCTCGCCACCTGCGCCGCCACCAAGGCCGAGCAGCAGTGGTCCCCGCAGCACGACACCCGCTACATCTACGGGCCCGACGGCGCGCAGCTGCTGCGGATCAAGGACAAGCAGGCCACCCTGTACCTGGGCGAGGCCGAGGTCACCGTCCGGCCGGGCGGCACCCTGGTCCACACCCAGCGCACCTACTCGGCCCCCGGCGGCGCGGTCATGCGCTACGCCAACGGCAACGGCGGCGACGCTCTGGTCGCGCTCGCCGGAGACCACCAGGGCAGCACCTACGCGGAGGTCGCCCTCCACGACGACATGGCGGTACGCGTCCGCAAGCAGGACCCGTTCGGCAACCAGCGGGGCGCGGACACGGTCGGTTCCGACCTTCAGACGCACTCCGGGTTCCTGGGCGCCACCCGCGACGACGGCTCGGGCTTCCAGCCCCTGGGCGCACGCCTCTACGATCCGGTGGTCGGACGCTTCCTGTCCGCCGACCCGGTGCTCGACCTGAACGACCTGCTCCAGTCCAACGGCTACACCTACGCGCACAACAACCCGGTGACGATGTCCGACCCGACGGGTCTGGCCATCTCCCTGACCGCCTCCGAGAAGGCCGCGGCCCTCGCGGGAGCGGGCCTGTCCGCGGCACAGGTCTCACAGGCCCAGGCCACCATGGGCAAGTCACTGACCTCGGTGATCCTCGGCGCGGCGTGGAGCACGCTGAAGGACTTCATCGGCATCAACGACGCCATGGCCTGCTTCGGCGGCGACATGTGGTCCTGCGCCGGGATGGTCCTGGGCGCGATCCCGTGGTTCAAGGCCGGCAAGATCCCCGGGGTCATCAAGGCCATCGACCGCACCATCGGCGCCATCCAGGCCTTCCGCAAGGCGAAGAAGGCGGCCGAGGCCGTACTGAAGGCCGCGAAGGCGGCCGAGGCGGCGGCGCTGAAGGCCAAGAAGGCGGCGATCGAGAAGGCGAAGAAGGAAGCCGCGCAACGCGCCAAGAAGAAGGCGGCGGAACAGGCGAAGAGAACCGCAGACAAGGCCGCCGCCCAGGCCAAGAAGACCGGCAACGCCGTCCAGAAGCGGGCCCAGGCCAAGGCAGCCCCGAAGGTGTCCTCGGTCAGCAAGGCCTCGGGCGGCGGAAAGAAGGCGGCCTCCAAGCCCGGCGGCAACTCCGGCGGCTCCTCCCGCGGCAAGGGCGGCAGCAGCGGAAGCGGCGGCTCCGGCAAGGCGGACGGCGAGTCGTGCTCGATCGGCAACAGCTTCGTCCCGGGCACCCGCGTCCTGATGGCCGACGGCACCACCAAGCCGATCGAGCAGGTCAAGGCCGGCGACAAGGTCGTCGCCACCGACCCGGAGACGGGCGAGCGGCGCGTCGAGACGGTCACCGCCGAGATCAAGGGCGAGGGCCTCAAGCACCTGGTCAAGGTCACGGTCGACACCGACGGCACGGCGGGCACGAAGACGGCCCAGGTCACCGCGACCGACGGCCACCCCTTCTGGGTCCCCGAACTCGGCGAGTGGCTCGACGCCGCGGACCTCCGCTCCGGTCAGTGGCTCCGGACCAGCGCGGGCACGCACGTCCAGATCACCGCGGTACAGCGCTGGACGAGCCCCGGCACAACGGTCCACAACCTGACCGTCGGCGACGCCCACACCTACCACGTCGTGGCGGGAGCCACCGCGGTCCTCGTTCACAACTGCGGTGGCACGGAGGCCGGCGCGCAGCAGTTGATGGAGCGCGCGACCCAGCTCCAGTCGGAAGCCGGTTGGAGCGGCACGACAGCAGTGGTGCGCGTCCGGAACATCGCGGACCCGTCGCGGGTCGAGACCTGGGTGGCAAGCAACAAGACCTACATGCCCACAGGTTGGAAGAAGAGCAACTCGTTGAACCCCGGAGAGATTTTCGTCCAGCTCAAGGGGCACGCGGAAGAGTCGGTCATCGAGGCTCTTGACGGCAAGTGGGACATCGTGGAGGGGGGCACATCAACAGGTGTCTGCTTGGCCATATGCACGCCTCTGCTCGGTCAGCAGGGGGCTACGATAGGCGGCCCCTCGTTCAAGAGCAGTAAGAACAACTCGCCGTGGAGGATGTTTTGGAAGCCGTAGAGGTGTCACACGAGTCACTGACTCGCTTGCTGGCGGAGGCGACGACGGACACAGCACTCGTCTCGGGAGCCATGTGCCTCTACCGGGTGCTGCCGATCCTCTGCTGGGAGGGCCCTTCAGGGCTGTACGAATCCATCGCGGAACCCGGGAAGTGGAGCCCCGGGACATTGCCGGGCCGACTGCGCGCAATGCTTGAGGAACTGCGTGGTGGTCTCGACGCGGAGCGGTTCGAGGAGGCTCCCGAGGAAATCGCTGAGATGTACTCAATGGCCTCTGAGATGGTCCTCCGATTCTTCGAGGAGGGTTCTCAGGCCGATGAGTGGTCGGACTGGTGCTCGACACTCGGACTCGACATTCACCAGCAGCTCGACGCCCTCCTGAGTGAGGCCGACGAAACGGCGGCCGCGGTCTTCGTCCCCGCGGGAACGACTCCGGATCTGACGCCTCTGGAGAGTCAGGAGCTCGGGGACCAGATCTCGACGCTGGTGCGGCTCGGTGACTCCGACGCGGTGGCCTCGCGAGGTGTTCTCGACATCGCCGAGCGGGGACACCTCCGAGCGCGCAAGGCGCTGGAGCTGGTGGCCCAGTCCATGTGACGGCCGAAGCCCCGCCGGACGGACGGCGGGGCTTCGCTCTTGCCGGACTGCGACGGCGACGTCACGTGACGGCCGGGGGCCACCTCAGGAACCGGTGCACGGAAGCGGACTCACCCCGCGTTCACCGTGGCACGTACCGTGCCGTCCGGCCCGGCGACGAGCACCGGTGTCCCGGGACCACCCAGGTCCCGGACCGCCGCAAGATCCTCCTCCGACGCCGAGTCGGAGTCGGTCACCACCGCCGCCGCCTCCAGGGACTTCGCGCCGGAGGCGACCGCCATCGCCACCGCCGTGCGCAGGGCGCTGAGCTTGAGGGAGTCCAGGGCGACCGTGCCGGCGACGTACGTGCGGCCGGTCTCGTCGCGTACGGCGGCGCCCTCGGGGACGCCGTTGCGGGCCCGGGCCGAGCGGGCCAGGGTGACGATCTTGCGGTCCTCGGGATCGAGGGCGGGAGTCTCGGTCATGGGGTGAGCATACGGAGCGCCGCGGCCCGCCCGGCCGTCAGGGACGGTCGAGCCGGAGCCGCTCCGCGCGCGGCAGGCCGGCGACGACCAGGTCGTACGAGTCCTCGACCAGCTCCCGGACGACACGGTCCGGGAGCCCGCCGGACCGTCCACCGTCGGGCCCGCCGTCCACGGTCACCGTGTTCCAGTGCCGCTTGTTCATGTGCCAGCCGGGGACGATCAGCCCCGGGTGGTCGGCGCGCAGCCGGACCGCGTCGTCCGGGTCGCACTTCAGGTTGACCGTGAGCGGGCGCCCGTCCAGCGAGGACAGCGCGAACATCTTCTCCAGCACCTTGAAGACCGAGGCCTCGGGGCCGAAGGGGAAGTCCTCCACCGCGGCGTTGAAGGACAGACAGAGCTCGCGCAGTCCCCCGGGGGTCATGACGACGCGGCCTCCTCGGCGCGCCGCTCCGCGCCCACCGGCTCCACCAGCACCGTCACGATCTTGTTCCGGCGGCCCGCCGCGGTCTCCGCCGTCAGCCCCAGCTCGCGGCCGTCGGGCAGCTCCACGATCGACGAGGCACCGGGGATCGGCACCCGGCCCAGCGCCTTCGCCAGCAGGCCGCCCACCGTCTCCACGTCCTCGTCGTCGAACTCCTCCAGGCCGTACAGCTCGCCCAGGTCGCCGATGTCGAGGCGGGCGGTGACCCGGAAACGGTCCTCGCCCAGCTCCTCGATCGGAGGCAGCTCCCGGTCGTACTCGTCGGTGATCTCGCCGACGATCTCCTCCAGGATGTCCTCGATGGTGACGATGCCGGCCGTGCCGCCGTACTCGTCGATCACGACGGCGACGTGGTTGCGCTCCTTCTGCATCTCGCGCAGCAGGTCACCGGCGTTCTTGGTGTCGGGCACGAAGAACGCCGGCCGCATCGCCGTGGAGACGAGGTCGCTCTCCGCGTCCCGGCTGATGTGCGTCCGGCGGACCAGGTCCTTCAGGTACACGATGCCGACGATGTCGTCCTCGCTGTCCCCGGCGACCGGAATCCGCGAGAAGCCCGAGCGCAGGGCGAGGGTGAGCGCCTGGCGGATGGTCTTGTAGCGCTCGATGACGACGAGGTCGGTCCGCGGGACCATCACCTCCCGCACCAGCGTGTCACCCAGCTCGAACACCGAGTGCACCATGCGGCGCTCCTCGGCCTCGATCAGGGACTCCTTCTCGGCGTAGTCGACCAGCGCCCGCAGCTCCGCCTCGGAGGCGAAGGGCCCGCGGCGGAAGCCCTTGCCGGGGGTGAGGGCGTTGCCGATGAGGATGAGCAGCGACGGGATCGGGCCCATGATCCGGTCCAGCGGCACCAGGACGTACGCCGCCGCCGTCGCGGTGTTCAGCGGGTGCTGGCGTCCGATGGTGCGCGGGGACACCCCGACGGCGACGTACGAGACGAGGACCATGACCGCGATGGCGATCACCAGCGCCTCGCCGGTGCCGTCGAACTGCTTCAGACAGGCGTACGTGACCAGCGCGGCGGCGGCCATCTCGCAGGCGACGCGGACCAGCAGCGCCACGTTGAGGTAGCGCGTCGGGTCGGCGGCGACCTTGGCGAGCTTCTCGGCGCCGCGCCGCCCGGACCGTACGGCCTCCTCCGCGCGGAAGGCGGAGACCCTCGCGAGCCCCGCCTCCGCGCACGCCGCGAGCCAGGCGATCACGACCAGGGCGACCGCGCCGGCGATCAGCGGGAGGCTCATGAGACGGTCGGGGCCGGGGACGGGCCGGTCAGACCCTTCTCCGCGCGCCAGCCGTCCACGATGGCGGCCTGCAGACCGAACATCTCGGCCTTCTCGTCCGGCTCCTCGTGGTCGTAACCGAGCAGGTGCAGTACCCCGTGGACGGTGAGCAGCTGGAGCTCCTCGTCCATGGAGTGCCGCGTCGGTGCCTCGGTGCCCTGCCTGGCGGCGACCTCCGGGCAGAGCACGATGTCGCCGAGGAGCCCCTGCGGCGGCTCCTCCTCGTCCTTCGCCGGCGGACGCAGCTCGTCCATCGGGAAGGACATGACATCCGTCGGTCCCGGCAGGTCCATCCACTGGATGTGGAGCTGCTCCATGGCGTCGGCGTCCACGACGATCACCGAGAGCTCGGAGAGCGGGTGGATGCGCATCCGCGCGAGCGCGTAGCGGGCGATGTCGAGGATCGCCTGCTCGTCGACCTCGGTTCCGGACTCGTTGTTGACGTCGATCGACATGGTCGTGCTGGTCTACTTCCCCTTGGTTTTGGCACCGTTTCGCGGTGTACGGCCGCCGTTGTGGCCGCCGTTCTCGGTGCCGTTCCTGCTGTCGTACTGCTCGTACGCGTCGACGATACGGCCCACCAGCTTGTGCCGGACGACGTCCTGGGACGACAGCCGGGAGAAATGGACGTCGTCCAGGCCCTCCAGGATGTCCTGCACCTGACGCAGACCGGACTTGGTCCCGCCGGGCAGGTCGACCTGCGTCACGTCACCCGTGATCACGATCTTCGACTCGAAGCCGAGGCGGGTGAGGAACATCTTCATCTGCTCGGGGCTGGTGTTCTGGGCCTCGTCCAGGATGATGAAGGCGTCATTCAGCGTGTTGTGCGTCAGCAGGTAGTCCTGGGTGACGTACAGCGAGTCCTCGGCCGCAACCTGGATGCAGACGGTTTCCTCCCGCCCCGCGGGTTCGATGCTGTCGATGAACCGCATCGGGCGTCCGCCGCCCCCGGCCGCGTGGTACGTGTCGCGCTTGCGGGCGAGGCGGAAGGGCTCAATGCCTTCCGGGAGCCGGATGTCGATGATGTGGGCGTCATAGCGGTGAGCGACCTCGCGACCCTTCGCGAGGCCCGGCTTGCGGCCCTCGGCAGGGCGGCGACGCGTGTACGCCACTCCGCCCAACGACCTGACCAGCGAGATCACGTCATCACGCAGCAGGGTCGAGGTCGTCGCGTACTGGATGCGGCATGTGCGGTCCCCTTGCGTGACCGGGCCGCCGTCGGAGTCGAGCAGGCCCTGCAGCACTGCCAGCCGGATCTCGGCCGAGTTGTTCAGGTAGTCGTCCGGGACGAATTTGGCGTGCGACCGTGTGCGCAGCAGATCCAGCTCACGCAGGACTCCCGTGACAGGGTTCTCCAGCGTGGCGACGTCACCCGGTGCCTTGATCCGGTTGAGTGTGTAGTCGGGGCCGCCGCGGTGCCGCGCCGTCACGCCGGGAAGCGATTCTTCCAGCGCCCGCACCAGCTCAGGGTCCCTTGTCGCGAACGAGGGCGTTGTGGAGCCGGTCAGGCAACCGTCGCCGAGCAGCAAGCCGAGCGCGTACGGGTCCATGGGAACGTCGTGCTCGGGCGACTGCACGGGCGCAGTCAGCAGCGGCAACTCGTACCGGCGTGCGTGAGCCGCCCGCAGGTTGCCGATCATCTCCTGGGTCTCTAGGACCCGCCACGGCTTGTCCCGGCGCTTGTCCGAAGCCGTCCGGACCGTCCACAGGTGCTCGCCGCAGCACAGGGTCCAGGAGCCGTCCTGAGCGGTGACGCGGTAGATGTCCCGCTCGCCCTGCGGATAGACACCGAGGACCGGGGTCGGCTCACCGTTCGAGCCGATGACCAGGTCACCTACCTCAAGGTCGCCGATGGGACGCCAGCCGTCCGGCGTGAGGACGTTCGTGAAAACCGGCTGGCTGCGGCCCCGCATGTACGCCAGCGGCGCGACCTCGATCGTCCCCGCCGCCATCAGCCGCGGGATCGAGTCCGGGTCGAGCATGTCGTGCAGCGCGTCGTACAGCGGGCGCAGATACGGGTCGATCTTCTCGTAGAGGGTGCCCGGCAGGAAGCCGAGCCGCTCGCCCGCCTCGACCGCCGGGCGGGTCAGGATGATGCGGTTGACCTGCTTGGACTGCAGGGCCTGCACCGCCTTGGCCATCGCCAGATAGGTCTTGCCGGTGCCCGCGGGGCCGATACCGAAGACGATGGTGTGCTTGTCGATCGCGTCGACGTACCGCTTCTGGTTCAGCGTCTTGGGGCGGATCGTGCGGCCGCGCGAGGACAGGATGTTCTGCGTGAGCACCTCGGCCGGGGTCTCCTGGCCGTCGCTCTCCCCGTTCTCGCTCGCCTTGAGCATGGCGATCGAGCGTTCCACTGCGTCCTCCGTCATCGGCTGCCCCGTGCGGAGCACCAGCATCATCTCGTCGAACACGCGCTGTATGAGGGCGACGTCATGGGTGTCGCCGACCGCGCTGATCTCGTTTCCCCGGACGTGGATGTCGGCCGCCGGGAAGGCCTTCTCGATCACGCGCAACAGGGAGTCGCCTGATCCCAGCACCGTCACCATGGGGTGCTGGGCGGGGACGGTGAACTGCGCTCTCGCCTGTCCCCGCGCGGGGGTGTGAGCTGAGGGTGTCTGAGTCATGGGCCGGCGCTCGAGGCCTGCACATCCTCCTCTGCGGCGTGCGCCGCGTGACGGGTGTGGTCTGCTGCCTCCAGCGTACGACTCCCCGCCGACAGCGCCGAGACCTTTTGTCCGACCGGCGCTCACCGCCTGCCCGGTCGGCCACCCACCGCCTGCCCGGCCGCTACTCACCGTTGTGTGCGGATCACGTCCCGGAACCAGTCGTACGACGCCTTGGGCGTGCGCCGGTGCGTTACGAAGTCGACGTGCACCAGCCCGAACCGGCGCGCGTACCCCTCGGCCCACTCGAAGTTGTCCAGCAGCGACCACACGAAGTAGCCGCGCACGTCCACACCGGCCTCCACCGCCCGGTGCAGGGCGCGGACGTGCCCGTCGAGGTAGGCGATGCGGTCCCGGTCGTCGAGCCCCTCGTAGGAGCAGCCGTTCTCGGTGATGACGATGGCCGGCAGCCGGTCGCCGTAGCGGTCGCGCAAGCCCGTGAGCAGCTCCGTCAGCCCCTCGGGGACGACGGGCCAGCCGAAGTCGGTCAGCGGCCGCCCCTCGATCTCGCGCACCGAGAAGGGCAGTTCCGCCGGCAGCGTCAGCCCTCCGGACTCGGTTGCCGCGCCCCGCGGGGCGCCCACCCGCGCCGGCGCGTAGTAGTTCACGCCGTACCAGTCCAGCGGCTCGGCGATGATCTCCAGGTCGGCGTCGGTCCGCCGGGAGTCCCCGGGCATCAGCTCACCGACGCCGTCCGGATACCGCCCGGTCAGCAGGGGGTCGGAGAACAGCCGGTTCAGGAGGAGGTCGTAGAAGCCGGCCGCCTCCCGGTCGGCCGGGCCGTCGGAGGCCGGCCACGTCGGCCCGTGCGAGTTGGCGATCCCGATGTCCGTGGCGCCGCACGCGCGCAGGGCCCGCACCGCCAGGCCGTGCGCGAGCAGCTGGTGGTGGGCCACCGGCAGGGCCGCGAACAGCAGCTCCCGGCCGGGGGCGTGCGCGCCGACGGCGTGGCCCAGCAGGGTGTGCTCGGCCGGCTCGTTGAGGGTGATCCACTTGCCGACGCGGTCGCCGAGCCGGTCCGCGACCACCGACACGTACTCGGCGAAACGCGACGCCGTGTCCCGCTCCAGCCAGTCCAGGTCCGCCGGCAGGTCCCAGTGGAAGAGGGTCGGCACCGGCCGGACGCCCGCCGCGCACAGCTCGTCGACCAGGCGGTCGTAGAAGCCGAGGCCGCCGGGGGAGTCCACCCGCGGCCAGGAGACCGAGAAGCGGTACGCGTCCACGCCCAGGTCCGCGAGGAGTGCCACGTCCTCGCGGTAGCGGTGGTAGTGGTCGCAGGCCACCGCCGCCGTCGAGCCGTCCTTGATCCGCCCCGGCTCGGACGCGAAGACGTCCCACACGGACGGCTTCCGCAGCTCGGCCGCGCCCTCGATCTGGTGCGCCGAGGTGGACACGCCCCACAGGAAGCCGTCCGGGAACCGGGGTACGGGGTTCGTCACCGCGCTCGGGCCAGTCGCCATGCGCGGATCATCCGTACCGTCGGCGAGGAAAGTCAACGCCCTCGCGTGGCCGTGCCGTTACGCACCCTCCTTCAGTACCCGCGAGATCAGCCTCCGCTGTTCGTCCGTCAGCCGGGGGTCGGCGGCGTACACCGTCCTGCCGTCCACGGTGATCTGGTAGCTGAACCCGTCCGGCACCCCGACGGGCCGCGTGGCCCGCCCGTCGGCGACCGCCCGCTCCGCCAGGGCGTGCCACTCGGCCGCGTCGGGGCGTCCCGTGGTGTCGACCTCCGCGTGGCGTTCGATGCCCGCGAAGCCTCCTGTGCGCCTCACCTGAATCCGCATGGGTCCGTGTCTAGTACGGATCTACGGCGTGCGCACCCCGACCTGCTCCCAGGCCTTGCCCACCGCCTCCAGCTCGTCGGCGTCGCCGTAGCGCGCCCGGGCGGCCTTCAGCGTCAGGGTCGCGAAGTCCGCGAACGACGCGTCCTGTGTCACCTCGCCCCCGGTCAGCACGTCGTACCAGACCTGCCCGGCCCGCTCCCAGGCGTTTCCGCCGAGCTCGGTGGCGAAGAGGTAGAAGGCGTGGTTGGGGATGCCGGAGTTGATGTGGACTCCGCCGTTGTCGCGGTCGGTGCGCACGTAGTCGTCCATCGTCGCGGGCTGCGGGTCCTTGCCGAGGACGTCGTCGTCGTACGCCGTGCCCGGCGCCTTCATGGAGCGCAGCGCCACGCCCGTCACGCGCGGGGCGAGCAGCCCGGCGCCGATCAGCCAGTCGGCCTCGGCGGCGCTCTGGCCGAGCGAGTACTGCTTGATGAGGGCGCCGAAGACGTCGGCCACCGACTCGTTGAGGGCGCCCGGCTGGCCGTAGTAGGTCAGGTTGGCGGTGTGCTGGATCACGCCGTGGGTCAGCTCGTGGCCGATCACGTCGAGGGGGATGGTGAAGTCGAGGAAGATCTCCCCGTCCCCGTCGCCGAAGACCATCTGCTCGCCGTTCCAGAAGGCGTTGTTGTACTCGCGGTCGTAGTGCACGGTGGCGTCCAGCGGCATCCCGGCGCCGTCGATGGAGTTGCGCCCGTAGACCTTGAGGAAGTGCTCGAAGGTGGCGCCGAGCGCCGCGTAGGCGCGGTTGACGCTGGCGTCCTTGCCGGGCTCCTCGCCCTCGCCGCGCACCTTCTTGCCCGGCAGGTCGGTGCCGTGCCGGGCGTCGTAGATCGTGCGCTGCGGCTTCTCGGGCTCGTCGCCGGCGCGCGGGGCGACGGCGGGAGCACCGATGATCGTGGTCAGCGAACGGTGGGTGCGCTCGAAGGCGTCGCGCTGGAGGGTCCGGCGGGCGGGCCCGGAGAGCAAGGGGTCCGCCTGCTCGGCGAGCTTGTCGAGGACGTGGGGCGGCACGATGGTGCAGAAGACGGGCTCGAAGCCCCCGTGTGGCGTCATGTCAAAAACCATTGCACTCCGTGACGCCGCTGTCACCATGCGCAACCATGATTGGTGAAATGCGGCGCCAAGGCGGCCCTCGAGCCGGTTGCGAGTGGTATACGGCACTCTTTATCCCGGTTCTCCCCGCGGTCCCGCATACTGATACGGACCCGCGTGACCCGCGTGACTCGGCTATGGTGCTGGGCATCATGCGATTCGGGCTGCTTCTCCTTAGCTGCCGCGGCGAGGGCCTGTAGAAGGCCGACTCCCTCCCCGCGGAGCTTGGTGGTGCCGTCGGCCGTCCTTCCGGACACGCGGACGTCGCGGACACCGCGGACACCGCGGACATCACGAGGAGCCCACGCCATCATGGCCAACCGCCAGCAGCCCAGCCCCATGCCGACCACCAAGTACCGCGGGTACGAGCAGGTCGACATCCCCGACCGCACCTGGCCGAACCGGCGGATCACCACCGCCCCCCGCTGGCTCTCCACCGACCTGCGCGACGGCAACCAGGCGCTGATCGACCCCATGTCGCCCGCCCGCAAGCGCGCGATGTTCGACCTGCTGGTCAAGATGGGCTACAAGGAGATCGAGGTCGGTTTCCCGGCCTCCGGCCAGACCGACTTCGATTTCGTACGCTCGATCATCGAGGACCCGGACGCCATCCCGGACGACGTGACGATCTCCGTACTGACCCAGGCCCGCGAGGACCTGATCGAGCGCACGGTCGAGTCCCTCCAGGGGGCCGGGCGGGCCACCGTCCACCTGTACAACGCCACCGCCCCCGTCTTCCGCCGCGTCGTCTTCCGCGGCTCCAGGGACGACATCAAGCAGATCGCCGTCGACGGCACCCGCCTGGTCATGGAGTACGCCGAGAAACTGCTGGGCCCCGAGACGGAGTTCGGCTACCAGTACAGCCCCGAGATCTTCACCGACACCGAGCTGGACTTCGCCCTGGAGGTCTGCGAGGCGGTGATGGACACCTACCAGCCCGGCCCCGGCCGCGAGATCATCCTCAACCTGCCCGCCACCGTGGAGCGTTCCACCCCCTCCACGCACGCCGACCGCTTCGAGTGGATGCACCGCAACCTCTCCCGCCGCGAGCACGTGGTGCTGTCCGTCCACCCGCACAACGACCGCGGCACGGCGGTGGCGGCGGCCGAGCTGGCCGTCATGGCCGGCGCCGACCGCGTCGAGGGCTGCCTGTTCGGGCAGGGCGAGCGCACCGGCAACGTCGACCTGGTCACCCTGGGCATGAACCTGTTCTCCCAGGGCGTCGACCCGCAGATCGACTTCTCCGACATCGACGAGATCCGTCGCACGTGGGAGTACTGCAACCAGATGGAGGTCCACCCGCGCCACCCGTACGTGGGCGACCTGGTCTACACGTCCTTCTCCGGCTCCCACCAGGACGCCATCAAGAAGGGCTTCGACGCCATGGAGGCCGACGCGAAGGCCAAGGGCGTCACCGTCGACGACATCGAGTGGGCGGTCCCGTACCTGCCGATCGACCCCAAGGACGTCGGCCGTTCCTACGAGGCGGTCATCCGCGTCAACTCGCAGTCCGGCAAGGGCGGTATCGCCTACGTCCTGAAGAACGACCACAACCTGGACCTGCCGCGCCGGATGCAGATCGAGTTCTCCAAGCTGATCCAGGCCAAGACGGACGCCGAGGGCGGCGAGATCACGCCGACGGCGATCTGGGACGTCTTCCAGGACGAGTACCTGCCCAACCCGGACAACCCCTGGGGCCGCATCCAGGTCGCCAACGGCCAGACCACGACCGACCGGGACGGCATCGACACCCTCACCGTCGACGCCACGGTCGACGGGGTGGAGACCACCCTGGTCGGCACCGGCAACGGCCCGATCTCGGCGTTCTTCCACGCGCTGCAGGGCGTCGGCATCGACGTACGCCTGCTGGACTACCAGGAGCACACGATGAGCGAGGGCGCCTTGGCGCAGGCCGCGTCCTACATCGAGTGCGCCATCGGCGACAAGGTGCTGTGGGGCATCGGAATCGACGCGAACACCACGCGCGCCTCGCTGAAGGCGGTCGTCTCCGCCGTCAACCGAGCGGCTCGCTGACCAGCCGAATCGGTGGTTTGAGGCCCCGCTCGCCGGAAAACGGCGGGCGGGGCCCCGTCGTATACCGGCCATCTCCGCGCGCGGGTCACGGAAAGGCCTCTCCCCGGGTACTGACTCCACGTCGGTGATGTGGCTAACATCACGCAAGCGCGACGATGCTGTCGCGCCGTTACGGAGGTGCGACGTGCTGCCTGGACGGGGACGAAACGGCCGAGCTGCCCGGCTGCCGCGCATCCTGGGCACACGCACCGCGTGGACACCCGTCGGCGACGGCGAGTTCTTCTGCCCCGGCTGCGGAGGCGACCGCAACTACCAGCGGCTCACCGGCCGACGCCGCTTCACCATGCTCGGCGTGCCCGTGCTGCCGCGCGGCGAGTCCGCGCCGACCGTCGAGTGCGCGGCCTGCCGCCGCCACTACGGCACCGACGTCCTCGACCACCCGACCACCACCCGCTTCTCCGCGATGCTCCGCGACGCCGTCCACACCGTCGCCCTCGCGGTCCTGGCCGCGGGCGGCACCTGCTCCCGTACGTCGCTGGAGACGGCGGCGGTCGCGGTGCGCGCGGCCGGGTTCGAGGACTGCGACGAGGACCAGCTGAACGCGCTGGTCGAGGCAGTGGAGGCGGACACCGGCCGGGTCCACGGGGAGCCCTGCGTGCCCGGCCTGGCCATAGAACTGCACGAGGCGCTGGACCCGCTGGCCCCGCACCTCGCCACCGTCGGCCGCGAGTCGATCCTCCTCCAGGGCGCCCGCATCGCGCTGGCCGACGGCCCCTACACCCCCGCCGAACGCGACGCCCTGGCGACGGTCGGCGCGGCCCTCACCCTCTGCTCCGCAGACGTCACCCGCCTCCTGGACTCGGCGGGCACGCCTTCCTGACGAGGCGTCGTCACGGCAGACGGAGATCTCCCTGAGCGTCTTCGGCGGCCCGATGGGGCTCAATGGGCTCAGCAGAGGCCGAGGCGCATGATCAGCCGATGCTCACCCGTGCCGAAATAGTCGCTGCGGAAACCGTTCTCGGGTTGTTCGGGGGTGAAGCCCAGACGTTCGTAAAGCGTGACCGCCACGTTGTTCTCCGGCTCCACCGTGAGTCGCACGATGCGGATGCCGTCCTTGCGCAGCCGCTCGAGGATCGCCGTCATCAGTTGCCGCCCCAGGCCTTCGCCGCGATGGTCCATCGTCACGCACAGGCCCAGGATCCAACTCTCGCGGTTGAGGGCGGAAGTCGCTGCCAGTACATATCCGTGCAGATGCTCGCCGTCGTCCAGCACCAGGAAATGCGGGCCGTACAGGTCGACCAATTGGCGCATGAGGAAATACGGGTATGCGACCTTCTTGAAGATCTTCGCGTCGAGGATGTGCAACTCGGCCACGTCCGCCGAACGTGCCTGCCGCAGGGCGAGAGATTGTTCGGGTGCTGTCCGGTTTCGTGCCGGCTCTGCGTTCCGGAGTTCGGACGTCATCTCTGCCTCGCTGTCTTCGTGTGAACCGGGTCGCCGCGCGGCATGTCCCCCCTACGGGTGTGTTGTGTAGTCTGCGGCTCTACGTCAGGGTCAGCTCTCAACTCAGGTCATACAAGAGGGACTTGGGGGCGCACGAGAGACATGTCTGGGAAGTCGGCATGCTTCGGAAGCAGCGATGTGCGACCTCGTGAGGGATTGGCTGAGCACGGGGGTGGGGAGAGCCGGGGGTATACCGGAAGCTCAGTACTCATCGCCTCTCCCGGGGGACAGGTGGGTACGAGGAGGCAGATGTGACGGCGGACGGAAGAACCCGCGTCCACCCAGGACGTGGACGACGAGGAAAGGGCCGCCGCCGATGAGCCGGGCCGACGGGCCGAGAGGACCGCGACGGCTTCTCATCGCGACGGCCGTGGCGCATCTGCCCCGATCTCCGAGGGGGGATCGTCCCGGGCTTGTGCAGGCACGACAGAAGATCATCGATCTGTTCACCACTCGCCTTGGGTACACACACGTCAGCGACCTGGGACTTGATCCCGACCGGAACGCGCTCCTGGACCAACTGGAGCGCTTCGCCACCTCGGAGGACAGACGTCCGGACGATATGGTCGTCGTCTATCTCGCGGGGCACGGCCAGTTGATCGGGTCGACGCCGCGCAGGCACATGTTCTTTCCCGCCGACTGCGATCTGTCGAAGCCCAAGCAGTCGCTGCCGACGTCCCAGATCGCCTCGGTCCTGCTCGACGACACAGGCATCAAGCGACTGCTCTTCATACTCGACACGTGTCACGCCGGCCAGGGAGCGGGAGATTCCGTGGCTGCGGCTCTGGAGAGCCTGCGCAGGAGCCCGGACAACGACAGCGCGGGGGTCGCGTTCATCGCATCCGCTCAGCCGGCCCAGTCAGCACTGGTCGAGGCCCTGCCGAACCTGCTCACCACCGCTGTGGGCAGTCTCGCCACCGCAGGAGAGAAGCCTGAGTACCTAAGTCTCGGCTCACTCGTTGCTCACATGAACGCAGACATCGACCGACCGCCCACACAGAGTATCGAGTGGCACGCGGCCAAGATGCTCGGTGATGTGCCGGCGTTCTTCCCGAATCCACGGTGGCACAGCCGCCCGTTCGAAGCGGATCTCGCGATGCAGCAAGCGATCGAGTGGCAGGCGCAGGCGAAACGCAGGGAAACCGAGCTGGCCAGGCGCATGCTGGTGCGTGCCAAGGCATCGTTCGGCGAAGAGGGGGGCTGGTGGTTCAGGGGCCGTCGGCGAACACTCGCCGAGCTCACGGAGTGGCTGGCCGACTCGGACTCACTGCGTGCGGCCCTCGTGGTGACAGGTGGTCCCGGTTCGGGAAAGACCGCCGTTCTGGGCCTGGTCGCGGCGCTCACCAGCGAGGAGCGCCACCACAGCGTGCCGCTCCGCCTGCTGAACCTGCCGCAGTCCGCGGTGCCCCGGCCCGGATGCGTCGATGTGGTCATCTACGCGCAGGCCCTCACTGACGAAGACGTGCTCAACGGACTCGCGGCAGCCGCCGGCGTGCGGGCCTCGACGGTGGGAGCCCTGCTCGACGCGGTGGCGAACAGGCAACGTCCATTCACCGCGATCATCGATGCCCTGGACGAGGCCGCCACTCCCAACACGCTGGTGACGCAGCTGATCCAGCCGATCATCCGGTTCAGCAACGGCAACGTGCGTCTCCTCCTGGGGACCAGACCACACCTGATCAGACATCTGCAACGAGATGTGAAGGTGGAGCTGGTCGATCTGGACAACGAGACCTACGCGGATCGAGCCGCGCTTGCGGCCTACGCCCGCCAGGGACTGACGGATTCGCGGCTCGACAGCCCTTACACCAGCGCGTCTGCGGCACTGGTGAGTGAGGTTGCCGACGCCGTCGCGGAGGCGGCCTTTCCCTCCTTCCTGGTGGCCCGCATCGTCTCCGGGACCCTTGCCGCGCAGGACGCGGTCGCGGATCCTCAGCAAGCGCGATGGCGTGAGGCGCTGCCGAAAACCGCGGACTCGGCAATGGCGCAGGACTTGGACGAGCGACTCGGCGCTGACGCCGATCGCGCGAGGGACCTTCTGCGTCCCCTTGCCTATGCGGAGGGCCAAGGGCTGCCCTGGGAAGACATATGGAGCGCGCTGGCAACCCGCTTGTCGGGACGCCGCTACAACGACGAGGATCTTCTCTGGCTCCAGCATTCCACCGGCCGGTATGTCGTGGAGGCGACCGAGTTCGGTCATTCCGCGTACCGCCTCTATCACCAGGCGCTGGCTGAGCACCTGCGGCGGGACGGGAACGCGAGAGAGGCACAGCGAGGATTCGTCGAGGTGCTGAAGAGCCTTGTGCCTCGTACGCCTCTCCGCCGTATCGACTGGCCGCGCGCTCATCCCTACACGTTGCACCATCTCGCCACTCATGCTGCCGCCTGCGGTGAGCTCGACGACCTGATGGCGGATCCCGAGTTCCTCGTGCACGCCGAGCCCGGGCCTCTGCTGGCGGTGCTGGACAGGGTCACGACGGAGCCGGCGCTTCGGCTCGCGGACCTCTACAGGACTTCGGCCGGCGACCACCGGCGCGCCAGCCCGGGAGTCAGGAGGGAGCTCCTGGCGATCGACGCGTTGCGCTTCAAGAACCGTGACCTCTCCCGTCGTCTGAGCCGCAGCAGTCTCTGGCGCCCGGTCTGGGCCACTGACAGTCAGACCACCCAGGCCTCGGCGGAACGGCCCGGGTCTGTCAACGCGGTCGCCTGCGGAGAGGTCGGTGGCAGCCCGGTTGCCGTCAGTGGGAGCACCGATGGCCTCGTGCGTGTGTGGGACTTGCGCACGGGTGAGCTCCGTTCCGTCCTCGTCGGCCACCAGGGAGCCATCAACGCGGTCGCCTGCACGATGGTGAACGGTGCGCCCGTCGCGTTGTCCGGGGGCGATGACTACACCGTGCGGGTGTGGAATCTCTCGACCGGGGAGAGTCTGGCGGTCCTGAGCGCCCAGGGAGGAGCCGTCAACGGGCTGGCCTGTGCCGTGGTGAACCAGTCGCCGGTGGCTGTCGTCGGGGGCGGTGACGCGTCGGTCAGGCTGTGGGATCTGACCACCGGGGAGCAGTTGGCCTCCCTCGTGGGGCATCCGGGGGCGGTCAACGGAGTTTCCTGCGTCACCGTGCGGGACGTGCCGCACGCGGTCAGTGTGGGAGCCGACGGATCCGTTCGCCTCTGGGACTTGCAGGAGCGGACGGAACGCGCGGCGTTCGCCGGCCACAGCAGTTGGGTGTGGGCGGTGTCGTCCACACGGGTCAACGGCGCCTCGGCCGCTGTCTCCGGCGGTGGTGGGGACGGGCATCTGTGCGTCTGGGACCTGGAGGGGCGTCAGGCTCTGCGAGTGCTGAGCGGTGACACAGGCTGGGTGAACGGGGTGGCCTGCATCGTCGTCGACGAACGGCCGCTGGCGGTGGTGGGCGGGGGTGATTACACCGTCCGGGTGTGGGACCTGGCACGCGGCGAACCTTCCGCCGTGCTGGAAGGCCATGCCAGCGCGGTGAACGCCGTCGCGGCGACGGAGGTGGACGGTGCCCCTGTGGCGGTGACCGGCGGTGCCGACGGTTCGGTGCATGTCTGGGACGTCCGGGCCGGAGCACGGCGTCTGCTGCTGGGCCTGGACGAGAGTGCCGATGCGGATGCCGTGGAGGCGGAGCCGGACAGCGCCGCACGTACGGGTGCTCCGGGGCAGCGGCCGCAGACGATCGGGTACGGCCACACCGGGTGGCTGTGGTCGGTCGCGCACACGAGGATCAAGGGCTCGTCGGCCGCGCTGACAGTGGGAGGCGACGGTGACGGAGCGGTACGTGTCTGGGATGCGCGTACCGGTGATCAGATGGCCGTACTCACCGGATACACGGGCGCGGTGAACGCGGTGGCCTGTGCGGATGTCGACGGAGCACCGGTCGCTGTCGTGGGGGGCGGAGGCACGTACTCGCTGAACGTCTGGGACCTGGAGACCTGTCGGCACCAGAGAGTGCTGCGGGGGCACGAGGACTGGATCTGGGGCCTGGACACCACCAACGTCGAGGGGCGCGCGGTGGCCGTGTCCGGTGACGCGTCCGGGGTCGTACGAGTGTGGGACTTGAGGTCCGGTGAGAACATCTGCGCCGCGGAGGCTCACTCGGGAGTCGTGAACGGGGTCGCCTGCACACGACTCGGCGGTCGCCATGTGGCCGTCACTGTCGGCGACGACGGCGTCATGTGCACCTGGGACCTGCTCACCGGTCGGCGGATCAAGTCCCTGACAGCCCACTCCGGTGCGGCCCATGGTGTGGCCTGTGCGCGCGTCGGCGGGTCCGAACTGGCCGTCAGTGTGGGTGACGACGGCGTGATGCGGGCGTGGGACCTGGCGACCAGCGACGAAGTGGCCGTTCTGGCCGCACACACCGGCGTGGTGAACGGTGTGGCGACCGGCCGAGTCGACGGTTTGCCTGTCGCCGTCACAGTGGGAGACGACTACACGGTACGGGTCTGGAATCTGCGGAACCAGACCGAAATGCTGTGCTGGGCCACGCCCTATCCGGCGCGTGCGATTTCACTCGGTGACGATGGTGACTTTCTCGTCGGTACGGGTCATGAAATCGTCGGGTTCGAAATGGGTGCAGCCGTCAATTTTGATCGACGCTGACCATTCCATCGCTGTCACGGAGGTTGCGATGGCACGTGTTGTGTGTGTGCATGGTGTGGGCAAGCAGCAACTCGGCGAGCAGACGTTGCTCAGTCAGTGGGCGCCGGCGCTTCACGACGGGTTGCGCCGAGCCGGTTCAGCGGCAATGATCACCGATTCCGATGTGATGATGGCATTTTACGGTGACCTGTTCCTGCCGTCCGGGCAGCGTCTTGCCGGCGATGACCCTCACTATGGGTGGTGGGATGTCTCGGCCGGACCGGAGACGGATCTGTTGCTGAAATGGTGGGAGCATGCCGCTGCGGAGGAGCCGCAGGTCGTGTCCCCGAGCGCCCAGAATCTCCTGTCCGGTTTTGGCCCGCTTGTTCAGTCGGCCCTGCTGGCACTGTCGGGATCGAGGTTCTTCGCGGGCCTCGCCGAGAAGGCACTCATTTTCGACCTGAAACAGGTGGTTCGCTATTTCGCCGAGCCCGATGTGCGCGCCGCTGCGCGTGACCGGGTACGGACGATGGTCGGAGAAGACACCCGGGTGGTCGTCGCGCATTCTCTGGGTAGCCTTGTGGCGTACGAGGCGTTGTGTTCCATGCCTGAGCACAAGGTGACTTCTTTCGTCACCCTAGGTTCGCCGTTGGGTATCCCCAACCTGATATTCGATCGGGTCGATCCGGCACCTGAGCGCGGAGTCGGGCGGTGGCCGGGAAAGCCGTCATCCACCGCGTGGACGAACGTTGCCGATGCCCGGGACGTTGTGGCGCTGGTAAAGGATCTCCGTCCCCGCTTCGGTCCAGACGTCACCTGTCACCTGGTGCCCAATGGATCTCACGTGCACGACAGCACCCATTACCTCACCAAGAAGGAGACCGGAGTGGCGATCGCAGCCGCACTCGAGTGAGGTGCTTTGACTGTATTTCCCCTGGTAATCTCATGCCTGCCAGGTGATTCTTGCGGTAGGGTCGGATGTGTGTCCACGCCGGCCCTGCTGTCGCTTATATGTCCCCCGGTCTGGGGCGAAAGGTTGACAGAATGATTCGCAACGCGGATGCGCCATGGTCGGCGTTCGCCCCGGACGCGTATGTTGACATCAATTACCGGATCTCCGGAGAGGTCGACCTGGAGATCGTGCGGCTGATGCGTGATCACTTCAGCCGCAGCTTCGGCGGTACGACTGCTCGCTCGGTCCGGGGGGTTGACGTGGGTGCCGGTCCGAATCTCTATCCAGCGCTGGCCATGCTGCCATGGTGCGACAAGATTACTTTGCTTGAGTATGCACTCCCGAACGTCGCATACCTGGAGAGGCAAACATCTGAACAGGGATTCGATGCCGTGTGGGATGCGTTCTGGGAGATCCTCAGCATGGATCCGGCCTACGAGGCCGTCGAACCAAGGAAGAGGTTCGGCGAGATCGTCAGGGTGGAGCGTGCCAGTCTGTTCGACCTCGATGGCTGGCGGCGTTGGGAGATGGGGACGATGTGCTTCGTCGCGGAGTCGATGACGGAGTGCCCCGCCGAGTTCGAGCGCGGGGTCCGATCCTTCATGAACGTTCTGGAGGCGGGCGCACCTTTCGCTGCCGCATTCATGAAGGAGTCCGAGGGGTACATCGTCAACGAGGTCCGGTACCCGGCGTTCCGGGTGGGTGCCGAGGGAGTCGAGGAACTTATGGGGCCGTACGCGGAGGACCTTGTGGTGCACGATCTTCACCACACGGTACGGGAGGGGCACGAGGGAATGCTGTTGGCGCTCGGAAGGCGCAAAAACAACTGTTTCTGACGGTAGTTGATGGGAATCATGCCTTAGATGCCGGCTCGCCGGTCTCTATGAGGGGTGCGGGGATGCAGATCAAGCCACGTCAGCACTTGCTGGAGCTCTGGCGAGCCGTGGCTCGGCAGGCGTTCGAGAACAAGGGGGCGGGCTCCACGGGGGAGTCCGGTCTGAACAGCGTGGCGGACGCGGAGCGGCTGCTCTGCCTGATGTACCCGGCTACGGAGATTCCGTCCTTCCGCCTGGACCGGCCGGACACCACCGACCGGGACGTGCTGCGCGCCCTGCGGAGCCTCGGGGAGCGGGTCGAGATCCCGGAGAAGCTGGTCGCGGAGCTCACCGGCTTCATGCGCACGCACTCGACCGCCGACGGCAGCCCCACCTTCTCCGGGGGCGCCTACTTCCTCAGCATGGACGAGGAGAACCAACCGACCCCCGAGCAGCGGGGCCTGAGCGTGGTGGACGCCTACTCGATGTCGGTGACGCTCTGCCTGGCCACCCTCGGTTTCCTCAAGGTCTACGAGAACACCACCGCTCGCTCCGACATCCACAGCGCGATCAAGGAGCTCAGGGAGGCCACCCAGACCCGGCTCACCACAGCGATGTCCGGTCTGCTTCGTTCCTTCGCGGTCAACGTCTTCGACGCCGACTCCGATCAGGGCCGTCGGCTGATCGACCTGATCAGACAGGGCCAGAGATCGGACCGGGCCGTGGTGCAGCAGTTCGCCCGCCAGTTCCGGGCCTTGCGCGGAACCATCTCGGAGGGACTGATCCGCGGCATCCAGGTCGACGAGACGGTACGTGACGAGGGATATCTGTTCGAGTGCGGCTGGGCCTGGGGTGTGGTCAGGGGCGCACCCAAGGTCGTCGAACTGGACGCGCCGGTGCTCGGCCAGCCAGAAGGCGTGGCGGACAAGGTGCCGTACGTCTACTTCACCGTCGTGGCCCTTGACGGCATCCAGGACCTCTTCTCCGAGCGCACGCTCACCCTCGGTCTGCTCACTCCCGACCAGCAAAAGCTGGCTGAGGCTTTGCGGCTGCGTTGGGAGCTCAGCCAGCAGTACTGGTCCGGAATCGCCCGCTTCGGTGGTGACCGCTGGCCCCTCGAGGACCTTCCCTGGCAGACAACCGGCCTGCAGTTGGAGTCCGACTACTTCTCCCTCACTGTCGCGGCCATCCTCGTGCACGACTTGGTGCGCCGCCGCGCCACCGACGACGACCTGACCCGTACGGTGGCGGTGATGGAGCGGCTGGCCGACCGAGGCCGCATCACCAGCCGGATGACCCGGGACGACCCCTATGTCGCCCTGCATTACCCAGGAGTCGCCATGCCGCTGGCAGGCTCCGAGCGGGCCGGACCGAAATTGCACTGGCGGATGCGGGACTTCTCCGCCCAGTTGCTCAAACGCTCCTTGCAGCTCGCCGCTCTGTCCCGGAACACGAGCGCCCAGGACCGGTTGCTGCGCCTGGCCGAAAGTGTTTTCCAGCACCTGTGGGACCGGCGGATCGACACCGGTGACGGCATCGACCTGTGGGACAACGTTCCTGGCGTGTACCCGGAGGCCTCCCACGCGGTTCCCCAGCTGTCCTGGAGCATGACCGAGCGGGTGACGGAGTGCCTGGTCGCCGCTCGCAACCTGTACATGCAGCCGCCCATTCGCAGCCAGGACATGTCCGAGCTGGCACGCGAAGCACTCAGTGAGGCCTGGCACCTCTTCGGCTGGGAACAGCTGCAGACAGCACCCGACGACGGCGGCCGGGGCCGCGCCATGCGGACGATCCAGGCGCAGCTGGAACGGGCCCGCCGCCTGATGGAGGACCGGCCGGCGACCGCCCTGGCGCTGACGCAGCCCGTGCTCCGCGAGCTCGACACCCTCGCCCGGGCCAGAGGCGCCGCCGAACAGGAGGTCTGAGCCGTGCTCGTCTTCGCCGCCTCCGACAAGGGGGGTACCGGCCGCTCGGTGACCAGCGCCAACCTGGCCTACCAGCGAGCCCTCGCCGGTGACCACGTCGCCTACGTGGATTTCGACTTCGGCTCGCCCACGGCCGCCGCCGTCTTCGACGTGCCGAGCGCGATGCGCGGCGTCAAGGAGAACGGCCTGCATTCCTACCTGGGCGGCCAGGTCGCCGAGCCGGCCCGGATCGACGTCTGGCGACAGACCGAGCATCCCGTCCTGAGCAGCCGGCCCAACGGCTCCGGCCGACTGGTGTTGATCCCTGGTGACGCCGGGGGCGGTGAGTTCGCCACCGACCAGGACTCCACCTGTCGCTGCGTAGATCTGATGCTCAGGCTCAACACCGAGTTCGACGTGATCGTCGTCGACCTGAGCGCCGGCCGCAGCTACGCCATGGACATGGTCCTGGAGGCGAGCGCCCAGCCTGAGATGCGCGGCGTGGACGCCCGCTGGCTGGTCTTCCACCGCTGGACCCGGCAGCATGTGATCGCCGCCGCCGGACTCGTCTTCCAAGAACACGGCATCCTCGACGGCGGCGTGGCCCGCGGCCACGACGAGAACGAACTCCGCGGTGCTGTCCGCTTCGTCCGCGCCGCCGTGCCCGCGCCCGAGTCCCCGCTGTGGGTACATGCCTCACCGGCACAGGCGACCTGGATGGAGGCCTGCGACGAGTCCCTGCGACGCCTCGCCTCCGACCACCGCATCGGGGACAGCGTGGTGATCGGCATGGTGCCCCTCGAACCGATCCTCCAGTGGCGGGAGCAACTGATCACGGAAGAGGATGTGTTCCGCACCCAGATCGCCAACAAGGAAACCCTGGAGGCGCTGGAGGAGATCGCCAGGCGCCTGACGGACGACTCGCACTGGGGGCGGCCATGACGGACGCGGTGTTCCGTGAGACCGCCGCCGAGCCACGCACCCAGTCGGTGCCGCTGGCACACCTCTCGCTGGAGCTGGGCCACCTCTACATGGAGGACTTCGAGGCCGGGCCCGAACGGCTGCGCCGGCACTTCGCGGAGGTACGGCCCTGGGCGGAGGCGGCGCGCACCGCCGCCACCCTGCGGACCGGTGGCAAACGCGCCCGGATCAGCACCTGCTTCCTCATCGACGACTACTTCACCCGCTTCTCCACCCCCGCCGAGGTCGTCCCCACGCTCCTCGCCGAGGCCGAGCGGGCCGGGCTGAGCGTCGACTACCTGGCCCGCGAGTCCGGCTGCGCCACGGCCGGCAAGGTGCCCGTCGCCGAGGCGGTGGCCGGACGCATCGTCGAGTCACCGCCCCCCGGCAGCTACGGCCTGCGCTCGCCCGCCGCGCAGACCGGCTGGCTGGCCAACGGCGAACGCAGCCCCGTCGCCCGCGCCCCGCAGGCGATGAAACGGGCCGCCGCCTGGCAGCCGCCCCAGGAGACCGCGGCCCGCCGCCACTCCGTCTTCCTCGACGTCGAGATGTGGAGCGACGACGCCGACGGGCACCGCACCTGGTCCTGCCCCTTCCTCGCCGCCGTGTGGCAGCTCGCCCGCCTCGGACTGCTGCGCGACGAGGGCGAGGCGGTCCTCGTCCCGCAGTCGCACACCGCCTCCGGCTTCCCCGAGACCTGGGACGAACTGCCCTCCCTGCTCCGGCTCAACCCCCGGGCGGACCCCTTCGCCGCCTACCGGACCTGCTCGGTCCTGCCCACCCGGTTCCTCCCCGTCGAACACGCCGTCCGCGTGATCCTCGACCAGATCGAGGTGGACCCGGGCGCGCTGGCGCAGGTCGCCGAACGTTCCGGCCGCGAGCGCACCGCCGTCCCGGACTCGGTCGCCGACCGCGTCTCCTACGTCTACTACGCGGGGCTGTGACATGGGCGCGGGGGAGAGCACGCCGCGCGCCGTACTCGCCTGCGGCGAGATCCGTACCTGTCTGCTGCCCGCCCGGCAGTCGCTCGACATCCGCGCCGCCGCCCAGCTCCTGGCCCTGCGCGCCGACGAACGCGTCCTGCTCTCCGAGCGTCCCGGCCTCTACGCGCGTTCCCCCGACACCCTCACCGGCGTCGACTGCCCGCTGCCCAGCTCCAACGGCGCCCGGATCCGCGCCGTCGGCACCGTCACCGCACACGCCGCGCTCACCGAGGGGCGCGTCCTGCAGACCTCCGCCCACTTCCGGGTCCCCGCCACCGGCCCCGACCAGCGACGGCCCTGGGGCGAGTACCTGGTACGCCCCGGCGTGGTCGAGCCGCTCGGGAAGCCGCCCCACGAGGCGGTCGCCCAGGGAGTGCTCGGCGGCGGACGCCACGGCGACCTCGACGTCGGCCTGATCGCCGACGGGCTGCTCACCCGGCTGCTGCGCCACCCCCTGCTCGACCAGCGCCCGCCCTTCCGGTCCCGCCCCACCCGGCTGCGCTGGGTCGCCCTCCCGGCGGGCGCGGGCGGCGGCCCGTCCATCGAGCGGTTCACCCTCGCCGAGGACGAACTGCGCACCGTGCGGCTCCGGGTGCCCGAAGGCACCGCCGGCGCCGACCTCGCCGCGCTCTGCGACGACCTCGCCCTGCACGACTGGCTGCTCACCACCGTCGTCCGCATGCTCGACGGCCTCCGTCTGGGCACGGGAGCCGCCGAGGACGCCACCGCCGTCGTCAGGACGCTGCGGCCGGCCGTCGACCACCTGCTGCACCTGTGGATGCCCCGGGCCAGGGTGGCCGGGGAGCTGGCCCCGCTGTGGGACCCGCTGGAGGAGCGGCCCGGCTTCACCCGGCAGTGGCAGGCTCTGGTGCAGCGGATCCGCGACCAGCTCACCCTGCACGCCATCCCCGCACCCCACCGGGAGGTCGAGCCGGCCCCCTGACCGGGCGCCGACGCCTGGCACGCACATCCCCGCACCCCGATCCGACGCGTATCCCAACGGGGGGAGAAGCGAGATGAGCACGGCACAGTCATCCCAGTCCGACGACCCGGTCCGCACCACGAACCCGGCCGACCCGAGGGGGGAGTCCCCATGGGCGCGCATGACGCTGGTCGCCCTGGTCGTCGGCGCCCTCTTCTGGAGCGTCACCGCGCTGCTCAGCCCGGACGACGGAACGCTGCGGCAGTTCGTGGCCGCCGTGCTCTGCGCCGGCGCCGCGGTACTCGTCCAGTACGTCCTGGGCCTGGCCCCGCGGCCGGGCCCTTCGCGGCTGGAGGAGCACACCCGGCGGGTGGAGAAGGCGCTGGCCGAGAACACCGCCGCCGTACGGGACGGCCTCAACCGCTACGACGACGAGCTGAAGACCGGTCTGACCCGGCACACCGAGGACGTGAAGCAGCTGGTCGAGACGCACGTCACCCAGGTCGACCACCGGACCTCCGAGCCCTACCCGCAGCTGGACCGGGTCCGTATCGACAGCCTGCCCGACCTGGCCCAGGGTTTCGCCGACGTCCTGCTGCCGGGCACCTCCATCCTCCACACCTTCGTCCACCTGGAGATGTCGCGGGTCGTCGGCCACATGGCGGACCTCACCAACCTGAGCGCCGAGTGCCCCGGTGAGAACCACGACTGGATGCTCACCCTCACCCGCGCCGCCGAGCAGTCCATCTGCGCCACCAGCACCTCCGTCGACCGGGAGTTCTGGACCAGTGAACCCGCGGGCCGCTACCTCGACGCCCAGCAGGCGGCGATCGACGAACAGGGTGTGTCGGTGCGCCGGCTGTTCCTGCTGGGGAGCGCCCGGGAGCTCGACGACCGGCTGCTGCGGCTGTGCGAGGAGCAGGAACTGCGGCGCATCGACGTACGCGTGGCCGTCCTGCCCGAACTGCCCCCGCACCTCCAGCGCGGCACCACCAACGACTTCATCCTCTACGACGAGGAGGTGTCGTTCGAGGTCGAGCAGGACCTGCGCGACGTCAACGTCCGCACCCGGCTCACCGCGCGCCAGGACTACGTACGGGACCGGCTGAAGCGCTTCAGGGAACTCTGGGACGCGGGCATGGGCCTGCGCGAACTGGAAGTGCGGGTCGACGCCGAGGAGGACGGCAACTGGATGGTCGACCGCGCCTGACCGCCGCCCCGCCCGGGGTACTCCCCGGGGAGTAACGGCGGCCCCGCGTCTCCCCGGGCGGTAGCCGCCGGCTCGCCCTCGCGCCCGACGTGCCGAGGCCCCGCCACCGGAAGTCTGGAGACCTGTCCAGACATCCACCGGAGGGAGCCCGTCAGATGGGGGCCACAAGGACAAGCGGGGAACGGCGGCGGGCCGTGCCCTGGCTGGTGCTCGGACTCTGGATCGCCGTCCTGGCGATCGCCTCGCCGTTCGCGTCGAAACTGTCCGACGTACAGCAGGACCGGGCCGTCGACTACCTGCCGGCGAGCGCCGACTCGACCCAGGCCGCGAAGATCCAGGACCGGCTGCCCGGCGGTGAGGCCACCGAGATGGTCGTCGTCTACCACCGCGACGCCGGACTGACCGCCGCCGACAAGGCCACCGCCGCCGGCCAGATCGCCGAGATCGCGGGCGCGCACCGGCTGACCGAACGCCCGTCCGGCATCCCGTCCAAGGACGGCAGCACCCTCATGTACCCGGTCGCCTCCACCGAGCCCGGCCAGGACGAGGAGGCCCGCGACGCACTGGTCAACGCCGTACGGGACGTCGCCGAGGGAGGCGACGGGCTGAGCGTCGAGGTCGGTGGCGCGGGCGCCCTCGCCACCGACGCCGGCGAGGTCTACAACTCCCTCGACGGTCCGCTGCTCTACACCACCGCGGCCGTCGTCGCCCTGCTGCTGATCCTCATCTACCGCAGCCCCTTCCTGTGGCTCGTCCCGCTCGCCGTCGCCGGAATCGCCGACTACCTCTCCATGGGCGTCGCCTACGGTCTCAACCAGGGGTTCGGCACCCCGGTCTCCGGCCAGAGCGCCGGCATCATGACCATCCTCGTCTTCGGCGTCGGCACCGACTACGCGCTGCTGCTCGTCTCCCGCTACCGCGAGGAACTGCGCCGTATCGAGCGCCCCTACGACGCCATGGCCGCCGCCCTGCGCGGCTGCGGCCCCGCCGTGCTCGCCTCCTCCGGCACCGTCGCCGCCGGACTGCTCTGCCTGCTCGCCGCCGACCTCAACTCCAGCCGCGGCATGGGCCCGCTCGGCACCGTCGGCGTGCTGTGCGCGCTCGCCGCCATGCTGACCCTGCTGCCCGCGATCCTGGTCCTGCTGGGCCGCCGCGTCTTCTGGCCGCTCGTGCCCCGCTACGGCAGCACGCCCAAGGCCCGCAGGTCGCTGTTCACCGCGATGGGCAGCTCCGCCGAACGCCGGCCCCGCACCGTCCTCGTCGGCGGTGCCGTACTCCTGGGCGCACTCGCCCTCGGGTCGCTCAACCTGCCCGGCTCCCTCAAGCAGGAGGACACCTTCACCACCAGGCCCGAGGCGATCGCCGCCATGGAGACCCTCGCCGCCGCCTACCCGGAGCGCGGCACCCAGCCCATCACCGTCATCGCCCCCACCGACCGCGCCGACGCCGCGCTCGCCGAGGCCCGCGACACCCGCGGGGTCAAGAGCGCCGAGAAGGGCCGCAGCGGCGGCGGCTGGACCGAACTCACCGTACTGGCCTCCGCACCGCCCCAGTCGGCGGCCGAGACCGCCACCATCGACGCCCTGCGCGACACACTCGACGACTCCTACGTCGGCGGCCCCAGCGCCCAGCAGATCGACCTGGAGGACACCAGCGCCCGGGACACCGTCGTCGTCGTACCGATCGTGCTGCTCTCGGTCCTGCTGATCCTCGCCGCCCTTCTGCGGTCCCTGGTCGCGCCGCTGATCCTGGTCGCCGCCGTCGTCGCCGTGTGGGGCGCGGCCCTCGGCATCGGCGGGCTGGTCTTCGGGCCCCTCTTCGGCTTCGAGGGCACCGACCCGGGCCTGGGCCTGCTGTCCTTCGTCTTCCTGGTGGCACTGGGCGTCGACTACGGCATCTTCCTGATGCACAGGATGCGCGAGGAGTCCCTGCACGGCGCCGAACCCACGCGGGCCGCGCTCACCGCGCTGCGTGCCACGGGCGGGGTCATCGCCTCCGCCGGACTCGTCCTCGCGGCCACCTTCGGGGTGCTCACCAACATGCCGATGGTGCAACTCGTCGAGCTGGGCTTCGTCATCGCGGTCGGTGTCCTCCTCGACACCTTCCTGGTCCGCACCTACCTGGTCACCAGCGCGAGCGTCGTCCTGCGGCGCCGGGTGTGGTGGCCGGGCCGCCTGTCCCGGGCGCCCGAGGGGGAGCCCCTGCCGGCGGCGGAGCGAGAGCCCGCCGGTGTCTGAGGTGCCCGACGACCGGAGTGCGCCCCTCCTCTCCCGGAGGGGCGCGTCCGTCACGGAGGATGGCCGCGTGCAGGCAACGACTCCGGCGGCGTCCCGGCCGTCCCGCCCCGGTGAGCGGATCATGGCCGCGATCAACCGCGACCCGCTCACCGCCCCGCACCGGGACCGCAACGACGCCGTGCTCGCCGTGTTCCTCGCCGCGGCGGCGGCCTGCATCGCGCTGCTCACCGACGAGGGCCGTCGCCCGGACGCGGTGGGCTGGACGCTGCTGCTCGTCGCCCACGTGCCGCTCGTGCGGCGCAGGCACCGTCCCCTGCTGGTGCTCTGCCTGGTGGCCGCTCCGGTCGCCGCCTTCCACGCCCTCGACCACAACCACTCCGCGCCCGGCCCGGCGACCATGACGGCCCTCTACACACTCGCGGCGACCGGCACGGTGCGCCGCACCCTGGTCGCCGGCTCCGCAGTCATCGGCGTGGGGCTGTCCATGAACGCCGTCACCAACCCCGACGGCATGGTCGAGCTGCTCCGGATCACCGGCTGGGTCGTCGCCGTCCTGTTCTGCGGCATCGACGTCCGCTTCTACCGGCACTACGTCGCCTCCATCGTCGAACGCGCCGAGCGCGCCGAACGCACCCGTGAGGAGGAGGCCCGGCGCCGCGTCGCCGAGGAACGCCTGCGCGTCGCCCGGGACCTGCACGACCTGCTCGCGCACAGCATCACCCTCATCGGCGTGCAGACCTCCGTCGCCGCCCACGTCCTGACCGCCGACCCCGAGCGTCTGGACCGGGCCGCCGTCGCCAAGGCCCTCGACGACATCGCCGAGACCTGCCGGAGCGCGCGCGGCGAACTGCGGACCACGCTGGAGGTCCTGCGGGAACAGGACGCGCGCGACGCCCGAGGCCCGCTGCCCGGGCTGTACGGCCTGCCCGACCTGGCCGAGGCCGCCCGGCTGGCCGGAGCACGGGTGGACCTGTCGGTACGCGCCGGCGACGTCCCGCCCGCGGTCGGCGCCGCCGCCTACCGCATCGTGCAGGAGGCGCTGACCAACGCCGTACGCCACGCGGGCCCGGAACCGTCCGTCCACGTCGAGGTGCACGCCGAGCGGGGCGCCCTGCGCCTGGCCGTCACCGACGACGGCACCGGCCCCGGCCACCACGGCGGCACTCCCGGCTTCGGCCTCGTCGGCATGCGCGAGCGGGCCCGCAGCGTGGGCGGCACACTCGACGCCGGGCCGCGGGGCGGTGGCGCCGGCGGCTTCGAGGTGACGGCCGTACTGCCGACACCCACCGCGTCGGCGGCACCCGCGCCGCCCGCCGCGCCCCTGACGACCGCGACCACGCAGAGAGACGGCTGACGGATGACCATACGAGTGCTGCTCGCGGACGACCAGAACCTCGTCCGTGCCGCGTTCGCCCTGCTCGTCGCGTCGGCCCCCGACATGGAGGTCGTCGGCGAGGCGGGCACCGGCCGCCAGGCCGTCGAGCTGGCCCGCACGGAACGCGCCGACCTGGTCGTGATGGACATCCGGATGCCCGACCTGGACGGCATCGAGGCGACCCGGCTCATCGCGGCCGACGAGGACCTGGCCGGGGTGAAGGTGCTGGTCCTCACCACCTACGACACCGACGACAACATCGTGGAGGCACTGCGGGCGGGCGCCTCGGGCTTCCTGGTGAAGGACACCAGACCCGCCGACCTCCTCGACGCCATCCGTACCGTGACGGCGGGCGACGCGCTCCTGTCGCCCGGCCCCACGGCACGGCTCATCGAGCGCTTCCTGCGCAGCCCTTCGACGCCGGTGGTGGACGGCGGCGGCCCCGACTGCCTGTCGGACCGCGAACGCCAGGTGCTCACCCTGGTCGCACGCGGCCTCAACAACACGGAGATCGCCGACTCGCTGGGACTGAGCCCGCTGACCTCCAAGACCCACGTCAGCCGCATCATGGGCAAACTGGGCGCACGGGACCGGGCGCAACTGGTCATCGTGGGCTACGAGTCGGGGCTGGTGACGCCGGGTGCCCCGCCCCGGGAGGGCATCGCCTCCAGGACAAACATTGGCCTAGACGGGTCCTAGGTTGGTGACGACCGACGTCATCGAAGGGATCACCGTGCCTGAGCAGACCAACACCGCGCCGCAGGGCTGCACCACCGTCGCGCCCTGGGTCGTCACCGACGACACCGGAGCCTTCCTCGACTTCGTCACCCACGCGTTCGGCGGTGAGGAACTGTCGCGGGTGGCGACCGAGGACGGGCTGATCGGTCATGCCGAGATCCGAGTCGGCGACACCATCGTGATGGCGTTCGACCGGCACGCGGACTGGCCTGTCATGCCCTGCCTGCTGAACGTGTTCGTGGCCGATGCGGACGAGGCGTGCGCCCGGGCCGTCGACGCCGGCGGACAGGTCGTCACCTCCCCGGCCGACGACGCGTTCGGACAGCGGGGAGGGCGGGTTAAGGACCCCTTCGGCAACATCTGGTGGGTGACCAGCCGTGTGGAGGACCTCTCCGAGGACCAGATGTGGGAGCGGCTGCAGGACCCCGAGTACGCCGAGGCCATGCGGGTGGCTCAGCAGACGCTGGACGTCGAGCTCAGCGGCCGGCGTCAGGGACGCGACAGCGCCCCGGTCAAGAACACCGGATGACCGCCGGCCGCCCGCCCGCCGTGGCTGTGCGGGCGGCCGGCTTCTCCAGCGGTGCCCTAGCCGCAGTGGGTGTCCGCGTCCGGGCGCTCTCCCGTCGCCAGGAAGCGGGAGACCGTGCGGTCGCCGCAGGCGTTGCCCTCGGCGAGGTAGGCGTCGTGGCCGGTGGAGTCCACGGTGACCATGACCGCGCGCCGGCCGAGCGCCTCCCGCATCTTCAGGGCGCCGCTGAGCGGGGTGGCGACGTCCCGCTCGTTCTGGACGAGCAGGATGTTGGACGGCCCCCGGTCGGTGATGCGCACGGGCGCCTCGCGCGGCTGGTAGGGCCAGGCGGCGCACAGCATCGCGTTGCGGGGCATCCCGGCGGTGAGCGGGTACTTGGCGCGGCTCTCGGTGACGTCCTTCTGGTACACGGCGGCCGACTTCGGCCAGGCGACGTCGTTGCACAGGACGCCGGCGCCGACCGCGGTGACGTTCCGCAGCACGGCCTCGGGCGGCCCCGCCGGTGCGGGCGGCACGGTGCCCTGCCGCGCGGCCCGCATCAGCTTCGCGAGCGTGGGATAGCGGCTGGGGGAAGCGAAGCTGTCCAGCATCGTCTGACGCAGCACGTTGCCGTTCAGCTCCTCCGGGTTGGCGCCGGGCCACGGGATCGGCTCGCGGTCGAGCCGGGCGGCGAGCCGCAGGAACATCGGCCGCACGTCGGCGGCCTTGCGCGCCACCCGGTCGGGGTTGCCGGGCTTGGAGGCCCAGGTGGCGAAGTGCGGGAAGACGTCCTCCACGCCCTGCTCGTGCCCGGCGAGCCAGGCGCGGCCGACGCGGGTCGGATCGGGGTTGTCGAGGCTGTCCAGCACGATGCGGTCGGTGCGGTGCGGGAAGAGCTGCGCGTACACCGAGCCGACGTACGTCCCGTACGAGACGCCCCACGCGGAGATCTTCCGCTCGCCGAGCGCGGCCCGGACGCGGTCGATGTCGCGGGCCTCGTTGGCGGTGCTGAGGTGCCGCATCAGCTCGCCGCCGTCGCGGGCGCAGGCGTCGGCCGTGCGCCGGGCGGTGACCATGTTCCCGTCCACCGAGCCGTCGGGGGCGGGCCAGGGACGGAGCCTGGAGGTGGCCAGGTCGGCGTGGGCCAGCCCGCAGTCGACGGAGGTGGAAGGGGCGAGGCCGCGCGGGGCGAAGCCGATCAGGTCGTGGGTGTCCCGTACCTCCTGCGGCAGCTTCTGCCCCTTGCCCGAGGGGTCGCCCAGACTCGAACCGCCGGGCCCGCCCGCGATGAGGAACAGGGCCCCGCGCCGGGCGTCCGGATTCTCGGCGGGGATGCGGGAGACGGCGATGTCGATGAGCGGGCTGTCGGCGTCGGCGTAGTCCATGGGGACCTGGAGGGTGGCGCACCGCTGACGGGGGTCGGCGGCGCCGCCCTCGCAGTCCGTCCAGGTGAGGGGCTTGGACGGGCCCGCGGTCGCGGAGGCCGTCGCGGTCACGGGCGCGGTGATGCCGAGGAGGGCGGTGGACACGCCGACGATGGCGGCGTTGCGGATGGTTCGCGTGCGCTGCGTCATACGACGACCCTCGCGGATGCCCGGGGCCCTCCCCATCCGGGCAACAACCTGAAACACACGGGGGATTACCCCAGTGTCACGGCTCAGGGGTCTCCCTGAGCCCGGCCCGTCAGACGAAGAAGCTGTCGTGCTTCACCTGGAACTCCCGCAGTTCCTCGCCACCGCGCTGCGCGAACTCGGCGACGTGTTCGAAGTACTCCTCGCGCGGGGCCCCCGGCGAGAACAGCATCAGCATGGACACGGGGTCGTCGCTGTCGTTCCTGAAGGCGTGCAGCCCGCCGACCGGCACGTACAGGAAGTCGCCCTGGCGGCCGGTGACCCAGCGCTCGCCGTTGTAGAGCTCCACCTCGCCCGACAGGACGTAGAAGGACTCGGAGATGCTCCGGTGGAAGTGCGTCCTGGCGCCGGGTGCCTTCGGCCCCATGTCCACCTTGTACAGCCCGAACTCCCCGCCGGTGGAGGCGTGGCTCGCGAGGTAGTGGGTGCTCGTGCCGCCGGGGGAGACGATGTCCGGCGGGGTGTCGGCCCCCCTGAACACGGCGTTGATCTCGCCCTTCTCGCCGAGGTAGCGCGGCTCCGGGTACGACATGGGTGCCCCTTCTTCGTCCTTCGTCAGCCGACGGTGCGTACGAACTCGGTCCAGGCGGCCGGCCCGACGAGGACCACCGGGCCACCGGCCACCTTGCTGTCCCGGACGGGGACGACACCGGGGACTCCGTCGGCGACCTCGACGCAGTCGCCGCCTTGGCCGTTGCTGTAGCTGCTCTTCGTCCAGCGGGCGTTGGTCAGGTCGTACTCGCGCATCGTCTGAAGTCCTCCGCCGCCGACTCGACCAGGGCCAGGGACGCCTCCGGCGACAGCGCGGCGACCCTGAGTAGATCGTATGTGCGCTGGGCGTGCGTCACCACGGCTGGACTGTCGATGAGTGTGCCTGAATACTCCGTCTCCGTATAAGCCACCGGCGGGGCGTCCTCGAAGTCCATGAGTTTCAGCATCCCGCCCATGGCCGCGTGCGCCCCCGCCTTGTACGGCAGCACTGTCACCACCGCCATGCGCTCACGCATCAGCCGTGCGATGTGCTCCAGCTGAGCGGCCATCACCTGTTGGCCGCCCACCGGGATCCGCAGCACGTTCTCGTGCAACGCGACCCAATACTCGGGCCGTGTAGCGTCGTCGAGGATCAGTGAGCGCTCCAGACGGGCGGTGACGATCTCCTCGACGTAGGCGTCGGACTTGAACGGGTTGGCGGCGATCGTCACCGTGCGTGCGTACTGCTTCGTCTGGAGCAGGCCCGGAACCACCGTCGGTGCGAACTCGCAGACCCGCGTGGCCAGGCGCTCCAGCTCCACCACACGGGCGAAGTAATCCGCATACCGAGGATCGTCAATCAGCTTGCGGCACAGCCGCTCGAAAATACCGTCGGTTTGCAGTACTCCGTCAATCCGCTGCGCCACATCCAGCTGAGGCTTGCGAATTGCCTGTTCGAACTGGCCGATGTATCCGCCGGAGACGAATACCCGCGTCCCCAGCTCGACTTGGGTGATTCCGGCGTCCTCTCGCCGGCGTTTTAGTTCAATACCGAAGAACTCCCAAGCCGCTTGCCGTGAACCGTTGGCCATAACCAACCCCCCTGTACTGAACCGCACTTGTAGTGCGCGAACTCCCCCCGATTGTAGTCACGGAGAGGCATTCTAGGGACACGAAGAGTGAAACCGTAAAGGGAAGGGGAACACGGTGGAGGCACGGCATGCGACGCCCTGCGTCGAAGAAGCGGAGGTAACGGTGAAAGAATTGCGCGCAGCGCTCACTGAGGCAGGAATTACTCTGCCGTCACTCGGGCTGGACCCGGTGAGTCTTGCGCGGGAGGCGCCCTGTCCGCTCATCGAATTGGGACGGTGTTCCGTCGAGACCGCGCGGCGACTCGCGGCGGTGCTGCGATGATGATGCCGCCGGTCGGGTCCTATGCCGTCGACCTCCGGAGCGGGCGGGTCGGCGTCGTCATGGGGCACGAGGGGCCGTACGTGCAGATGCGGCCGTACGGCGGGGGGCGGGAGTGGGACGCCGAGCCGGGTGACGTTCGCCACGCCACCCCGTCCGAGCGGCTCAGCGCGGCGACGGCGTACACCAACGCCCGAAGCCGTGGCGAGGTGCCTTGAAGCCATGCGCGAGAATGGACGCCATGAGTCTGTTCCGCGACGACGGCATCGTGCTGCGCACCCAGAAGCTGGGTGAGGCGGACCGGATCATCACGTTGCTCACGCGCGGTCACGGACGCGTACGCGCCGTGGCCCGCGGGGTGCGGCGGACCAAGTCGAAGTTCGGGGCGCGGCTGGAGCCCTTCTCGCACGTGGACGTGCAGTTCTTCTCGAAGGGGAGCGAGCTGGTCGGCCGCGGGCTGCCGCTGTGCACGCAGAGCGAGACCATCGCGCCGTACGGCGGCGGGATCGTCACCGACTACCCGCGGTACACCGCCGGGACGGCCATGCTGGAGACGGCCGAGCGGTTCACGGACCACGAGGGCGAGCCGGCGGTGCAGCAGTACCTCCTGCTGGTCGGCGGGCTGCGGACCCTCGCCCGGGGCGAGCACGCGCCGAACCTGGTGCTGGACGCGTTCCTGCTGCGCTCCCTCGCCGTGAACGGGTACGCCCCGACCTTCGGGGACTGCGCGAAGTGCGGTATGCCGGGACCCAACCGGTTCTTCTCGGTCGGCTCGGGCGGCTCCGTCTGCGCCGACTGCCGGGTCCCCGGCAGCGTCGTACCCTCGCCGCAGGCCCTGGAACTGCTCGGGGCGCTGCTCACGGGAGACTGGGCGACCGCGGACGCGTGCGAGCCGCGCCACGTCAGGGAGGGGAGCGGGCTGGTGTCCGCGTACCTGCACTGGCACCTGGAACGCGGCCTGCGCTCCCTGCGGTACGTCGAGAAGTCCTAGTCGAGAAGTCCCGGAAGAACAGACAGACAGTACGAGGAGACGAGAGACACATGGCCGTACGCGGGTTCCTGGGGCGTCAGCGCCGGGAGTACACGACGCCGGAGCAGCACCCGTCCGGCGCGCGGCCCCCGAACCTCGGCGAGCTGGTGCCGGAGCATGTGGCGATCGTCATGGACGGCAACGGGCGCTGGGCCAAGGAGCGCGGGCTGCCGCGCACCGAGGGGCACAAGGTCGGGGCCGAGCGGGTGGTGGACGTGCTCCAGGGCGCGATCGAGATCGGCGTGGAGAACATCTCCCTGTACGCCTTCTCCACCGAGAACTGGAAGCGGTCGCCGGACGAGGTGCGCTTCCTGATGAACTTCAACCGGGACTTCATCCGCAAGAGCCGCGACCAGCTCGACGCGCTGGGGATCCGGGTGCGCTGGGTGGGGCGGATGCCCAAGCTGTGGAAGTCGGTGGCCAAGGAGCTCCAGGTCGCCCAGGAGCAGACCAAGGACAACGACCGGCTCACTCTGTACTTCTGCATGAACTACGGCGGGCGCGCGGAGATCGCCGACGCCGCGCAGGCCCTCGCCGAGGACGTGCGGGCCGGGCGGCTCGACCCGTCGAAGGTGAACGAGAAGACGCTCGCGAAGTACCTGTACTACCCGGACATGCCGGACGTGGACCTCTTCCTGCGCCCGAGCGGGGAGCAGCGGACGTCCAACTACCTGCTCTGGCAGAGCGCCTACGCGGAGATGGTCTTCCAGGACGTGCTGTGGCCGGACTTCGACCGGCGCGACCTGTGGCGCGCGTGCCTGGAGTTCGCCTCCCGGGACCGGCGCTTCGGCGGCGCGATCCCGAACGAGGAGCTCCTCGCCATGGAGGGCGGGCCGGATCCCTCCCGCCCGTCCGGTGTTTGATCCTCCCAGCCCGTCCGGCGTTTGAGGACGAGGCCGCCAGGCCGAAAGGGGGCCCGGGGCGAAGCCCCGGCCCCACGGCTCAGCCGCCGGAGGCGTTCGCGCAGTCCGCGCAGGTGCCGAAGATCTCCACGGTGTGCGCCACGTTGACGTAGCCGTGCTCGGCGGCGATGGCCTCCGCCCACTTCTCGACCGCGGGGCCCTCGACCTCGACCGCCTTGCCGCAGGTGCGGCAGACCAGGTGGTGGTGGTGGTCGTCGGTGGAGCAGCGGCGGTAGACGGACTCGCCCTCGGCGGTGCGCAGGACGTCGACCTCGCCGGCGTCGGCGAGGGACTGCAGGGTGCGGTAGACCGTGGTGAGCCCGACCGAGTCGCCCTTGTGCTTGAGCATGTCGTGGAGCTCCTGTGCGCTGCGGAACTCCTCGACCTCCTGGAGGGCCGCCGACACGGCGGCCCGCTGCCGGGTGGCGCGGCCCTTCACGGGCGGTCCAGCGGTCGTCACCGGTACTCCTCCTCACGTCTGCCGTCTGGGGCTTGCCGGGCCATTGTGCCAGCCCGGCCGCCCGGCGGTCAGACGCCGACCTCGTCGGTGGCCCCACGGGTGGCCGGAATCTTGCACTCCGCCGGATCGGCGGCGGCCCGCGCCGCGGTGGCCGCCCGCGCGCGTCGCCGGGCCAGTGGCGCCGCCAGCGCGGTGAGCAGGACGAACGCGCCGATGGTGAGCAGCACGATGGTCGCGCCGGGCGGCACGTCCTGGTAGTACGAGGTGACCGTGCCGCCGATGGTCACGCTGACGCCGATGGCGACGGCGATCGCGAAGGTGGCGGCGAAGCTGCGGGTGAGCTGCTGGGCCGCGGCGACCGGGACCACCATCAGCGCCGACACCAGCAGCAGCCCGACGACGCGCATCGCGACCGTCACCGTCACCGCCGCCGTGACGGCCGTCAGCAGGTTCAGCGCGCGCACCGGCAGGCCGGTGACCCGGGCGAACTCCTCGTCCTGGCTGACGGCGAACAGCTGGCGGCGCAGGCCGAGGGTGACCAGGACCACGAAGGCGGCCAGCGCGCAGATCGCCGTGACGTCGGACTCGCTCACCGTCGACAGCGAGCCGAAGAGGTACGAGTTCAGGTTGGCGTTGGAGCCCGTCGGCGCCAGGTTGATGAACATCACGCCACCGGCCATGCCGCCGTAGAAGAGCATGGCGAGGGCGATGTCGCCGCGGGTCCTGCCGTACCAGCGGATCAGCTCCATGAGGACCGCGCCGAGCACGGCGACCAGCGTGGCCATCCACACCGGGGACCAGGTGAGCAGGAAGCCCAGGCCGACGCCGGTCATCGCCACGTGGCCGATGCCGTCGCCCATGAGGGCCTGGCGGCGCTGGACCAGGTAGATGCCGACGGCGGGCGCGGTGATGCCGACCAGGACGGCGGCCAGCAGCGCCCGCTGCATGAAGGCGTAGTTCAGGATTTCCATGGGGGCCTTCTCAGCTCAGCAGTCCGGTGCGGATCGGTTCGGCGCCGGCCGCCGCGTGCGGGTGTACGTGGTCGTGGCCGGGCAGCGCGTGCTGGCCGACCGCCTTGGGGGGCGGGCCGTCGTGCAGGACGCAGCCGTCGCGGAGCACCACGGCCCGGTCGATCAGGGGCTCCAGCGGGCCCAGCTCGTGCAGCACGAGCAGGACGGTGGAGCCGGCCGCGACCTGCTCGCGCAGGGTGGCGGCCAGGACCTCCTGGCTGGCCAGGTCGACGCCGGCCATCGGCTCGTCCATGATCAGCAGCTCGGGTTCGGAGGCGAGCGCGCGGGCGATCAGTACCCGCTGGTGCTGGCCGCCGGAGAGGGCGTCCACGGAGTCCTTGGCCCTGTCCGCCATGCCGACCAGGTCGATGGCCCTGCGTACGGCCTCGTGGTCGGCCCCGCGCAGGATGCCGAAGCGGGCCCGGGAGAGCCGGCCGGACGAGACGACCTCGGTCACCGTCGCGGGGACGCCGCCCGCGGCCGTGGTGCGCTGCGGGACGTAGCCCACGCGCGCCCAGTCGCGGAACCGGCGGCGCGGGGTGCCGAACAGTTCGATCTCGCCGGCCGTGACCGGTACCTGGCCGATGACGGTGCGTACGGCCGTGGACTTGCCCGAGCCGTTGGCGCCGAGCAGGGCGACGACCTCGCCGCGGCCCACGGTGAGGTCGATGCCGCGCAGGACGGGGCGTGAGCCGAGCTCGGCGCGGACGCCGCGCAGGGATATGACGGGCTCGTCGACGGGCCTGCTCACGGGCTCGTTCATGCCGCTGCCCTCCAGAGGGTTGGTCATTTGGCTCCCAGAGCCGTCCGCAGTGCCTTGAGGTTGGCTTCCATGACCTGGAAGTAGTCGTCGCCGCGGGACTTGTCGGTGATGCCCTCGAGCGGGTCGAGGACGTCCGTCTTGAGGTTGGAGTCCTGGGCGACCGTCTTCGCGGTCTTGTCGCTGACGAGCGTCTCGTAGAAGATCGTGGAGACGCCGTCGGCCTTGGCCATCTTCTCAAGCTCCTTGACCCGGGCGGCGCTGGGCTCGGCCTCGGGGCTGAGACCGCTGATGGCCTCCTCGGTCAGGCCGTAGCGCTCGGCGAGGTAGCCGAAGGCGGAGTGCGTGGTGATGAAGACCTTGGTGTCCGTGTCCTTCAGGCCGGTCTCGAACTTCGTGTTCAGGTCGCCGAGCTGCTTGACCAGGGCCTCGGTGTTCTTCTTGTAGTCGGCGGCATGGTCGGGGTCGGCCTTCTCGAAGGCCTTGCCGACACCCTCGGCGACCTCGGCGTACTTGACCGGGTCGAGCCAGATGTGGGGGTCCTTGCCGCCGGCCTCGTGGCTGTGGTCGTGGCCGTGCTCTTCCTCGGTGTGCTCTTCACCGGCGTGCTCTTCACCGGCGTGCTCCTCCTCGTGGGCGGCCTCGCCCTCGTGGTCGTGGCCGCCGGCCTCGGCGCCGTGCTCCTCCAGGGCGGTCAGCGTGGCCGCGTCGATCTTCGTCTTGACGCCGGACTGGCCGATGGCCTCGTCGACGGCGGGCTGGAGACCTGTGAGGAAGAGCGCCGCGTCGGTCTCCTCCAGCTGCGCGCGCTGCTTGGTGCTGAGCTCCAGGTCGTGCGGCTCCTGGCCGGGCTGGGTCAGGCTGCTGACGTTGACGTGGTCGCCGCCGATCCGCTCGGCGAGGAAGGCCATGGGGTAGAACGACGCGACGACGTCGAACTTGTCGGTGTTGCCCGCCGCGGCGCTGTCGCCGGAGCAGGCGGAGAGGGTCCCGAGGCCGAGCGCGGCGGCCGCGGTGACTGCTATGCCGGATATGTGTCGTCGTCGTACGTTCATGGCATTCATTTTCAACAAATATGGAAACCGTTGTCAACAAACGGTCGGTCCGGCGGGCTCGGGCCGGGCGAGGAGCCGGGCCGCGGGTCCGGCCGGTGGACGGGCGGGAGCCCAGGTGGGCCCCGATTTGGCCGAGGGGCAGTCCACGCCGGTAACCTGAGGCATTCTCTGGAAGCATCTCGCTTCGTCGCCCGTCGTCGTAATGAAGAGAGCACCGTGGCCGCCGACAAGATCGACACCATCGTCAGCCTGAGCAAGCGCCGTGGCTTCGTATTCCCGTGCAGTGAGATCTACGGCGGTCAGCGCGCCGCCTGGGACTACGGGCCGCTGGGTGTCGAGCTCAAGGAGAACCTCAAGCGCCAGTGGTGGCGCTACATGGTCACCTCGCGCGAGGACGTCGTCGGTCTCGACTCGTCCGTGATCCTGGCCCCCGATGTCTGGGTGGCCTCCGGCCACGTCGCCACCTTCACGGACCCGCTGACCGAGTGCACCTCGTGCCACAAGCGGTTCCGCGCAGACCACCTGGAAGAGGCCTACGAGGAGAAGAAGGGCCGCGCCCCGGAGAACGGCCTCGCGGACCTCAACTGCCCCAACTGCGGCAACAAGGGCACCTTCACCGAGCCCAAGCAGTTCTCCGGTCTGCTCTCCACCCACCTCGGCCCGACCCAGGACAGCGGCTCCGTCGCCTACCTGCGGCCCGAGACCGCACAGGGCATCTTCACCAACTTCGCCCAGGTGCAGACCACTTCGCGCCGCAAGCCGCCGTTCGGCATCGCCCAGATGGGCAAGTCCTTCCGCAACGAGATCACGCCCGGCAACTTCATCTTCCGGACCCGCGAGTTCGAGCAGATGGAGATGGAGTTCTTCGTCAAGCCGGGCGAGGACGAGAAGTGGCAGGAGTACTGGATGGAGCAGCGCTGGAACTGGTACACCGGCCTGGGCCTGCGTGAGGAGAACATGCGCTGGTTCGAGCACCCGGCCGAGAAGCTCTCCCACTACTCCAAGCGCACCGCCGACATCGAGTACCGCTTCTCCTTCGGCGGCAGCGAGTGGGGCGAGCTGGAGGGTGTCGCCAACCGGACGGACTACGACCTCTCCTCGCACGCCAAGGCCTCCGGCCAGGACCTCTCCTACTTCGACCAGGAGGCCGGCGAGCGCTGGACGCCGTACGTCATCGAGCCGGCGGCCGGTGTCGGGCGCGCGATGCTCGCCTTCCTGCTCGACGCGTACATCGAGGACGAGGCGCCGAACGCCAAGGGCAAGCTGGAGAAGCGCACGGTGCTGCGCCTCGACCCGCGCCTCGCGCCGGTGAAGGTCGCCGTCCTGCCGCTGTCCCGCAACCCGGAGCTGTCGCCCAAGGCCAAGGGCCTCGCCCAGGCGCTGCGGCAGAACTGGAACATCGACTTCGACGACGCCGGTGCGATCGGTCGCCGCTACCGGCGTCAGGACGAGATCGGTACGCCGTTCTGCGTGACGGTCGACTTCGACACGCTCGAGGACAACGCCGTGACGGTGCGGGAGCGGGACACGATGAAGCAGGAGCGTGTGTCGCTGGACCAGATCGAGGGATACCTGGCCTCGCGGCTCGTCGGCTGCTGAACGCCCGTCGCCGTTGAGGTACCGGGGGCTTCGCCTCCTGGGCCTCGGGGACTGTGCCCGCCCCTCACCCGACTCGGTCGGGTGAGGGGCGGGCATTCGGCGTTCTCGCGGGCCTTGGTTCGTCCTTCGGCGGCCCGGGGGCGGCGCGCGCTCCGGCCCGGAGGCCGTGGCGAGCTCGTGGGGATGAGTGCCCGAAGTGCGGGAACCCGCAGAAATGCGGAAGGTGATGTTCCCAGGGTTTCCACAGCATGCGCTCCCCACGGCATGCACAGGGCGAGGACGAACAGTCATGGCTGAGCAGAAGTCGGCGCAGACGCTCCCGCGACCGTTGCACGCGGCCGCATCGGCGCTGCGGAAGGTGCCGGGCGCCGAGACGGTCGGCAGGACCGCCGAGGGCGCGCTGGACAGGTTGGGAGCGGTGTCGCCGCGTGGGCGGCGGGTGGTCGTGTACACGGGCGCCGGGGTGCTGGGCATCGCCGGACTGGTGGAGTGGCCGGTGGCCGTCACCGGAGCGGCGGTGGCCTGGCTGACGCAGCCACGGCGCAAGGAGTCGCCGGGCGGGGGCGCCGCGCGGGTGACGGATCACGGGGCGAAGGCCTCCGGCGGGGGCGAAGCGAACGGCGGCGGTACGAAGAAGGCCGGTACGGCAGGTACCGCCGAGGCGGGTGCGGCCGCGTCGGGTGCGGCGAAGAAGAGCACCGCTGCGGCGAAGAGCACCGCGCGGAATACCGCCAAGAAGACCGCCGGAACGCAGACCGCCGCCAAGAAGAGCCCGGCGACGAAGAGCCCGGCGAAGACGAGCGCGGCCAAGACAAGCGCGGCCAAGACAAGCGCGGCGAAGACGAGCGCGGCGAAGACGGGCACCGCGAAGTCCGGTCCCGCCGAGAAGAGCACCGCGAAGGCGAGCCCGGCGAACAAGAGCACGGCCAAGACGACCACCGCCAAGAAGGCCGCCGCGAAGAAGACCACCCCGAAGAAGGCCACCGCCAAGAAGGCCACCGCCAGGAAGTCCACGGCCGGCACCTCCCGGAGCACGTCCTCCCGCGGCACCTCCAAGACCAAGGCGTCCACCAGCCGGCCCACCGGTACCGCGGGCGGCCGTAGCCGGAAGAAGACGGCGGCATCCACCCGGAAGGCGGGCTGAGAGACAACGATGGTCGGTGGACTTCTGACGCGCTCCCAGGACACCGTCACCGGATTCGTCCTGGCCGGTCCCCGGCTGCTCGCGCGCGGCACCGCACCCGCGGTGGGCGCCGCGGCCGGCGCCGCGGCGGGCACCGCACGCGCCGGTGTGCGCGGCGCGGACTTCGCGGCACGCGCGGCACGGGTCGCCCGCGCCGCGCTGCCGGGCGGCACCCGGGACTGGCGGGCCGGACACCGGGCGCACCTCGCGCTCCGGCCGGCCGCGACGGAGGAGGTACGCCGGGCGGGCGGCACGGAACGCGTCGCGCGCCGGGTGGCGACCGCCCTGGCCGAGCACCCGGACGTGGCACTCGCCTACTGGGACACCGGCCTAGCCCGGCTCGTGGTGACCGCGACCGAGGAGGCGCTCACCGACCGGGTGGTGGACCGGGCCACCGAACTCGCCGAGCGGCACGGACTGACCCGGGCGGAGCAACGCGGCCCGGGCGATCCGGTGGAGGAACTGGCCCACCCCGGCGACCCGGCCTCGGTGCGCGTCGCGGCCGCCGCCCTGGGGGCCGACGCCCTGGGCATCGCCGCCGCCGTGACCGGCGCGCGCCTGCGACTGCCGCCCTCGCCCCGCCTGGTGACGGCGGTGGCGACGCTGCTGCGCGAGAACCCGACCTTCCGTGCCTGGCTGCGCGCACGGCTCGGCGCGCACGGCATGGACGTGGCGCTGGCCGCCGCCAACGCGGCCGTCCACGGCGCCGGTCAGAGCTACACCTCGCTGGTGCTCGACGGGGCGCTGCGCGTCTGCCAGCTGACGGAGGCGGTGACCCGGACGGCGACCTTCGAGGTCGTGCACGACCGGCTCTGCGTCCCGGGCCGGGCCAGTCTGCCCGCCGACCCCTCCCTGCGACCGCCGCTGCGGAGCTCCCCCGCCCAGGACTACGCCGCCCACGCCTCGACCGGCAGTGTGGCGGGCGCGGCGGCGACCCTGCTGGTCAAGCACGACGTGGCCGAGGCCGCCGAGGCGGTGCTGGCCGGTTCGCCCAAGGCCGCGCGCTACGGCCCCGCCGCCTTCCACGCCGTACTGAGCGCCGCGCTGTCCCGTACCGGCGTACTCGTACGCGACCCCGAGCGGCTGCGGCAGCTGGAGATGGCCGCCACGGTCGTCCTGCATCCGAGTGCGCTGCGGGTGCCGGACGCGGGCGCGGACCCGTGGACCGAGGACGTGCTGGACGCGGCGCGGCGCGCGGGCCTGCGCGTGGTGATGGTGGAGGACCCGGCGCTGGCCGACTTCACCGGTCTCGCCGACCAAGTGGTCAGCGCGAAGCGGCCGTTGCGGCAGGTCGTGGACGAACTGCGCGCCGAGGGCGGCGTCGTCACCGTCGTACGGCCCCGGCCCGGCGACGACGAGACGGTGACCGCCGGGCTGCTCGGCGGGGACGTGGCCGTCGCGCTGGCCGACGGCAACTGCCCGGTGGCGTGGGGCGCGGACGTGCTCGCGCCGCAGGGTCTCCCCGACGTGTGGCGGCTGCTGCGGGCGGTGCCGGCGGCCCGCGCGATCGGGCACCGGTCGCAGACGCTGGCCCGCTCCGGGGCCGCGCTGTCCGGGCTGCTGGTGGCGGTCGGCGAGGCACGGGGCAAGGGCAAGGGCAAGGGCAAGGACGGTGGCGGGGGTGTCGGTTCGGCGCTGTCCGGGCTGCGGCACGCGCCGGTCGACGTGAGCGCGGCGGCGGCCCTGCTGTCCGGGACGCGCGCCGCCCTCGGCGTGGCGATGGCCCGCGCCCCGCACCCCCGGGCGCGGGTGGCGTGGCACGCGCTGGACCCGGACGACGTACGGGACCGGCTGGACCACGAGCGCGAACCCGAGCCGACCGTCGTCGAGCAGGCCATGGGCCGGCTGCACGCGGTCGCCGACCGGGCGGGCCGGGTACGGGCACTGGCCCCCGCGCGCTGGTCGTGGCAGCTGGCCCGGGCCGTACGCGGTGAACTGGACGATCCGCTCACTCCCGTGCTGGCGGTCGGCTCGGCCGCGTCGGCGATCCTCGGCTCGGTCGTGGACGCCCTGCTGGTGGTCGGGGCGCTCGACCTGAACGCGCTGGTCGGCGGGTTCCAGCGGCTGCGCGCCGAACGGGCGCTGTCGGGGCTGCTGGCGGAGCAGAAGCAGAAGGCGCGGGTCGCCGAGGAACCCTCACGGGCCACCGAGGAGCCGTCGCGAAGGGGCGACGAACCCTCTCGGGAGGGCGAGCCGGGGACCGGGCCGGGCGAGTCGCGGATCATGGACGCGGCCAGACTGCACCCCGGCCATGTGATCGAGCTGAAGGCGGACGACGTCGTGCCCGCCGACGCCCGGCTGCTGTGGGAGGACGGCCTGGAGGTGGACGAGTCCGCGCTGACCGGTGAGTCGCTGCCGGTGGACAAGTGCGTGGACCCGGCGCCCCGCGCCCCGGTGGCCGAGCGGTTCTGCATGGTCTTCGAGGGCACGACCGTGGTGGCGGGGCGGGCCCAGGCCGTCGTCGTCGACACCGGCGACCACACCGAGGCGGCGCGGGCGGTCGCGCTGGCCGCCCGTACGCCCTCGGCGGCCGGTGTGCAGGCCAGGCTCCAGGAACTCACCCGCAAGGCGCTCCCGCTCACCCTGGCCGGCGGGGCCGCCGTGACCGGCCTCTCGCTGCTGCGCGGGGCGCCGATCCGGCAGGCCGTCGCCGGTGGTGTGTCGGTGGCGGTCGCGGCGGTGCCCGAGGGGCTGCCGCTGGTGGCGACGGTGGCGCAACTGGCCGCGGCCCGCCGGCTCAGCCGCCGCGGCGTCCTGGTGCGCACCCCGCGCACACTGGAGGCGCTGGGCCGCATGGACACCATCTGCTTCGACAAGACGGGCACGCTCACCGAGAACAAGCTGCGGCTGACGCGGGTCGCCGGTGCCGACGGCACGGTACGCAAGGTGGACGACCCGGACGCCGCCGGCGCCGTACGGATCGCCGCGCGCGCCTGCCCCCGCCTGGACGGCGAGGGGACCCGCCCCACCCACGCCACCGACGAGGCCGTACTGGACGCCGCCGGGGACGACCCGCAGTGGACGCAGGACGAGGGCCTGCCCTTCGAGACCTCCCGCGGCTACGCCGCCGCCGTCGGACGCGACGGGGACGGGGCGCCGGAGCTGGTCGTCAAGGGCGCCCCGGAGACCGTGCTGCCCGCCTGCGCCGACCTGCCGTCGCACGCCTGGGAGGTGGCGCAGAGCCTGGCCCGCGACGGACTGCGCATCATCGCGGTGGCCCGCCGGCCCCTGCGCCGGAATGAGAAGGCGGCCGACGTACTCGAACAGCAGCCGTCGAAGCTGGAGTTCACCGGAATGCTCGCGCTGGCCGACGTGGCCCGCGAGACGTCCCCGGCGCTGGTGCGCGGGCTGCGCGAGGCGGGCGTACGGCCCGTGGTGCTGACCGGCGACCATCCGCAGACCGCCCACGCCATCGCCGTCGACCTGGGCTGGCCCGAGGACGCGGTCGTGGTCACCGGCGACGAACTCGCCGCCGCCGACCGCACGGTCCGCTCCCGCATGCTGCGCGACGCGGACGTCGTGGCCCGGGTGGCGCCCGAGCAGAAGCTCCAGGTCGTCGAGTCGCTGCGGGACGCCGGGCGGGTCGTCGGCATGGTCGGCGACGGCGCCAACGACGCCGCCGCCATCCGCGCCGCCGACATCGGCGTCGGCATCAGCGCGCGCGGCTCGGCCGCCGCCCGCAACGCCGCCGACCTGGTGGTGACGGGAGACGACCTGCTGGTGCTGGTGGAGGCGGTCCGGGAGGGCCGGGCGCTGTGGCACAGCGTCGCCGACGCCATCGCCATCCTGATCGGCGGCAACGCGGGCGAGGTCGGCTTCGGCATCCTCGGCACCGTCCTCGGCGGCGCCGCCCCGCTGTCCACCCGGCAGATGCTGCTGGTCAACCTGTTCACCGACCTGTTCCCCGCGATGGCGGTGGCGGTGACGCCCACGGGGGACCCCGAGCAGGAGGAGGCCGACGCGGGCACGCCGCTGGGCACGGCGGTGCTGGGCGAGCCCCTGATCCGCCAGATCCGGCACCGGGCACTGACCACGGCACTCGGCGCGACCGCGGCCTGGCTCCTCGGCCGCTTCACGCCGGGAACGGGGCGCCGTTCGACGACGATGGCCCTGTGCGCCGTGGTCGGCACCCAGCTCGCCCAGACCCTGGCCGACCGCCGCGGCAGCCGCCTGGTCCAGGTCACGTCGCTGGGATCCGCCGCGGCCCTGGTCGCCCTGGTCCAGACCCCGGGCGCCAGCCAGCTCTTCGGCTGCACCCCGCTGGGCCCGGTGGCCTGGGCGGGCGTGGCCGCGGCGATCGCCCTGGCACTGGCGGGGCAGCGGGCGCTGCCGCAGGTGGAGGAGGCGGTCGTGAAGTACTGGCCGAAGGTGGCGGAGCGGCTGCCGGCGGCGGCGCGAAGCGTTCTGGCGTGAGCGTGAGCGTGAGCGTGAGCGCGGGCCCGGGGCGGGGATCCGGGGTGGGCCGTGTGCCGGCCGCGGGTGGGTGAGGGCTGGGCGCGCAGGTCCCCGCGCCCCTGGCGGATGCGGCGGGGGCGGCGTATTGGTGTGCGGCGAGTCGCAGGGGAGTCGCGCCCCGCGTGTACGGGGGTGTACGGGCGTGTCGTTCACGCGCCCGATCGTGCCGCCTCCCGCACCTTTGCCGACTCCAGGCGCTCGGCCGTCCGTTCGGCCGTGCGGCGGGCCCAGTGGCCGTTCGTGACGGCGCCGAGGAGAAGGACCGCGAAGCCGCAGGCGGCCAGGATCCACCAGCCGGGGCGGGCGGCGGAGACGAAGGTGTCCCGGTACGACGACGCGCCCACGCCCGCCGCGAGCACCGCGCCGACCACCGCCACGCCCAGGGTCTGACCCAGCTGGCGGCTGGTGGAGGCGACGGCGGCGGCGACGCCGGCCTGGGCGCGGGGCATGCCGGAGACGGCGGTGTTGGTGATGGGCGCGTTGACGAAGCCGAAGCCGACGCCGAAGAGGACGTAGCCGAGGAAGAGGGTGACGTTGGACGTCTCGGCCTCGAAGGCGGCGAACAGCACCCCGCTCACGCTCAGCGCGCCGCCCGCGATCAGCAGGGGCAGCCGCGGCCCCCGGGTGCCGACCAGCCGCCCGGACAGCGGGGCGCACAGGAACGTCGGCACGGCCATCGGCAGCATCCACAACCCGGCGTGCAGGGCGCTCAGCCCGCGCACGTTCTGGAGGTACAGCGTGGACAGGAAGAGGAAGCCGCCCAGCGCGGCGAAGGCGCTGACCGCGATGACGGTGGCCCCGCTGAACGGCGCCGACCGGAAGAAGCGCAGGTCGATGAGGGGTTCCGCGCGGCGGGGTTCGTAGATGAGCAGGCCGAGCAGCGCGGCGAGGGCCAGCACGGCGAAGGGCAGTACCGTCGCGAGCCCGGCGTGCGGCGCCTCGATGATCGCGTACGTCAGCGAACCGAACAGCACGATCACCATCAGCTGGCCCAGCGGGTCGGGGCGGCGGGCCTTGGGCGCGCGGGACTCGGGGACGTGGCGGAGGGTGAGCAGGAGGGCGGCGAGGCCCACCGGCAGGTTGACCCAGAAGATCGAGCGCCAGCCGACCGACTCCACCAGCAGGCCGCCCACCAGCGGACCGGCGGCCATGGATATGCCGACGACCGCGCCCCACACCCCGATCGCGCGGGCGCGCTCGCGCGGGTCGGTGAAGGTGTTGGTGATGATCGACATGGCGACCGGGTTGAGCATGGAGCCGCCCACCGCCTGCATCATCCGGAACACGACCAGCCAGGACAGGTCCGGTGCCAGCGAGCACAGCAGCGAGCCGAGGGTGAAGACCACCAGCCCCGTCATGAAGACCCGCTTGCGGCCGATCCGGTCGGCCGTGGAACCGGCGAGCATCAGCAGCGCGGCCAGTACCAGCGTGTACGCGTCGATCGCCCACTGGAGTCCCGACGTGCTCGCGTCGAAGTCGCGCTGCATGGCGGGGAGGGCGACGTTGAGGATCGTGTTGTCGATGCTCACGATCAGCAGGCTCATGCAGCAGATCCCGAGCACGAGCAGACGGCGGCGGTGGGTGAGCTCCGGCATGGCCGCCATCGTACGCGCGTTTCGATAGTGCGGTTAACTAATGACCCATGCATGATCTTCGCCTCCGGGGCGCGGCGAGCACCGTCCCGCGTGCGTGACAATGGAGGAATGTCCACGCCCACAGCGCCCGCCCCCAGCACCACCACCCGGCCGTTGCGGGTCGGCCCGCACACCGTCGCGCCGCCCGTCGTGCTGGCGCCGATGGCCGGGATCACCAACGCGCCCTTCCGCACGCTGTGCAGGGAGTTCAGTGGGGGCAAGGGCCTGTTCGTGAGCGAGATGATCACCACCCGGGCGCTGGTCGAGCGCAACGAGAAGACCATGCAGCTGATCCACTTCGACGCGACCGAGACGCCGCGTTCGATCCAGCTGTACGGCGTCGACCCGGTGACCGTGGGCAAGGCCGTCCGCATGATCGCGGAGGAGGGCCTCGCCGACCACATCGACCTGAACTTCGGCTGCCCCGTGCCCAAGGTGACCCGCAAGGGCGGCGGCTCGGCCCTCCCGTACAAGCGGAACCTGCTGCGGGCCATCGTCCGCGAGGCCGTCACCGGCGCCGGCGACCTGCCCGTCACCATGAAGATGCGCAAGGGCATCGACGACGATCACCTCACCTTCCTCGACGCCGGCCGCATCGCCGTCGAGGAGGGCGTGAGCGCCGTCGCCCTGCACGGCCGCACCACCGCCCAGCACTACGGCGGCACCGCCGACTGGGACGCCATCGCCCGCCTGAAGGAGCACGTCCCGGAGATCCCCGTCCTCGGCAACGGCGACATCTGGTCCGCCGAGGACGCGCTGCGCATGGTGCGCGAGACCGGCTGCGACGGCGTCGTGGTCGGGCGCGGGTGCCTGGGGCGGCCGTGGCTCTTCGCCGACCTGGTCGCCGCCTTCGAGGGACGTACGGAGGCCTTCGCGCGTCCGTCCCTGCGCGAGGTCGCCGACGTGATGGTCCGGCACGCCACCCTGCTCGGCGAGTGGATCGGCGACGAGGCGCGCGGCGTCATCGACTTCCGCAAGCACGTCGCCTGGTACCTGAAGGGCTTCGCGGTGGGCTCCGAGATGCGCAAGCGGCTCGCGATCACCTCCTCCCTGGAGGCACTGCGTGCCGGGCTGGACGAGCTGGACCTCGACCAGCCCTGGCCCACCGGCGCCGACGGCCCCCGGGGCCGCACCTCCGGCAACAACCGCGTCGTCCTGCCCGACGGCTGGCTGAAGGACCCGTACGACTGCGCGGGTGTCGGCGAGGACGCGGAGCTGGACACCTCCGGCGGCTGATCAGCCCGTGGGGTGCGGCGTGGAGCCGTACGCCGTCAGGAAGCGGTCGCGGAAGGAGTTCATCTTCCACACCGGGGCGTCCTGGGCGGGCTTCAGCCCTTCCGTCCAGTCCCAGTCGTCGATCGCGTCGAGCACCTCCGGGTCCCTGGCGACGATCGAGACGGGTACGTCCCGGCTCGCCCTGTCGCCGCTGACCCGGGCGAGCGGCTGGTGGTCGCCGAGGAAGACCAGGACGGTGTCGTCGGTGCCGTAGCGCTCCAGCCACTGCGTGAGGCTGGTGAGCGAGTACTCGACCGACCTGCCGTACTCCTCCTTGGACCGGGTGGTGTCGGCGATGACGTCGGACGCCCGCACGCCCGACGCCTCGATGCCGTCGAAGACCGAGCCGTCGCCGACCTCCTCCCAGCCGACCATCTCCGGGACCGGTGCCCAGGGCTGGTGGCTGGAGGTCAGGATGATCTCCGCCATCAGCGGCCGGTCCCGCTCCCTGCCGTGCTCCAGCCGCTGGAAGGCCTCCAGCGCGTACTGGTCGGGCATGGTCGACCAGCTGAACTTCGGGCCCTCGTAGCCGACGTCGAACGCGTCGTAGACCGTGTCGAGCCCGTACCACTCCGCCTCCGGCCAGGCCTTCCGCACACCCGGCATCACGCCGACCGTGTCCCAGCCGCCGGTCTTCCCGAACGCCTTGGTGAGGGTGAGGTGGTCGCCCGCGGTGACGGTGCGGTAGCGCTGCTGGTTGTCGACCCACAGGCCCGACATGAACGTGGAGTGGCCGAGCCAGCTGCTGCCCCCGAACGTCGACGACGTCAGCCAGCCGCTCCGCGCCCGGAAGCCGGCCCCGGCCAGCTCCTTCGTGCCGGTGGCCAGGGTCCGGGCGACACCCGGTGCCATGACCGGGTCCTCGAGGGCGCTGCGGCCGTAGCTCTCGATGAACGTGAAGATCACGTCCTTGCCGCGCAGGTCCGGCACCAGCTGTGCGCCGGGCGTGGCACCGAAGCGGTCCGCCCTCGCCTCCTTCGCGAACGCCGCCTCGTCCCGCAGCGTGTCCACCACCCGGTGCGCCTGCGCCTGGAGCGCCGCGGAGGCGCCGCGGGCGGCGACCGGCACGCCGAAGGTCTGCACACCCAGCGCCACACAGGTCATCCACACGGTGGCCGCCATCAGCGCGCCCCCGGCCGCCCGCTCCCGGTGCGCGGCGAGCAGTTCGCCGAGCCGGACCGCGGCCAGCGCCATGAGCACCAGCAGGAGCAGGACGCCCACGACCGCGCCCACCGCCGCCCAGGCCGCCGCCGCCCCGCCCATCGAGTCCGCCACGTACGACTGGGCGTCGTCCAGCAGGCCCCAGTCCAGGACGACGTTGAAGCCCCGGCCCAGGTACTCGGTGAAGCCCATGTCGAGCAGGTTCAGCACGGTCAGCGCGCCCAGTGCGAGGCCGAAGAGCGCCGCCGCCACCAGCCGCGGTACGCGCGGCAGGCAGAGCAGCAGCACCGCCGCGATGACCGCCTCCACCGGGACGCGCGCGAACCGGTTCGGCTCAAGGGCGGCGAAGGTGTTCGGCAGCAGCAGCGCCCCGAACAGGAGGCCGGCGGCGAGGGCGGTGGTGGCGCGGCGGACGGCGCGGGCGGTGCGGGGGTACCGGGTGCGCCACGCGCGCCAGTGGGCGAGGCGGGCCTTGGAGGACGGGAGCGCGGCGAGCTGCGGAGCTTCCGGAGCTGCGAAGTCTTCGGTGGCGTCGGCGGGGGTGCCGGGTGTGCCGGCGGTCCGCGACGGCCGGCGGAAAGGCGAGATGACAGGCACCCGAAGGTCCTTCCGTACGCGTACGTGACCCGGTGGACGGCGGGCCCGGCGAGGGGGCCGGACCCGCCGCCCTGTCGTACGTCCGCCGTGCGCGGTGTGTTCACCGCGGCCGGGATCACGTCCGCATGGTGAAATCCGGTGGCCTGTGGCAGCGTGATTCTCGCCACCTCTGATAGAGGTAGCGCTCAGATGAGCAGATCTCGAGCGATTCCACCTTCTCAAGGTGTGGCACTCAGTGCCATAGCTTGATCGTTCACCGATCGAACTCAAACGTAGAGAATGACGCTCAGAAGAGCGCCAGACGGAGGCCCTGAGAGGCCATTCGTTCAAGAAGTGAAAACACAATGCCTCGGTCGCTTGCCAAGCCTTGACTTTCGATCCGCTGGCGGACGAGTGGTTACAGGCGCATGACGCGCAAGTGGACGTACCCAGGAGCCTTTGATCTGGGTACATTCCTCGCCGTCAGGGCAGCCACCGCGTCCTCGAGGAGTCGAGACCCGTGTCGGAAAACAAAGAACCCCAGGTAGCGAACACGGCGAAGTTCGTTTACGACTTCACCGAGGGCAACAAGGACCTCAAGGACCTCCTCGGCGGCAAGGGCGCCAACCTCGCCGAGATGACCAACCTGGGCCTTCCGGTCCCTCCCGGCTTCACGATCACCACCGAGGCCTGCAAGACCTACCTCGACAGTGGCGAGGAGCCGGCGGCACTGCGTGACGAGGTGAGTGCGCACCTCGACGCCCTCGAAGCCAGGATGGGCAAGAAGCTCGGCCAGGCCGACGACCCCCTCCTCGTGTCGGTCCGCTCCGGGGCCAAGTTCTCCATGCCCGGCATGATGGACACGGTCCTCAACATCGGCCTCTCCGACAGGTCGGTGCAGGGCCTGGCCAAGCAGGCCGGCGACGACCGCTTCGCCTGGGACTCCTACCGCCGCCTGATCCAGATGTTCGGCAAGACCGTCCTCGGCGTCGACGGCGACCTCTTCGAGGAGGCGCTGGAGGCGGCGAAGGCGGCCAAGAAGGTCGCGGTCGACACCGAACTGGAGGCCGCCGACCTCAAGAAGCTGGTCACCAAGTTCAAGAAGATCGTCAAGACCGAGGCCGGCCGGGACTTCCCGCAGGACCCGCGCGAGCAGATGGACCTGGCCATCAAGGCCGTCTTCGACTCCTGGAACGGCGAGCGCGCCAAGCTCTACCGCCGTCAGGAGCGCATCCCGCACGACCTGGGCACCGCCGTCAACGTCTGCTCCATGGTCTTCGGCAACCTGGGCCCCGACTCCGGCACGGGCGTCGCCTTCACCCGCGACCCCGCCTCCGGCCACCAGGGCGTCTACGGCGACTACCTCCAGAACGCCCAGGGCGAGGACGTCGTCGCCGGCATCCGCAACACCGTCGCGCTGGCGGAGCTGGAGCAGATCGACAAGAAGTCGTACGACCAGCTGATGCGGATCATGGAGACGCTGGAGAACCACTACCTGGACCTCTGCGACATCGAGTTCACCATCGAGCGCGGTCAGCTGTGGATGCTCCAGACCCGCGTCGGCAAGCGCACGGCGGGCGCGGCCTTCCGCATCGCCACCCAGCTCGTCGACCAGGGCCTGATCGACGAGGCCGAGGCCCTCCAGCGCGTCAACGGCGCCCAGCTCGCACAGCTGATGTTCCCGCGCTTCGACGACGACGCCAAGGTCGAGAAGGTGGGCCGGGGCATCGCGGCCTCGCCGGGCGCGGCGGTCGGCAAGGCGGTCTTCGACTCGTACACCGCCGTGAAGTGGTCCCGCTCCGGCGAGAAGGTCATCCTGGTCCGCCGCGAGACCAACCCCGACGACCTGGACGGCATGATCGCCGCCGAGGGCATCCTGACCTCGCGCGGCGGCAAGACCTCCCACGCGGCCGTGGTCGCGCGCGGCATGGGCAAGACCTGTGTCTGCGGCGCGGAGGAGCTGGAGGTCGACACCAAGCGCCGCCGGATGACCGTGCCCGGCGGGCACGTCGTCGAGGAGGGCGACGTGATCTCCATCGACGGCTCCTCCGGCAAGGTCTACCTGGGCGAGGTCCCGGTCGTGCCCTCCCCGGTCGTCGAGTACTTCGAGGGCCGTATGCACGCGGGCGCCGAGGACGCCGACGAACTGGTCGAGGCCGTGCACCGCATCATGGCCTTCGCCGACCGCAAGCGCCGGCTGCGGGTGCGCGCCAACGCCGACAACGCCGAGGACGCGCTGCGCGCCCGCCGCTTCGGGGCCCAGGGCATCGGCCTGTGCCGCACCGAGCACATGTTCCTCGGCGACCGGCGCGAACTGGTGGAGCGGCTGATCCTGGCCGACACCGAGGCCGAGCGCGAGGAGTCCCTTCAGGCGCTGCTCCCGCTCCAGAGGCGGGACTTCGTCGAGCTGTTCGAGGCGATGGACGGCCTGCCGGTCACCATCCGCCTCCTCGACCCGCCGCTGCACGAGTTCCTGCCGGACATCACCGAACTGTCGGTGCGCGTCGCACTCGCCGAGTCCCGGCAGGAGCCGCACGAGAACGAGCTGCGCCTGCTCCAGGCCGTGCACCGCCTGCACGAGCAGAACCCGATGCTGGGCCTGCGCGGCGTCCGTCTCGGCCTGGTCATCCCCGGTCTGTTCACCATGCAGGTGCGGGCGATCGCCGAGGCTGCGGCCGAGCGCAGGGCGGCCAAGGGCGACCCGCGCGCGGAGGTCATGATCCCGCTGGTCGGCACCGTCCAGGAGCTGGAGATCGTCCGCGACGAGGCCGACCAGGTCATCGCCGAGGTCGAGGCCGCCACGGGCGCGAAGCTCAGGCTGTCGATCGGCACGATGATCGAGCTGCCGCGCGCCGCGCTGACCGCCGGGCAGATCGCCGAGGCCGCGGAGTTCTTCTCCTTCGGCACCAACGACCTGACCCAGACCGTGTGGGGCTTCAGCCGCGACGACGTGGAGGCCAGCTTCTTCACGGCCTACCTGGAGAAGGGCATCTTCGGCGTCTCCCCGTTCGAGACGATCGACAGGGACGGCGTCGGCTCCCTGGTCGCCGCCGCCGCGAAGGCCGGCCGCGCCACCCGCCCCGACCTCAAGCTCGGCGTCTGCGGTGAGCACGGCGGCGACCCGGAGTCGGTGCACTTCTTCCACGAGGTGGGCCTGGACTACGTCTCCTGCTCCCCGTTCCGGATTCCGGTGGCCCGCCTGGAGGCCGGCCGGGCGGCGTCGCGGTCCAAAGGCAGCGACCACCGGTAGCGAGCACCGGTAGCGACCACCGGTAGCCCCCATGGGGGCCTCAGGCCCCGGAGCCGTCGTCTGTCACCCGACCACCCTCACCGATCGGCGGCGGCTCCGGACCACGGAAAGAAGGCGGCACCCTGTGCGGGGGTGCCGCCTCCGCGGTCTTCTCTCCCCGGCCTCGTGCCGCGTGGTGTCAGCGGGTGCCGGCGTTGCGCCGCCTGTTCACGGCCAGCAGCAGTCCGCCGCCGGCGAGCACGACGGCCGCGCCGCCCGCCGCGATGTACGGGGTGGTGTCGTCGCCGCCGGTCTCGGCCAGGTCGGCGCCCTGCTGCCCGGCGGCCTCCTTCGCGCCACCGGCCTCGCCGCTGCCGGAGCTCTCCGCGTTCCCGGAGCCGGCCGAGTCGTCGCCCTTGTCGCCGGCGTCCTTGTCGCCGGCCGGCACGAAGCCGGCGGGCGGCTTGTCGCAGCCGACGCCGTCGTTGTCGCGGTCCAGGTGCTCCCCGTAGTGCTTGTCGCCCTTCTTGATGTTGGAGTACCCGTTGTCGTACGCCTCGGTGCAGTTCTCGAACGGGTGGGTGCCTTCGTGGGCCTGGGCGGCGGTCGGCAGGGCGGCCAGGGCCAGCGCGGCGACGGTCACGGCGACGGGCTTGCGGAGCAGGTTCATCGAGAGTCCCGGAGATGGTGTGGATGAGCGGATATGAGGTGACGAAGCTATTGAGGTACCGGAGATGTGGTGGCGATATGAAGGACTCGTGACGCGAACGTGACGTGACCGGACGGTAACTCTCCGCTCCGGAGTGTCGGCGCGTACGGTGAGAGGGGTCCGGACCAGGGAAGGAGCCGTTGATGACCGGCTGGAACGTGGGCGACATGCCCGGCCTGGACGGGCGCGTCGCCGTCGTCACCGGCGCCAACAGCGGCCTCGGTTACGTGGTGGCCCGCGAGCTGGCGCGCAAGGGCGCGTGCGTGGTGCTCGCCTGCCGCAGCGAGGCGCGGGGGAGTGACGCCGTGGAGCGGCTCCTCGGCGAGGTGCCGGACGCCACCGTGGAAGTGGCGCGGCTGGACCTCGGCGACCTGGCCTCCGTCCGCGAGTTCGCGTACGGGCTGCCCTATGAGCGGGTCGACCTCCTCGTCAACAACGCCGGGGTCATGGCGCTGCCCCACGGGACGACGTCGGACGGCTTCGAGACGCAGTTCGGCGTCAACCACCTGGGCCACTTCGCCCTCACCGGGCTGCTGCTGCCGACCCTGCTCGCCACGCCGGGCGCCCGCGTCGTGACCGTCTCCAGCTTCATGCACGCGCTGGCCAACGTCGATCCGCGCGACCTCAACAACGTACGGCGGTACGGGCGCTGGACCGCCTACGCCCGCTCCAAGTCCGCCAACCTGCTCTTCACCCACGAGCTGGCGCGCCGGCTCGCGGCCCGGGACGGCGCCTCGGACGTGCGCGCGGTCGCCGCCCACCCGGGATACGCGGAGACGAATCTGCTCACCGCCGGGCCCCGCGCGGAGGGGCGCCGGCTCGCCGAGCGGATGATGCGGCTCGCGAACCGGGTCGTCGCCCAGCCCGCCGAGTCGGGCGCGCTGCCCGTCCTGTACGCGGCGACCGCGCCCGGCGTACCCGCCGACTCCTTCACCGGCCCGTCCTTCGCGATGTGGCGCGGGGCGCCCGCACCGTCCTGGCGGGCGCCCTGGACCACCGACGACGCGATGGGGGAGCGGCTGTGGGCCGCCTCCGAGCGGCTGACGGGTGTCACCTACGAGGCGCTGGGGGCCTGACGCCGACGCGCTGACGCCTTGAGCTGTTCGACGCGGCGCGCTGACGTCCTGGGCTGTTCGGTACGGCGCGCTGACGCCCTGGGTGGCTCAGCGCCGTACCGCCACCGCCGTGAACGTCGTCTCGGGCGTCTGAGGGCTGGTGAAGCGCGCGTTGACGAGGTAGAGGCGGTCGCCGAAGCGGGCGGCGGTGGCGGGGACGTCGAAGCGGGGGTCGGTGATCGTGCGGCGCAGGGTCGCCCGGCCGGCCCTCGCGTCCAGGTCCCAGACGCTGACCAGGTTGTTCCGGTTCTGGACGACGTACAGCGTGCGGCCGACCCGGACCAGGCCGTCGCCGTTGACCACGTCGTCCGCGCCGACCAGTCTGATCCGGGTGGCGCGGCCGGTGGTGAGGCTGACGCGGTGCAGCTCGCCCGCCGCCATCCTGACGACGATCAGTCCGCGCCCGTCGGGAGTGGAGACGACGCCGTTGGCGTTGATGACGTCCGGCGTCTGCTCCCAGTCGCCGGTCAGCGGCAGCGTGCGCACGCCACCGCGCCGGCCGCGCGGGACGCCGTACAGGACGGGGCCGTACGAGTCGGTGAACCAGGCGCGGTCACCGAGCAGTACCACGTCGTTGACGAAGTGGCCGGTCGTCTCGGTGAGTTGGTGGGTGCGCAGCAGTTCGCCGGTGCGGGCGTCGACGATCCGGGCGGTTCCGCCGCCGCCCCCGGCGACGTACAGCAGGCCGTCGTGGTCCAGTTTCAGGCCGATGGCCGCGAGGCCCGTACTGCCCTCGTGGACGACCCGGCCCTCGCCGGTGCGCAGGTCGGTGCGGTAGACGGCGCCGTCGGCGCGCGAGCCCAGGTAGGCGTAGGGCCCGCGCCCGATGGTGATGCCCTCGGGCAGCCAGCCGTCGGGCAGTGGGAACTCGGTCGGCCACACGGTCGTGGAGGCGGTGGCGGCCTCGGCGGAGCCGGTACCGGCGGCCACCGCCAGCGCGGCGCCGGCGGCACCGCCGAGCAGCGCGCGCCGGGACGGTCGGGCTTGGTGGTTCCGAGTCATGGGGCGGGCCTCCGGGCGAGAAGGGTGTGGGCCTCGATGAAACCCGACGGCCGGGGCGAATTCGAGGTGCCGGCCGGGTTTGGCAGGAAACCGACAGCCGTCCCGGGCGATCAGGCCGTCTGCCCGCCGTCCACCACCAGGTCGATGCCCACCACCGACGCCGCGTCGTCCGACGCCAGGTACAGCACGGCCGCCGCGACCTCCGCCACCGACGAGACCCGGCCGAGCGGTGTCTCGCTCCGCATGCGCTCGGCCCGCTCCGCCTCCGTCTCGCCGGGCAGCAGGGACATGGAGGTCGCGGTGGCGCCCGGGCTGACGGCGTTGACGCGGACGCCGTCCGCGATGTGGTCCAGGGCGGCGCCCCGGGTGAGCACCGAGACGGCCGCCTTGGTGGCCGCGTAGGCGGTGGCGCCCGGGCTGCGCTCGTGCACGCCGAAGGTGGAGGCGATGTTCACGATCGTGCCGCCGCCCGGCTGGGTGCGCATCTGGCGGACCTCCGCCCGCAGGGCGAGGAACACACCGCTGACGTTGATGTCGAGCTGTGCGTGCCAGTCCTCCTCGGCGAGATCGGCCACGGGGGACCCGCCGTGGAAGACGCCCGCGTTGTTGACGGCCACGTCGAGGGAGCCGAAGTGTTCCACGGCGGCGTCCACGGCGGCCCGTACGTCGGCGGACCGCGTGACGTCGGCGGTGACGGCCAGCGCCTTGCCGCCCGCCGCCTCGATCAGGGCCACCGTCTCGTCGAGCGGCTCCCTCCTGCGCCCGGCGACGACGACGTGCGCGCCCTCGGCGGCGAGGCCGAGGGCGACGGCCCGTCCGATGCCGGAGCCCGCGCCGGTGACGAGGGCGGTCCTGCCGGTGAAGCGCTGGGTGGTCATGAATCTCCCCTTTTTCTTGACCGAACGGTTCATTATGAGGTCGTGAAAAGCGCCCCTCCGGAGTCCGAGAGGGGGTGCCCGGTGCCTCAGTCGAGCAGGGCCAGTGCCTGTTCCGCCGCGTCCCGAACCCGCGCCGGGTCCGGTGACGCCTTCCCGACCACCCGCAGCCCCTGGAGCAGCACGAGCAGCATGCGGGCGAGGGTCAGCGGGTCACGGCCGGCGGGCAGTTCGCCCTGGGCCCGGGCCCGGACCAGTGCCGAGTGCAGCACGGTTTCGAGCTGGTCCCAGTTGCGCTCGACCCGCCGCGCGGCGGCCGGGTCGCGCGGCGCCAGCTCGGCCGCGGTGTTGGTGACGAAGCAGCCGCGTCCTCGCAGGTCGTCGGCGGTCGCCTCGGCGGCGTAGCGCCGCACCAGGGAGCGTACGCCCGGCAGGGCCGGGCCCGGCCGGGACAGCTCCTCCAGCAGGTCCGGGAGATTTCCCCGCTCGTAGCGCTCCAGGGCCTTCAGGTACAGCTCGTGCTTGTTGCCGAAGGTCGCGTAGATGCTGGCGCGCCCGATGCCGAGATGCTCCACGAGGTCGGACATCGACGTCGCCTCGTAGCCGCGCCGCCAGAACAGCTCGACGGCTGCCCGCAGCGCGGCGTCCGGATCGAACTCCTTGGTCCTGGCCACGTGTCGCAGCGTAGACCTCTGTGGAACGAACGGTCAATAAAGGTGGAGTCAGGCGGCCTTCACCTCGTACGTCTCCACCCGGACCGCCTCGTCGTCCAGGCACTGCCCGGTCGCCAGGTCGAAGCGCTGCTTGAGCAGCGGGGAGGCGACGAACGGGCGGCCCCGGTGGGTGCCGGTCAGGCCGCGGGAGAGGACCGCCGCCCCGGTGAACGGGTCCCGGTTGCCGATGGCGTACAGCTCGCCGTTCCGGTCGCGGAAGAGGGCCACCTGGCCGCCGTCCGGCAGCAGGGCCGCGACGCCCCGGCCCGGGAGCAGGGCGCCCAGGTCGCAGGCGGTGAACCAGTCGTCCGTCAGCCGCAGCCGGACCTTGAGGTCGGTCGTCTCGGGTGCCAGGGACTCGGGTGCCAGGGTCATCGCCGGGTGCTTCCTTCCAGGAGGTCTTCTTCGAGGTCTTCCTCGGTGCGCCGCAGGCCGATGCTCAGCAGCGGCAGGTCGGGCTTCATCTGGTCGCGTTCGGGCACGAAGCCGACGACCGGGTCGGGGGCGTCGGGCGCGTTCACGAAGGACACGAACCGGGCCAGCTTCTCGGGGTCGTTGATGGTCTCCGTCCACTCGTCGCGGTAGTGCGAGACGTGGGCGGACATCAGGGACTCCAGCTCGTCGCAGATGCCGAGCGAGTCGTGCACGACGACGTCCCGTACGTGGTCCAGGCCGCCGGGGATCCGCTCCAGCCAGGTGGAGGTGCGCTCCAGCCTGTCGGCGGTGCGGATGTAGAACATCAGGAACCGGTCGATCAGCCGGACCAGTTCGGCGTCCGAGAGGTCCTGCGCGAGCAGGTCCGCGTGGCGCGGGGTGGCGCCGCCGTTGCCGCCGACGTAGAGGTTCCAGCCGTTGGAGGTGGCGATCACGCCGAAGTCCTTCGACTGGGCCTCGGCGCACTCGCGGGCGCACCCGGAGACCGCCGACTTCAGCTTGTGCGGGGACCTGAGCCCCCGGTAGCGCAGCTCCAGGTCGATCGCCATCCGCACCGAGTCCTGGACGCCGTAGCGGCACCAGGTCTGCCCCACGCAGGACTTCACCGTGCGCAGCGACTTCCCGTACGCGTGCCCGGACTCGAAACCGGCGTCCACCAGCCGGGCCCAGATCACCGGGAGCTGCTCGACGCGGGCGCCGAACATGTCGATGCGCTGACCGCCGGTGATCTTCGTGTAGAGCCCGAAGTCGCGGGCGATCTCGCCGATGACGATCAGCTTCTCGGGGGCGATCTCGCCGCCGGGGATGCGGGGGACGACGGAGTACGAGCCGTTCCTCTGGAGGTTGGCCAGGAAGTGGTCGTTGGTGTCCTGGAGGGCCGCCTGCTCGCCGTCCAGGACATAGCCGCTCGCGCCGATCGCCGGGGCGAGGGAGGCGATGATCGAGCCGACCGCCGGCTTGCAGACCTCGCAGCCCTCACCGCCCCGGGCGCCCTCGCGGCCGTGCCGGTCGAGCAGCTCCCGGTAGGAGGTGATCCGCAGGGCGCCGACGATCTCGTACAGCTCCTCGCGGCTCTGGGCGAAGCAGCCGCACAGGCCCTTGTCGACCTCGACGCCGTTCGCCTCCAGCTCGGCGGTGACCAGCTGGCCGAGCACCTTGACGCAGGAACCGCAGCCGGTGCCGGCCCTGGTGCAGTTCCTCACCTCGGGCACGGTCGTGCAGGAGTGCTCCGTCACCGCGCCGCGGATCGTGCCCTTGGTGACGTTGTGGCAGGAGCAGATCACCGCGTCGTCGGGCAGCGCGGACGGGCCCAGCTGGGCCGGCGCCCCGGCTCCGGCGGGCAGCACCAGTGACTCGGGGGAGACCGGGGGGACCGAGCCGGTGAAGGCGCGCAGGGTGCCGTAGGCCTCCGCGTCACCGATCAGGATGCCGCCGAGCAGGGTGCCGTCGCGGCCGACGACCAGCTTCTTGTACAGGCCGGCGCGGGAGTCGGAGTAGACGACGTCCAGGCAGTCCGCGGTGGCGCCGTGCGCGTCGCCGAAGGACGCCACGTCCACGCCGAGCAGCTTCAGCTTGGTGGACAGGTCGGCGCCGGTGAACGAGGCCTCCTGGGCCGCGATCGTCGCGGCGGCCGTCTCGGCCTGCTCGTACCCGGGCGCCACCAGTCCGTACACGCGCCCGTCGACCGCCAGCGCGCACTCGCCGATCGCGAAGACGCGCTCGTCGGTGACCGTACGGCACCGCTCGTCGACGCTGACGCCGCCGCGCTCGCCGACCGCCAGCCCGCAGTCCCGGGCCAGCTGGTCGCGGGGGCGGACACCGGCGCTGAACACCACCAGGTCGGTGGCGAGTTCGGAACCGTCGGACAGCTTCATGCCGGTGACGGCGCCGTCCTCGCCGGTAAGGATCTCCTGCGTGCCCACCCCCGTGTGCACGGACAGGCCCATGTCCTCGATGGTGCGCAGCAGCGCCGCGCCGCCGCCCTCGTCGACCTGGACCGGCATCAGCCGGGGCGCGAACTCCACGATGTGCGACGTGAGTCCGAGCCCCTTGAGGGCGCCGGCCGCCTCCAGGCCGAGGAGCCCGCCGCCGACCACCGCGCCGGTCGTCGCGTTCTCGGCGTACTCCTCGATGGCGAGCAGGTCCTCGATCGTCCGGTAGACGAAGCAGCCCTCGGCGTCCTTGCCGGGGACCGGCGGGACGAACGGGTAGGAGCCGGTGGCCAGCACCAGCACGTCGTAGCCGACGACCAGCCCGGAGCGGGCGGTCACCTCGCGGGCCTCGCGGTCGACGGTCTCGGCCGGGTCACCGACGCGCAGTTCGATGCCGTGCTCCGCGATGAAGGCCATGTCGGTCATCGACAGGTCCTCGGGGGTCTTCCCCGAGAAGTACGAGGTGAGCTGGACCCGGTCGTAGGCGGGGCGCGGCTCCTCGCACAGCACGACCACGCGGTGCGTGCCGGTCAGGCCGCGCTCGGCGAGCGCTTCGAGGAAGCGCTGGCCGACCATGCCGTGGCCGACGAGCACGATCGTGGGAATGTCGTCCGTGGACATCAGGAGCCTCCGTCATCGGTGAGCAGGTGGAGCAGGGGGCCGCCGTCGGACGGGAGCGGCTCTGCTCCCTCCCAGGCGCGCGCGAGCGCGCCGACGGTGCCGAGTTCGCCGACCAGGACCCCGCCGACCAGCCGGTCGTCACGGACGACGACCTTGCGGTACGTGCCCCGGGTGGCGTCGGCGAGCTGCACGACGTCGTCGCCGGGGCGGGGGTCGGTCTCGCCGAACGCGGCGAGGTCGAGAGGGCTGCCGGACCCGGTGAGGCCCACGGGGCTCTCGGACCCGGTGAGGCCGAGGGGGCTGCCGGGCCCGCTGAGAGTGAGCCGGGTCAGCGACCGGGTGCCCGTGTAGCGGGCGGCGGTGCCGTCCCCGGCGAGCAGCTCGGCCAGCGCGCCGGCCTGTTCGAGGGCGGGCGCGGCCAGCCCGTACACGCGTCCCGCGTGCTGGGCGCAGTCGCCGACGGCGCGGATGTGCGGGTCGGAGGTGCGCAGCTCGTCGTCGACGACCACGCCCTTGGCGACCTCCACCCCCGCCGCCCGCGCGAGGCCGACGCGCGGCCGGACCCCGCAGGCCAGGACGACCAGGTCGGCGCCGAGGGCGTACCCGTCGGCCAGCTCCACCGACCGCACCGCCCCGCCGACGCCGCGCACGTCACGCACCCGGCACTCGGTGTGCACCTCGACGCCGAGGTCCTCCAGGTGCCGCCGTACGAGCGCGGAGGCGGCCGGGTCGAGCTGGCGTTCCATGAGCCGCTCGGACTGCTGGGCGAGCACGACCTGCGCGCCGCGCACGGCCAGCGCGCGGGCGGCGGACACCCCGAGCAGCCCGCCCCCGACGACGACGGCCCGCACCCCGGGCCGTACCGCCTTGGACAGCGCCAGGCAGTCGTCCATCGTCCGGAACGCGTGCACGCCCTCGGGCAGCTCCCGGTCCGGCGTGAACAGGCCGCGCAGGGGCGGCAGCACGGCGTTGGAGCCGGTGGCCAGGACCAGTGTGTCGTACGCGATCACCGAGCCGTCGGCGCACCGGACGGTCCGCCCGGCCCGGTCGATGCCGGTGACCCGGCCGCGCAGCAGCCCGGCGGGTGCCGGCAGGGCGGTCACCTCGGGGCCGTACCGTCCGGCCAGTACCTCGGCGAGCAGCACCCGGTTGTACGGGCGGTGCTCCTCGTCGCCGACGACCATCGCGGGCGTGCCGAGCTCACCGAGCCGCCGGGCGAGCGTCACGCCCGCGAGTCCGGCGCCGATCACCACCACACGCGTATTCGAGGTCATGGCATCGAGCGTGCGGTGCGGGTGTTACCCGGTGGCATCGCGTCTGTTTCCCCCGGGGAACGCTGCCCTCAGCGGGGGCGGAGGGCGGGTGTGAGGGGCGTGGGCGGGCCCCTGGCAGCAGGCGGGCGACCCGGGCAACCTCAGAAGACGCTCATCTTGATGGACGGCACATCCATCCCGTCCATAAGCTCGCGATCATGCCCGACATATCGCTGACCACCGTCGTCCTGCTCTGCCTCGCCGCCCTCGCGGCCGGCTGGATCGACGCCGTGGTCGGCGGTGGCGGGCTCCTGCTGCTGCCGGCGCTGCTGCTCGGGCTGCCCGCCGGCACCCCGGCCGCGCACGCGCTGGGCACCAACAAGGCGGTCGCCATCGTCGGCACCACGGGCGCGGCGGTGACCTACGCCCGCAAGGCGCCGGTGGACGTCCGCACCGCCGTACGCATCGGCCTCGCGGCGCTGGCCGGATCGTCCGGCGGGGCCTTCTTCGCGGCCGGGATGAGTACCGAGGTGCTCAAGCCGGTGATCATGGTGGTGCTGCTCGCGGTGGCGGCCTTCGTCATCCTGCGCCCCGCCTTCGGCACCGCCCCCGCCACCGGCCCGGCCGGCCCCCGCCGCATCCTCGCCGCGATCGGCCTCGCGGGCCTCGGCATCGGCTTCTACGACGGCCTCGTCGGCCCCGGCACCGGCACCTTCCTCGTCCTGGCGCTCACCGCCGTGCTCCACCTCGACCTGGTGACCGCCTCCGCCACCGCCAAGATCGTCAACTGCTGCACCAACGCGGGCGCCCTCGCCACCTTCGCCTGGCAGGGCGCCGTCCTGTGGCAGCTGGCCGCGCTGATGGCCGTCTTCAACCTCGCGGGCGGCATGTTCGGCGCGCACACGGCCCTGAAGAAGGGCAGCGGCTTCGTCCGCGTCGTCCTGCTGACGGTGGTCTTCGCGCTGGTGGCGAACCTGGCGTGGGAGCAGTGGGTGGCGTAGCCGGGGGCACGACGACGCCTGGGGTCCCCGGCTGCCGGGTGAGGCGTCCGGCCCCGGCTCCCCCTTTTTTCCGGGGGCACCGGGGCCGAAAGCCGGGCGGGAAGGCCGACGTCAGTCGTCGTAGGACAGGCCGTGCCCGGAGCGGAAGAGGATCTCGGCCGGGTCGTCGGCCCGCTGGACGGGCACGGGCAGCTTGCCGCGCGGCTCGACCCGGCCGGCGATCACCCGGGCCGCGGCGCGCAGTTCGACCTCGGTCCAGCAGTAGGAGACCAGTGAGGCCGGGACGTCGCCGAGGTGGGCGATGTCGTAGGGGTTGCGCACCGCGAGGTGGACGACGGGGACGCCCGTCGCGAGCAGCCGGGACACCAGGGTGCGCTGGGCGCTGGTGGCACCGACGTTGTCGGTGGTGACCACCACCGCGTCCCGTCCCCGCGCGGCGGCCACGGCCTCGTCGATCTTCGCCGCGTCGGGCTCCCGGCCGGTGGCGAGGTGGGTGGTCCGGTAGCCCAGCTCGTCGAACGCCTTGGCCAGCTCGGGCACGGTGGTGCGGGTGTCGTCGGTCGGGAAGGCCGGGCTGGCACCCACCACGAGCAGCTTCCGCTGCCGGCGGCGCAGCGGGAGCGCCTCGTCCTCGTTGACCAGCAGGGTGGTGGTGCGCTCGGCGATCCGGGCGGCGGCGCGCTGGTGCTTTCGGGCGCCGACGACCCGGTCGACCACCTTCGGTGAGACATAGGGGCTGCCGTCGAACAGGCCGGCCTTGTCCTTGATCCGCAGGATGCGCAGGACCGATTCGTCGAGCCGGTCCTCGGTGATCTCCCCGTCGCGGACGGCGGCCAGGACGCCGTCGTAGGCGACGCCGATGTCCGGCGGGAAGAGCAGTTGGTCGGCGCCGGCCTTGAGGGCGAGGACGGGCACGCGGTCGTCGCCGTACTTGGTGCGTACACCCTGCATGTTGAGGGCGTCGGTGACGATCACGCCGTCGAAGCCGAGTTCGTCGCGCAGCACGCCCTGGAGGATCGCGGGGGACAGGGTGGCCGGTTCGTTGCTGGGGTCGAGCGCGGGGACCTGGAGGTGCGCGGTCATGATCGAGTCGACGCCGGCGGCGATCGCGGCCCTGAAAGGCGGGGCGTCGACGCGCTCCCACTCCTCGCGGGTGTGGGTGATCACGGGCAGCCCGGTGTGGCTGTCCTGCGCGGTGTCCCCGTGGCCCGGGAAGTGCTTGGCGCAGGCCACGACGCCGGCCTGCTGGTAGCCGGTCACCTGGGCCGCCACCATGCGGCCGACCGCTCGGGCGTCGGCGCCGAAGGAGCGGACGTTGATGATGGGGTTGGCCGGGTTGACGTTGACGTCGGCGACCGGGGCGAAGTTCTGGTGGATGCCCAGGGCGGCGAGTTCGGTGCCCGATATCCGTCCGGCGGTGCGCGCGTCGGAGAGCGAGCGGCCGGCGCCGAGCGCCATCGCGCCCGGCAGCTGGGTGGCGCCGCTGCCGATGCGGACGTTGGCCCCGTGCTCCTGGTCGATGGAGATCAGGGACGGGACGGGGGTGGGCAGCGCGAGCGAGGCCCGCTGCACACCGTTCGTCAGGTCCGCTATCTGGTGGGGGTCCTGGATGTTGTTCGTCCAGCCGGAGAAGTAGATGACACCGCCGATGTGGTACTTGGCGATGAGTTCGGCCACGGTGCGGACGCCGAGTTCCCTGAGGTTGCGGTCCTGGTCGAACTGGCTGGGAGAAGTCGCCGACGTACCGTAGAAGTACGGTACGAACAGCTGGCCGATCTTCGCCTCGACGCTCATCCTGGAGATGATCTTCTTGAGGCGGTCGTCGCGCCTGTGCGCGACCGCGGGGGTGGCCGCCACACCCACGACGCCGGTAGCGCTCGCGGCGACCACGGTCGCGGAGGCGAGCACCGTTCGTCTGGACAGACTCCGGTCCTGCATGCGGACATGCTCCTTCCAGCCTTGCCCATCAAGGGAATTGAAGGAAATGTGCAGTACTCCGAACAGCGGGAAACGTAGCCCGCGGATCACGGGCGGGGCAAGAGGTCTAGACAAAATAGGTCTAGACAAAGTGGAAGGGCTCTCCTGCCGCCCGTGTGGGTGCCCTGAGCTGGGCTGATACGTGGAGTACGCCACTTCCCGCGATCCCGGGGGCGCCTTCCTAGGCCGTCTTCGACCCCCGCCGCAGATCCAGCAGCTCCACCATCCCGGTCGTGTCCTCCTCCCCGTGCCCCTCGGCGAGCCACCGCTCCATCAACGCCGTGTACGGCGTCAGCAGCTCCGGGCTCACTCCCTGCTCCTCGGCCGTGCGCAGCAGCGTCGCGTTGCCCGCCACTTGCATCGCGAGGTTGGAGACGACGCCCTTGCCGTAGTCGCCGCTCTCGATCTGGTCGGCGGCCAGGTGGGCGGAGCCGGTCATCGCGCCGAGCCAGGACACCAGCAGCGGCGCGAAGTCCTTCGGGGCGATATCCTCCGGGCCGATCAGCGCGAAGGCGTGTGTGATGCCCGCGAACATGCCGCTCATCGCGCTCAGCAGCGCCACGTCGTGCAGCGCCGCGAAGCCGGCGTCCTCGCCCACGTATCGGGTGCCGGCCGGGACGGCGAGGGTGTCCCGGTGCTCCTCGAAGAGGGCGGGGGAACCGCTGTAGAAGACGTACCCGCCGGAGCCGGCGTCTCCGATCATCGGCGGTACGGCCATGATCCCGCCGTCCAGGAAACGGGCGCCGCGCTCCGTCGCCCAGCTGGCACGGGCGCGGCCCTCGGCGGGCGTGCCGGTGGTGAGGTTCACCAGGTCCCGCCCGGTCAGGTCGGCCCCGTCGAGGGCCTCGCCGACCGAGGCGTCGTCGAGCAGGCAGGCGATCACCAGGCGGCTCGCGGCCACCGCCTCGGCCGCGCTCGCGGCGACCGTCGCGCCGTCGGCGGCGAGGGCCTCGGCGCGGGCCGGGGTGCGGTTCCAGACGGTCACGGGGTGTCCGGCGGCGAGCCAGGCACGGACCAGGGCGGTGCCCATGGCGCCGGCGCCGAGGACGGTGAGCGGAATACGGGCGGTGGAAGTCTTGTCAGTCATGGAGATCAGGCTCCGCCGGGAACGACGGCCGCTCAAGTACGTACTTGAGAGTGGGTGGTTACCCTGGGGAAAGGGAGCAGGCAGCGGGTGGGGACGGGGTGACGGGCATGGGTACGGTACGGCGGCCGGGGGCGTACGTCTGCGGGGTCGACGCGGCGATGGACGTGATCGGCGGCAAGTGGAAGGTGCTGATCCTGTGGGCGCTCGGCGAAGGGGTGCACCGGTTCGGCGCCCTGCGCCGGGAGTTGCCCGGGGTGACGGAGAAGGTGCTCGCCGCGCAGCTGCGGGAGCTGGAGGCCGACGGCATCGTGCACCGCGAGGAGTACCGCGAGGTGCCACCGCGCGTGGAGTACTCGCTGACCGCGCGGGGCGTCGCCCTCAACGAGGCGCTGGCGCCGCTCGGCGCGTGGGGCAGGGCGAACGTGCCGAACGGCTCACCGGCTGCCGGTGAGGTGCGCGAAGACGACCACGTTCCCCTGGTATCCGGTACCGCGTGAGTAGCCGCCGCCGCAGGTGATGACGCGCAGCTCGGGCCGGTTCGCCGCGCCGTACACCTTCTCGTCCGGGAAGTCCTTCGCGGCGTAGACCTCCACCGCGTCCACGGTGAACAGCGCGACGCCGCCGTCGCGCCGGTCGACCTCGATCGTGGCGCCCTTCTCCAGGGCGCCGAGCCGGTAGAAGACGGCGGGCCCCTCGGCGTTGTCGACGTGCCCGGCGACGATCGCGGTGCCCGTCTCACCGGGGGTGGTGCCGGCCTCGTACCAGCCGGCGAGGTTCTCCTGCTCGGCGGGCGGCACGTCGAGGCTGCCCGACGGCGTCAGGCCGAGGCCCGTCATCGGGGCGTCCACGCCGATCGCCGGGACGCGGACACGGTCGGGCGGGGAGGGCGGCAGCGCCGGTGCGGCGGCGGCCTCGCCGGCCTGCCCCGTGCGGGCCTGGGCGGCGGAGGGCTGCGGCGGGGCCTCGGTGCGGGCGCCGCCGACGAGCAGCCAGGTCCCGGAGCAGAGGGCGGCCGCGGTGACGGCGGCTATCGCGGTGTTGCCGACCCTGCGCATGATGTCCCCCTGTTCTCCGTCCCTCTGAAAGGCTCCCTGCCCCCTCCGGGCCGCGAGGGGCGTCGGACCCGGAGGGGGTGGGGAAGTGCGGTACCGGCGAACGGGCAGCGGAGGGTGCCCGTCAGATCCCGTCGCCTCTCGCCCGGCGATGCAGGAGCCAGGTACCGCCCGCGGCGGCGACGGCCAGAGCCGCCACACCCGCCGCGGTCTGCACGGGATCGGGGCCAAGAGCGCCACCGACCCCCGTCTTCACGCTTCCCTTGGGGTACACCTGCTCACGGGCCGAGGTCAGCGTGACCACCAGGTCGCCCGTCACCCGCAGGCCGCTCCCACCACAGGTCGCGACGATCTCGTACGTCCCCGGCTGCGCGCTCGGCGGCACCTCGAAGCGGCCGACCGCCTCGCCCTTGCCGGTGCCCGGGGCCAGCGGGAACGTACCGGCGCCCACCGCGCTGGCGTCGCCCGCCGCCGAACCGCCCCCGCCGCACGCCGTCGTGTCCACCGTGGCCCGCTCGCCCGGCACGACCGAGGACGGGCGCACCTCCAGACCGCCGCTCACCTCGGCCTCCCCGGCGTACACGGGCCCGGCGTGCACGGGCGCCTGGGCGGCGAGGCCGACGGCCGCGACGGCGAGCGCGGTACCGGTCAGCAGGCGGGCGGTACGTCGCATCGGTGCTCCTTGACCTCTTCTGACCTCTTCACGGCCCCTTGCCCTACCGAGGTAAGTCGCACCGGACGTGGCCCGCTCCCCGAGGACGCGCCGGGAATGGGATGAACGGGTGTCGGCCGCGCGCCCGGCAGGTCCACACGGGGCAGCGTTTCCGCAGGTCACCGGCGTGCGGCGGGCGTCCCGGGAAAAGATCCCGAAGGGTGCGGGGCGCGGGTGTGAACGGGTGAGGCGGTGCCTCCGAACGGGCCCGCCGGCGCCGCGCTTGACCTCAATCAAGCTTGAGGTACCAGGCTGTCCCGCATGAACACAACGACCGCTCCCCTGCGTGTGACCCTGCTCGTCGGCAGCAACCGCCACGGCCGCTTCGGCCCCGTCGTCGCCGACTGGCTCCTGGACCATCTCCGGGCCCACCCCGACCTCGACCCCGAGGTGCTGGACGTCGCGGGGACCGACCTGCCCACGACCTTCGCCCCGACCCCGGAGGCGACCGCCGCGCTGGCGGAGATCACCCCCAAACTGGAGGGCGCGGACGCGTTCGTCGTCCTCACCCCGGAGTACAACCACTCGTTCCCGGCGGGCCTGAAGAACGTCATCGACTGGCACTTCACGGAGTGGCGGGCCAAGCCCGTCGGCCTCGTCTCCTACGGCGGTCTGGCCGGCGGCCTGCGCGCCTCGGAGCACCTGCGGCAGGTCTTCGCCGAACTGCACGCCGTCACCGTCCGCGACACCGTCTCCTTCCACAACGCGGGCGCCTCGTTCGACGACGAGGGCAGGCTCAGGGACCCGTCGGGACCGGACGCGGCGGCGAAGACGATGCTCGACCAGCTGGTGTGGTGGGGGCGGGCCCTGCGGGAGGCGAAGGAGCGGCGGCCGTACGACGGCGCGTGAAGCCCATGCCGGGTGGGCGGTGCGGAGGTCGTGGTGCTCACGTCGGGTGGGCGGTGCGGAGGTCGTGGTGCTCACGTCGGGTGGGCGGTGCGGAGGTCGTGGTGCTCACGTCGGGTGGGCGGTGCGGAGGTCGTGGTGCTCACGTCGGGTGGGCGGCGTGGAGGGCGTGGTGCCTTCGTCGGGTGGGCGGCCTGGAGGCTGCGGCTGCCGTGCTCACGTCGGGTGGGCGGCGTGGAGGCCGGAACACCCCGCCCTCCTCGGCCGGCCGCCGGCAGTCGGTCCCCGGCCGCCGGGCGTCAGACCACCCTCTCCATCCGCACCGCGCACACCTTGAACTCCGGCATCCGCGACGTCGGGTCGAGGGCCGGGTTGGTCAGGGTGTTGGCGCGGCCCTCGCCCGGCCAGTGGAAGGGCATGAACACGGTGTCGGGGCGGATGCCGGCGGTGACGCGGGCCGGTGCCACGGCCCGGCCGCGCCGGGAGACGACGGCCACCGGATCGCCCTCGGCCACCCCCAGCCGCGCCGCCAGCCGGGGGTGGAGCTCCACGAAGGGGCCCGGCGCGGCGGCGTTCAGCTCGTCCACGCGCCGGGTCTGCGCGCCCGACTGGTACTGCGCCACCACCCGCCCGGTGGTCAGCAGCACCGGATACTCGTCGTCCGGCTCCTCGGCGCTCGGCCGGTGCGAGACGGGCGCGAACCTGGCCCGGCCGTCCTCGGTGGCGAAGCGGTCGAGGAAGAGGCGGGGGGTGCCCGGATGCCGGTCCCCTCGCGTCCCGGCGGTCTCCTCCGGCGCCGGACACGGCCAGAACACCCCGCCCTCCTCGGCCAGCCGCCGGTAGTCGATCCCCGAGTAGTCCGCCGGGCCGCCCGCGCTCGCCCGGCGCAGCTCCTCGAAGACCTCCTCCGGCTCGGTGGGGAAGCCCTTCTCCACGCCCAGCCGGCCGGCCAGCCCGTGCAGCACCTCCAGATCGCTGCGGACCCCGTCCGGCGGGCCGATCGCGCGCCGCCGCAGCAGCACCCGCCCCTCCAGGCTGGTCGTGGTCCCCGACTCCTCGGCCCACTGCGTCACCGGCAGCACCACGTCCGCCAGCGCCGCCGTCTCGGAGAGCACCACGTCGCACACGGCGAGGAAGTCCAGCGACCGCAGCCGCTCCTCGACGTGGGCCGCGCGGGGCGCCGACACCACCGGGTTCGAGCCCATCAGCAGCAGCGACCTGATGTCCGTGCCCAGCGCGTCCAACAGCTCGTACGCGCTGCGCCCCGGCCCCGGCAGCGAGTCCGGGTCCACGCCCCACACCTCGGCGACGTGGAGCCGCGCCGCCGGGTCGGTCAGCTTGCGGTAGCCGGGCAACTGGTCGGCCTTCTGCCCGTGTTCGCGTCCGCCCTGCCCGTTGCCCTGCCCGGTCAGACAGCCGTACCCGGACAGGGGGCGCCCGGCCCGTCCGGTCGCCAGGCACAGGTTGATCCACGCGCCCACCGTGTCCGTCCCCTTGGACTGCTGCTCGGGCCCGCGCGCGGTCAGCACCATCGCGGCCTCGGGCGCGCAGAACATCCGTACCGCCTCCCGCAGTTCGGGAACGGACACCCCCGTGATCCGCTCCACGTACTCCGGCCAGTGCCCCATCGCCGCCGCCCGCGCGTCCTCCCAGCCGGCCGTGCGCTCCTCGACGTACCGCTCGTCCACCCGCCCCTCGGCGACGACCAGGTGCAGCATGCCCAGCGCGAGGGCGAGGTCGGTGCCCGGCCTGGGCGCCAGGTGCAGGTCGGCCTGCTCGGCGGTCCTGGTGCGGCGCGGGTCGACGACGATCAGCGTGCCGCCGTTCTCACGCAGCTCGGTGAAGTACCGCAGGGACGGCGGCATCGTCTCCGCCGGGTTCGACCCGACGAGGATCACGCACCCGGTCCTCGGGATGTCCTCCAGCGGGAACGGCAGCCCCCGGTCGAGGCCGAACGCCCTGACGCCGGCCGCCGCCGCCGACGACATGCAGAACCGCCCGTTGTAGTCGATCTGCGAGGTGCCCAGCACCACCCGGGCGAACTTGCCCAGCGTGTACGCCTTCTCGTTGGTCAGCCCGCCCCCGCCGAACACCCCGAGCGCGTCCGCGCCGTGCTCCGCCCGCGTGCGGGCCAGGTTCCGGGCGATCCGGCCCAGCGCCTCGTCCCACGAGGCAGGCACCAGCGGACCCTCGGCGGAACGCACCAGCGGCGAGGTCAGCCGGGCGCTCGACGCGAGCACCGCCGGCGCCGTACGCCCCTTGCCGCACAGCGCGCCCCGGTTCACCGGGAAGTCGGCGCGCTCGGACACCTCGACGGTCCCGTCGGCGGCGGGCGTCAGATTCATCCCGCACTGCAGGGCGCAGTACGGGCAGTGGGTGGGCGTGGGCGTGGCGGTGGTCCGCATGCCGGTGTTCTGCATGCCGCCCAGCGTGCGCCGCCCGTGTTACGCGACCGGGCGGCGCTTTGTTACGCCGCCGGGACGGTGACCTCCCCGCCGCCCTCCGGCCACGGTGAGGGCCGCCGCGAGGGCCGCTGTGGGAGCCGACACGAGGGCCGACACGAGGGCCGCTGTGGGAGCCGCCGCCGTGAGGCCTCCTCACTCCTCACCGGCGAGGGCCCGGGACACGCCCGGCTCCTTCGGCCCGAGGAACGTGGGATCCGGCTCGAAGACCGCGTCCAGCGCCGCCTTCCCCGCCGCGAGGATCTCCCGGGCGCCCCCGTAGTACCAGGTCAGATCATGTCTGTCGTCGACCCCGACGCCGTACGACGCCACTCCCGCCTCCTGGCACAGCGCCACCGCCCGCCGGATGTGGAAGCCCTGGCTGATCAGGACCGCCCGGTCCACGCCGAAGATCTTCTTCGCGCGGACGCAGGAGTCCCAGGTGTCGAAGCCCGCGTAGTCGCTGACGATCCGCCCGTCGGGCACCCCGTGCCGGACCAGGTAGGAACGCATGGCGTCCGGCTCGTCGTACTCCTCACGGCTGTTGTCGCCGGTGACGAGGACCACCTCGATCCGGCCCGCGCGATAGAGCTCGGCCGCCGCGTCCAGGCGGTGCGCGAGGTACGGCGACGGCTCGCCCTCCCACAGTCCGGCGCCGAAGACGACCGCGACCTCGGTACGCGGTACGTCGGCCGTGGTGCGCAGCCGGTCACCCGTCACGACGTACATCCACGTGCTCGGCGACAGCGCGAGCACGCACCCGGCCATCACCGCCTGGACCAGCCGCCGCCGCCCCTCACGGGTGCGCGGCAGGCGTGGTCTGCGAAGTCTCGGGCGGCGCATCGGACGGTTCCCTCCCCGGTCGGTTCTGCTCTCAGGGACGTACCCGGGCGCCGTCCGGTTCGCCGCCGCTCACACCGAGGGCCCCGGCGGCCCGCGGACCGACGGAAAACCCCTGTGACACCGACGCAACGGAAAGGCAACGTCCCGCCCCCACCATCGGTGCATGACGGCGACGACAGCCATGACGGTGACGGGCAGGACCAGCACGGCGAACCACCCCGGCGGCACCCCCGCCCTGGTCGTCGTCGCCCACGGCAGCCGCGACCCGCGCGCGCCGGTCACCGTGGGCGCCCTCCTCGACCGGGTCCGCGCCCTGCGCCCCGCCCTGCCGGTGCGCCTCGGACACATCGAGCTGAACGAACCCCGGCTGCCCGGCACCCTCGCCGCCCTCGAAGACGGGGACGCCGTCCTGGTCCCGCTCCTGCTGAGCCGCGGCTACCACGTCAAACAGGACATCCCCGAGATGGCCGCGGCGGCACCGGCCCGCACCCGCGTGGCCGCTCCGCTCGGCCCGCATCCGCTGCTCGTCGACGCCCTGCACGACCGCCTCCTCGAAGCCGGCTGGCCCGCCCGCGCCCCCCGGGGCGGTGCCGTCGTCCTCGCCTCCGCGGGCTCCCGCGACCCCGAGTCCCGGGCGGACACCGCCCGCGCCGCGGCCCTGCTGGCCGGCCGTCTCGGAGTCCCGGTCGTGTCCGCCTACGCCTCGGCCGCGGCTCCCACGGTCCCTCAGGCGGTACGCGCGCTGACCGCCCGAGGCCACCGCCACGTCGCCGTCGCCTCGTACTTCACGGCCCCGGGCCGCTTCGCCACGGAGTGCGCGGCGGCCGCCCCGTGGATCGCCTCCGCCCCGCTGGGCACGCACCCGGCGATGGCCCGCCTGCTCCTGCGCCGCTACGACGAGGCGGTGGGCGGCCGGGTGGAGAGACCGGCCACGCTGTCCGAGGACGGGCTTCCTAGCCCAGAGCGACCGACCAGCGGGCCAGGCAGTTCACCTCGAGCAGACCGGGACCCGGCACTTCCACGGCGCCGCGGAAGGGCCCGTCGCACCGCCGCAGCTCTGTCGCTTCCCCGCCTGCGGGCGAACGGTGCGTGAGGATCGCGACCCCCTTGTCCACCTCCAGCGTCAGCGTCGTGCGCTCGCCGGTGTACCGCAGGACATCCGGATGGCCGCCCTCGGCACCCGTCACCAGCCCGGGCAGTGAGCCGGAGTCGCGGAACCCGATCTTCCAGCTGGGGAACGCCGAACCGGTGGACCCCCTCTCCACCGTGAGGTGGGTGTACTCCCTGGGGACGACGGCTCGTACCCGGTGAACACCGAAGGCGTGGGACGGACTCAGGAGCATGCGGCCCCGCTCCAGCCGGCCGGGCGTGTCGATCAGCCCGTAGACGTGGAAGGAGGAGAGGAGTCCGCCCTTGATCTCCACGACGGTCGCCGCACCGTCCGGAGCGTGGCTGACGGGAACGGTGCCTTTCCCGCGGCCGGAGTGGGGGAGACGTATGTCTTCCATGCCGCGCAGTCTGCCACGGTGGGCCCCCGCGCCCGTGAGAGAGTGGACCGGCCGACACGCGACACGCGGAACACCCGGACCCGGAGCTGTACGGGGACCACGTCGAGGTTCATGACAGGGAAGGCGAGGCACGGCACCGGATCATGGAAGGCACCGCACCCGCACCCCCGTACGACCCCACGTCGGTCGCCCGCTACGCCCCCGAACCGGACAAACGCCCCGGCCGTACCGCCTTCCAGCGCGACCGCGCCCGCATCCTGCACTCCTCGGCCCTGCGCCGCCTCGCCGGCAAGACCCAGGTCGTCACGCCGGGGGAGCGCAGTCCGCTCTGGGACGCCAGCCCCCGCACCCGCCTCACGCACTCCCTGGAATGCGCCCAGGTCGGCCGCGAACTCGGCGCCGCCCTCGGCTGCGACCCCGACCTCGTCGAGGCCGCCTGCCTCGCCCACGACCTGGGGCATCCGCCCTTCGGCCACAACGGCGAACAGGCGCTGAACGAGTTCGCCGAGGACTGCGGCGGCTTCGAGGGCAACGCCCAGTCACTGAGGCTCCTCACCCGCATCGAGCCCAAGCGGTTCACCGAGGACGGCTCCGTCGGCCTCAACCTCACCCGCGCCACCCTCGACGCCGCCACCAAGTACCCGTGGCCCCGCGGCGCCCACCCCACCGACCCGGCCTCGCCCAAGTTCGGCGTGTACGACGACGACCGGCCGGTCTTCGAATGGCTCCGCAAGGACGCACCCGGCGCCCGCACCTGCTTCGAGGCCCAGGTCATGGACTGGGCCGACGACGTCGCGTACTCCGTGCACGACGTCGAGGACGGCCTGCACGCCGGTCACATCGACCCGAACTGCCTGCTCGCCGACCCCGAGCGCGAGGCCGTCTTCGAGGTCGCCGTCGGCCGCTACGTCCCGGCCGGCACCGACCACGCCGAACTCGCCGCCGCCCTCGACCGCCTCCTCGCCCAGGACTGGTGGCCGCACGGCTACGACGGCTCGGCCGTCGCCCAGGCCCGGCTGAAGGACGCCACCAGCCAGCTCATCGGCCGCTTCTGCCTCGCCGCCGAGACCGCCACCCGGGCCGCGTACGGGGACGGCCGGCTCACCCGCTACACCGCCGAACTGGCCGTACCGCGCGAGACCCGCGTGGAGTGCGCCGTCCTCAAGGCGGTCGCCGTCCGTTACGTCATGCAGCGCACCGAGCAGGAGCGGCTCCGCGCCGACCAGCGCGTCGTCGTCGCCGAACTGGCCGAGGCGCTCACCGCCCGCGCCCCGGACGGCCTCGACCCCCAGTTCCGCGCCCTGTTCGACACCGCCGCCGACGACCGCGCCCGCAAACGGGTGATCGTCGACCAGATCGCCTCCCTCACCGACGCCTCGGCCCGCTCGCTTCACGCCCGGCTGACGGGGCATCCATGAGAGTGTCGGGGCAGGCGTGACCCGCCAGGCACCAAGGCCCGGAACACGGCCCGCCATGGCCTGATCGGGCCACTCCCTCTTCCCGCACCACGCCACGTGCGGGACGCTCGCATGTGGCGGCACCCTGACGAGGAGGCAGACAAGTGGTCGACGCGGATCAGACATTCGTCATCGTCGGAGGCGGCCTGGCCGGCGCGAAGGCGGCCGAGACGCTCCGCACGGAGGGCTTCACCGGCCGGGTGATCCTCATCTGCGACGAGCGCGACCACCCCTACGAGCGCCCGCCGCTGTCCAAGGGCTACCTCCTCGGCAAGGAGGAACGCGACAGCGTCTTCGTGCACGAGCCCGGCTGGTACGCGCGGCACGACATCGAGCTGCACCTCGGCCAGACCGTCGTCGCGATCGACCCCGTCGCCAAGACCGTCCACTACGGCGACGACGGCACCCGCGCCGGGTACGACAAGCTGCTCATCGCGACCGGCGCCGAGCCCCGCCGCCTCGACGTCCCCGGCACCGGCCTCGCGGGCGTCCACCATCTGCGCCGCCTCGCCCACGCCGAACGCCTCAAGAACGTCCTCGCCTCCCTCGGCCGGGACAACGGCCACCTCCTGATCGCCGGGGCCGGCTGGATCGGCCTGGAGGTCGCGGCGGCGGCCCGCGAGTACGGCGCCGAGGTCACCGTCGTCGAGCCCGGCCCGACCCCGCTGCACGGCGCCCTCGGCCCCGAGCTGGGCGCGGTCTTCGCCGAGCTGCACGAGGCGCACGGCGTCCGCTTCCGCTTCGGCGTGCGGCTGACCGAGATCATCGGCCAGGACGGCATGGTGCTGGCCGCCCGCACCGACGACGGCGAGGAGCACCCCGCCCACGACGTGCTCGCCGCGATCGGCGCCGCCCCGCGCACCGCGCTCGCCCAGGCCGCGGGCCTGGAGATCGCCGGCCCCGCCGACGGCGGCGGCATCGTGGTCGACGCGAACCTGCGCACCTCCGACCCCGACATCTACGCGGCCGGCGACGTGGCCTCCTTCCACCACGCCCTCTTCGACACCCGCCTGCGCGTCGAGCACTGGGCGGGCGCGCTGAACGGCGGCCCGGCGGCCGCCCGCGCGATGCTCGGCAGGGGCCCCGCCCACGACCGCGTGCCCTACTTCTTCACCGACCAGTACGACCTGGGCATGGAGTACTCCGGCTGGGCGCCGCAGGGGTCGTACGACCAGGTGGTGATCCGCGGCGACGCCGCGAAGCGCGAGTTCATCGCCTTCTGGGTGAAGGAGGGCCGGGTGCTGGCCGGGATGAACGTGAACGTGTGGGACGTCACGGAGCCGATCCAGCAGCTGATCCGCTCGAAGACCCGGGTGGACACGGAGGCCCTGGCGAACCCGCACGTATCCCTCGAAAGCCTCGTCGCGTAGCTGTCGGTCCGCCGCCGTAGACTTCAGGCGTGGCTGGACGGATCAACGACGAGGACGTGAAGGCGGTACGGGACGCGGTCCCGATCGACGCCGTGGTGTCCGAGTACCTCCAGCTGAGGAACGCGGGCGGCGGCAACCTGAAGGGCCTGTGCCCCTTCCATGACGAGAAGTCCCCGTCCTTCCAGGTCAGTCCGAGCAAGGGGTTCTTCCACTGCTTCGGCTGCCAGGAGGGCGGCGACACCCTCACGTTCGTGATGAAGATCGACCACCTCACCTTCTCGGAGGCGGTCGAGCGCCTGGCCGGCCAGGCCGGCATCACCCTGCGCTACGAGGAGGGCGGGTACAACCCCAGCCACCAGCGCGGCGAGCGCATCCGCCTGGTCGAGGCCCACAAGATCGCCGCCCAGTGGTACGCGGAGCAGCTGGCGACCGGCCCCGAGGCCGACACCGGCCGCGCCTTCCTCGCCGAGCGCGGCTTCGACCAGGCCGCCGCCGAGCACTTCTCCGTCGGCTACAGCCCTCAGGGCTGGGACCACCTCACCCGCTTCCTGCGCGGCAAGGGCTTCAGCGACAAGGAACTGCTGCTGTCCGGCCTCGCCCAGGAGGGCCGCCGCGGCCCCATCGACCGCTTCCGCGGCCGGCTGATGTGGCCCATCCGCGACATCGGCGGCGACGTCGTCGGCTTCGGCGCCCGCAAGCTCTACGAGGCGGACAACGGCCCGAAGTACCTGAACACCCCCGACACCGCGATCTACAAGAAGTCACAGGTCCTCTACGGCATCGACCTCGCCAAGAAGGACATCGCGAAGGCGTCCCGGGCCGTCGTCGTCGAGGGCTACACCGACGTCATGGCCTGCCACCTCGCCGGCGTCACCACCGCCATCGCGACCTGCGGCACCGCCTTCGGCGGCGACCACATCAAGATCCTCCGCCGCCTGCTCATGGACAACGGCTCGGCCCGCGTCATCTTCACCTTCGACGGCGACGCGGCCGGCCAGAAGGCGGCCCTGCGCGCCTTCGAGGACGACCAGAAGTTCGCCGCCGAGACCTACATCGCCATCGCCCCCGACGGCATGGACCCCTGCGACCTGCGCCTGGCCAAGGGCGACGACGCGGTCGCCGACCTGGTCGAGCCGCGCACCCCGCTCTTCGAGTTCGCGCTCCGCCAGATCGTCGGCCGCTACGACCTGGACACCCCGGCCGGCCGCGCCTCCGCGCTGGACGAGGCCGCCCCCGTCGTCGCCCGCATCAAGAACAGCGGCGCCCAGCACGAGGTCGCCGTGCAGCTCGCCGGCATGCTCGGCATCCTCGACACCCAGTTCGTGGTCAAGCGGATCGCCCAGCTGGCCCGCTGGGCCCGCGACCGCGGCGGCAAGGGCCCCGCCGCCCCCGACCGGCAGCAGCGCGGCAGCGGCGGCGCCCCGCAGCAGTACGCCGGCCCCGCCGGGCCCGGCCCGCGCGGGGGCCCCGCGCTGAACCTCCGCAACCCCGTCTTCGCCACCGAACGCGAGCTGCTCAAGCTCGCCCTCCAGCGCCCCGAGCTGGTCTCCCCGGCCTTCGACGCGTACGGCGTCGACGAGTTCACCGCCCCGCCCTACGCGGCCGTACGCGAGGCGATCATGGAGGCCGGCGGCGCCGAGTCCGGCGTCGAGGACCCCCAGGGCTACCTGGTCCGCGTCCGCGAGGCCGCCCCGGACGACGCCGTCCGCGCCATGGTCACCGAGCTCGCGGTCGAGGCGATCATGCTGCACCGGGGCGTCAAGGGCGCCGACGACGTCTACGCGGGCGCCCAGCTGGTCACCGTCCGGCGCCGGGCCGTCGAGCGCCGCATCCGCGACATCACCGGCCGCCTCACCCGCCTGACCGGCCACGGCGACCCCGCCGAACTGGCCGCCGTGCAGAACGAGCTGTGGGTCCTCCAGCAGTACGACCAGACCCTGCGCGTCCAGGGCGCCGCCGCGCTCTAGGGGGTGCCGTTCGGATCTTGCCGGGGGCGCGGGGCCTGGCACGCACCAGACCCCGCTCGGGTCAGTCGCAAGGCACCGTCGCCCGGAGCCGGCCTGATCCGAACGACACCCCCTGGAACCGACCGCGGGTAACCGCGCGGTCACGGCCGGACGCAAAAAGTCACCGCACGCCCCTCGTGGCGGTGATGTGTCGTACCCCACACTGGGGACCGGTGCCTGAGTCCTCGGAGCGCGGCCGGCCCGTCCCGGCGGGTTGCCGGTCCCTCCGGTCGCGTTCCACGCGTAGGGGGCGGACAGCGGCGAGTGAGCCGGCTCCGCCCCCGAAGTACCGCTGCCGGCCCCCGCCGGACGCGTCCATCCTGGAGGTCGCCCCCGTGCAGACCCAGACCCTCACCCAGACCGACACCAGTACCGACGGCGCGGAGCCGGACGCGGAGAGCGGCGTCCTCGTCGCGATGCCCGCCCAGCACCGTGCCGTGCACCACCCCGAGAACCGGCCGGACGAGCCGCCCGCGGCAGACACCCCCGAAACGGACACCGAAACGGCCATCCCTGAGACGGACACCGAAGGGGACACCGAAGCGGGCACCGAAGCGGACACCGAAGCGGCCGTCCCCGAAGAGGCCGGCCACCCCGGGGACCCGGCGGGCGCCCCCGAGGACGAGGCCCCCGAGCCGCCGCGGCCCACGCGCACGGAGACCGGCGGGCCCTCCTCCGACCTGTTCCGCCAGTACCTGCGGGAGATCGGCCGGATACCGCTGCTCACCGCGGCCGAGGAGGTCGACCTCGCCCGGCGTGTGGAGGCCGGGCTGTTCGCCGAGGAGAAGCTGCGGCTCGCCGTCGACCTGGACAGCCGGCTCGCCCTGGACCTCGACCGGCTCGTCGTCCTGGGCCGCCTGGCCAAGCGCCGCCTGATCGAGGCGAACCTGCGGCTCGTCGTGTCCGTGGCCAAGCGCTACGTCGGACGCGGACTGACCATGCTCGACCTGGTCCAGGAGGGGAACCTGGGCCTGATCCGGGCCGTGGAGAAGTTCGACTACGCCCGCGGCTACAAGTTCTCCACCTACGCCACCTGGTGGATCCGCCAGGCCATGTCCCGGGCCCTGGCCGACCAGGCCCGCACCATCCGCGTCCCCGTCCACGTCGTCGAGCTGATCAACCGGGTGATCCGCGTCCAGCGCCGCATGCTGCAGGAACGCGGCTACGAGCCGACCCCGCAGGAGGTCGCCGCCCACCTGGACCTGGCCCCCGAGCGGGTCGGCGAGGTGCTGCGCCTCGCCCAGGAGCCGGTCTCCCTGCACGCCCCGGTCGGCGAGGAGGACGACGTCGCGCTCGGTGACCTGATCGAGGACGGCGACGCCGCCAGCCCCGTCGAGTCGGCCGCGTTCCTGCTGCTGCGCCAGCACCTGGAGGCGGTGCTCTCCACCCTCGGCGAACGCGAGCGCAAGGTCGTCCAGCTCCGCTACGGCCTGGTCGACGGCCGCCCCCGCACGCTGGAGGAGATAGGCCGGATCTTCGGTGTGACCCGCGAGCGGATCCGCCAGATCGAGTCCAAGACCCTCAGCAAACTCCGCGACCACACCTTCGCGGACCAGCTGAGGGGCTACCTGGACTGAGACCCCCGGCTCCGGCCGAGCCCCTACTCCACCTCCGCCACGGCCTGGGCGAACTGGGCCCGGTACAGCCGCGCGTAGGCCCCGCCGGCCGCCAGCAGCCCGGCGTGGGCGCCCTGCTCGACGATCGCCCCGTCCTCCATCACCAGGATCGTGTCCGCGTCCCGGATCGTCGACAGCCGGTGCGCGATCACGAACGACGTCCGCCCGTGCGCCAGCTTGGCCATCGCCTTCTGGATCAGCACCTCGGTACGGGTGTCCACGGACGACGTCGCCTCGTCCAGGACCAGGATCACCGGGTCGGACAGGAAGGCCCGCGCGATGGTGACGAGCTGCTTCTCACCGGCGCTCACCCCCGTCCCCTCGTCGTCGATCACCGTGTCGTAGCCGTCGGGCAGCGTCCGCACGAACCGGTCGGCGTGCGCGGCCCGCGCCGCCTCCTCGATCTCCCCGCGGGTCACCTCCCGCGACGCCCCGTAGGCGATGTTCTCCGCGATGGTGCCGCCGAACAGCCAGGTGTCCTGGAGCACCATGCCGATGCCGGCCCGCAGCTCGTCCCGGGACATCTTCGCCACGTCCACGCCGTCCAGGGTGATCCGCCCGCCCGAGACCTCGTAGAACCGCATCAGCAGATTGACGAGGGTCGTCTTCCCGGCGCCCGTGGGCCCGACGATGGCGACCGTGTGCCCCGGCTCGACCTTCAGCGACAGGTCCTCGATCAGCGGCTTCTCGGGGTCGTAGCGGAAGGAGACGTGCTCCAGCTCCACCCGCCCGCGCAGGTCCTCCGGCCGGGCGCCCGGGATCGGGTCCGCCGACTGCTCCTCGGCGTCCAGCAGCTCGAAGACCCGCTCCGCCGACGCCACACCCGACTGCACCAGGTTCGCCATCGACGCGACCTGCGTCAACGGCATCGAGAACTGCCGCGAGTACTGGATGAAGGCCTGCACGTCACCGATGGACAGCGTCCCCGAGGCCACCCGCAGCCCGCCGACGACCGCGACGAGCACGTAGTTCAGGTTGGACACGCACATCATCAGCGGCTGCATGATCCCGCTGTTGAACTGCGCCTTGAACCCGGCCTCGTACAGCGCGTCGTTCTGCTCGGCGAACTGCTTCGCCGACTCCTCCTGCCGCCCGAACACCTTCACCAGGGCGTGCCCGGTGTACATCTCCTCGATGTGCGCGTTCAGCTGCCCCGTGGAGCGCCACTGCCGCACGAACTGCGGCTGCGACCGCTTGCCCACGCGCGTGGCCACCACGAACGACAGCGGCACGGTCACCAGGGCGACCAGCGCCAGGATCCAGGAGACGTAGAACATCATCGCCAGCACGCCGATGATGGTCAGCAGCGAGTTGATCAGCTGGCCCATCGACTGCTGGAGCGTCTGCTGGATGTTGTCGATGTCGTTCGTCGCCCGGCTCAGCACCTCGCCGCGCTGCCGCTTGTCGAAGTACGACAGCGGCAGCCGGGACAGTTTCGTCTGCAGGTCCTCCCGCATCCGGAACATGGTCCGGTTGACCGCGCGGTTCACCAGCCGGGTGGCCACCGCCATCAGCAGCCCGGCGACGGCGAAGGCCGCCAGCGCGAGCAGCAGCACCTCGCCCACCGCTCCGAAGTCGATGCCCCGGCCCGGGACGAAGTCCGTGCTGCGGAGCATGTCGGCGACATCGCCGTCACCGCGCTCCCGCATGGAGTCCAGGACCTGTTCCTTCGAGGCCCCGGACGGCATGTCCCGCCCGACGATCCCCGCGAAGACCAGGTCGGTGGCCCGGCCGAGGATCTTCGGTCCGATCACGCTGAGTCCGACGCTGACGACCAGACACGCCAGCAGCGTGGAGAGGGTCGCCCGCTCCGGCCGGAAGCGGGTGAGGAGCCGCCTGGTCGACCCCTTGAAGTCCATCGAACGCTGGTCGGGTCCGCCCCCGGCCATCATGCGCCCCGCGGGCCCGGCCATCAGGCGGCCTCCGCTTCCGTGAGCTGGGAGAGGACGATCTCCCGGTAGGTCTCGTTGTCCGCCATCAGCTCGTGGTGCCGGCCCACGCCGACCACCCGCCCCTCGTCCAGCACGATGATCTGGTCCGCGTCCCTGATGGTCGACACGCGCTGCGCCACGATCACCACGGTCGCCTCGGCCGTCTCCCGGCCCAGCGCGGCCCGCAGCGCGGCGTCCGTGGCGTAGTCGAGGGCGGAGAAGGAGTCGTCGAAGAGGTAGATCTCCGGGCGCTGGACGAGCGTCCGGGCGATGGCGAGCCGCTGCCGCTGACCTCCCGACACGTTGGTGCCGCCCTGCGAGACGGGCGCGTCGAGCCCGCCCTCCAGCCCGGAGACGAACTCCCCGGCCTGCGCCACGCCGAGCGCGTGCCACAGCTCCTCGTCCGTGGCGTCCGGATTGCCGTAGCGCAGATTGGTCGCGACCGTGCCCGCGAAGAGGTACGGCTTCTGCGGCACCAGCCCCACGACCTTGGCCAGCACCTTCGGGTCGACGGTCCGCACGTCCACCCCGTCGACGAGCACCTCGCCCTCCGTGGCGTCGAACAGCCGGGGGACCAGCCCGAGCAGCGTGGACTTGCCGCTGCCGGTCGAGCCGATGACGGCGGTCGTCTCGCCCGGCCGGGCCACCAGGTCGATGTGCCGGAGCACCGGCTCCTCGGCACCGGGGTAGCGGAAACCGGCCCCCCGCACCTCCAGATGCCCGTGCCGGCGCAGCTCGGTGACCGGTGCCACCGGCGGCACCACACTGCTCTCGGTGCCCAGGACCTCCTGGATGCGCTCGGCGCACACCTCCGCGCGCGGCACCATCATGAACATGAAGGTGGCCATCATCACGGACATCACGATCTGCATCAGGTAGGCGAGGAACGCCGTCAGATCGCCGATCTGCATCCCGCCGCTCTCGATCCGGTGGGCCCCGAACCACACCACCGCGACCGAGGACAGGTTCACCACCGTCATGACCACGGGGAACATCAGCGCGAGCAGGTTGCCGCTGCCCAGCGCCACCTCCGTGAGATCGGCGTTGGCCTTCCTGAAGCGCTGCTGCTCGTACTCGTCCCGCACGAAGGCGCGGATGACACGGTTGCCGGTGATCTGCTCGCGCAGCACCCGGTTCACCGTGTCCAGCCGCTCCTGCATGGCCCGGAACAGCGGCCGCAGCCGCCGCACGATCAGCGTCACGCAGACCGCCAGCACCGGCACGACCCCGACCAGCACCCCGGACAGCGGCACGTCCAGGCCCAGCGCCATCACGATGCCGCCGACACACATGATGGGCGCCGACACCATCAGCGTGAACGTCATCAGGGCCAGCATCTGGACCTGCTGGACGTCGTTCGTGGTCCGGGTGATCAGCGAGGGGGCGCCGAAGCCGCCGACCTCGCGGGCCGAGAAGGACTGCACCCGGTCGAAGACGGCACCGCGCACGTCCCGGCCGAGCGCGGCGGCGGTCCGCGCGCCGTAGTGGACGGCCCCGATGTTGCACACCACCTGGACCAGCGAGATGCCGATCATCAGGGCGCCGAAGGCCAGGATGTGGCCCGAGTCGCCCTTCACGACACCGTTGTCGATGATGTCCGCGTTCAGGGTCGGCAGGTAGAGGGAGGCGCAGGTCTGCAGGAACTGCAGTGCCACCAGCAGGGCGATGGGTTTTCGGTAGGGCCTGAGATAGGTACGCAGAAGTCGTATGAGCACGCTGTGTCTCTCGGAGTCGGCGACAGGGGCGGCGGTTGGTTGCCCCTGGCCCCTATCGTCGGACACTCCGCCCGCGTTACCTCAACTGATTAACCCAACAGCGCGCCGTTTCCGGCCTTCTGGGCGGCCCTACGCGTGCAGCGCGCCCGGATGGGTCTGCTCCCGCACCGACACGAACTGCTGGCGCACCGCCTGCCCCACCGCCAGCTCCTCGCCCGGCTCCAGCACCTGCGCGACCGCGCCCTGCCAGACGGGGGGATTGCGCGGGTCCAGCGTGCCCTGGGACGCGCCCAGCGCCCAGGCAGCCTGCCGGGCCGAGCCGATCGCCGCGTAGTCCGCCGGCTGCGGTACGACGACCTGCGTTCCGAACAGCGCGGGCGCCGCCGCCTGCACGGCCGGCAGCTCGGCCGCCGCGCCCAGCAGGAAGACCCGCCGCACGTCCACGCCCCGGCCGCGCAGCACGTCCAGGGCGTCGGCGAGACCGCACAGCATGCCCTCGAACGCGGCCCGCGCCAGGTGCTCCGGCCTCATCGACTCGCGCCGCAGACCGGCCAGTGTGCCGGCGGTGTGCGGCAGGTTCGGCGTGCGCTCGCCCTCCAGGTAGGGGAGCAGTACCAGTCCGTGCGCGCCCGGCGTCGACTTCATCGCCAGCTCGGACAGGCTCTCCAGGTCAGGCACGCCGAGCAGCTCGGCGGCGCCGCGCAGGGTGCGTACGGCGTTCAGGGTGGTGACGACGGGCAGGTGCATGCCGGTGGCGTCCGCCAGCGAGGTGATCATGCCGGACTGGTCGACGAGCGCCTCGGGGTGCACGGCCATCACCGACCCGGACGCGCCCAGCGACACCACCGCGTCGCCCAGCCCGATCCCCAGCCCGAAGGCGGCGGCCATCGTCTCGCCGGTACCGGCGGAGATCAGCAACCCCTCCGGCGTCGTACCGGCCGCCTCGGACGGACCGATCACCTCCGGCAGCATCACCTGGTGCCCGAGCGCCAGCTCGACCAGGTCGGGCCGGTACCCGCCGCTCGCCGCCGACCAGTAGCCGGTGCCCGACGCGCCGCCCCGGTCGGTGGTCCTCCTCGCGGGCCGCCCGAGCAGCTGCCACACCAGCCAGTCGTGGGCCTGGAGCAGCACCGCGGTCCGGGCGGCGGCCTCGGGCTCGGTCCTGGCCAGCCAGCGGAGCTTGGTCACCGGCTGCGCGGCCTGCGGCACCGAGCCCACGGCCTGTGCCCACGCCTCACGCCCGCCGAGCGCGTCGATCAGGTCGGCCGCGGCCACCTGGGAGCGCTTGTCGCCGCCGACCATGGCGGGGCGCACGGTATTGCCCTGCGAGTCCAGCGGCACGACGGAGTTCGCCTGCGCGGAGACGCCGATGGCCTGCACGCCCTCCAGCAGCCCGCCGCCGGCGGCCTCCCCGAGGGACAGCAGCCAGGCCTGCGGATCGACGTCCGAGGGCCGGCCCCCGCCTTCGGGGCTCTCCACCGGATGAGGCGCGTAGCCCTGCCTCAGCACGGCACCCGTCTCCGAGTCGCAGACGACGATACGAGTGAAATCGGGCGCACTGTCCAACCCGGCGACTATCCCCATGCCCGAAATTCTGCCGTACCGGGAGAGGTATCCGTACCCGGTGGGGGCACGGGACCCGCCCGGGGCACGGGCCTCACGTGTTGCTGGTGCCCCAGTCGTCCGCGCCACTGCCGTTCGTGCCGCGTTCGCGCAGGGAGCGGACCCGCTGGGCCACCGAGTCGGGCATCCGGTCCCCGACCTTGTCGCTCACCGCGCTGTACGCCTTGTCGGCGAAGTGCCTGCCCTGCTGGGCCGCCGACTCGGCGGTGTTGCGCACGGCGGGGTTCTGCGCGACCTGACGGGCGGACTTGCGCAACTGCTCGTAACGCTCCCGTCCGGCCTTCGTGCCCAGCACGTAACCCACCGCGAGTCCGACGACGAACGTGAGCCGGTAACGCATGGCGGCCACCCTTCCCTTGCTCTGGCTCCTGAGGTGCCGGGGAGTACCGATTGGCGGAGCACCCCCCTGCTTGCGCTAATGTATGTGTCGCAGCGAGCGCGCGCCCCCTGGCGGATACCCAGTGGGATACGTTCGATGCAACGAGTCAATCCTCGGTAGCTCAATTGGCAGAGCAGCCGGCTGTTAACCGGCAGGTTACTGGTTCGAGTCCAGTCCGAGGAGCTCGGTCCCCTGTAGCTCAATTGGCAGAGCAGCCGGCTGTTAACCGGCAGGTTACTGGTTCGAGTCCAGTCGGGGGAGCACGGTGAACGAGGACCCTTCGGGGTCCTTTTTCATGTCCGGGAACCGCGCGGCACGCTGCGGAGTCCTCAAGGTCATGAAGGCAGCGCGGTAGCCGACCATCCGAGGCAGGAGATCGTATGAGCGGCTATGCTGCGGCAGACGGCGCGCACACGTGTACGCGACACGCCGCTATGGGGCGGTAGCTCAGCCGGTTAGAGCAGCGGACTCATAATCCGCCGGCCGTGGGTTCGAGTCCCACCCGCCCCACCAGTAGTCACCCCGAGGAAACGTTCTGACCTGCGGAAACGCGGTTTTCGCGGGATTGGGTGTCCCGAATCGGTGTGGCGAACGTGTGCCGTTTTGTGTCCCCTGTGAGGGTCAAGAGGCCTGTGACCTGGGGTTTTGTTCGAGTCTTCGATGGGTGCGTGGTGAAGGCTCCCACGGCTGCTGAGGCAGCGGCCCTGCCTCACCGCATCGGCATCATCCACTCGCATGTGGTTCGTGGCCGCCCGGCTCGGCGGCCGGGGCGGGTCCTCTCTGTCTCGTGCCCGATGATCCGCCGCCGCGAATGTTGGTGATGTATCGTAGATATGTACATCATGGATTCGGGGTGAGGGGTGGCTGATATGTCTGTGACCCAGGTCGATCTCGATGACGAGGCGCTGGCTGAGGCGATGCGGCTCATGGGTGTCTCGACGAAGAAGGAGACGGTCAACGGGGCCCTACGGGACTATGTGGCGCGCATCAAGCGACTGGAGGCCGCCGAGAGGCTGGCCGCGAGGGGTGAGCGGGGCGAGTTCGAGGCTGCGGCTGCGGCGCATGCAGCGGCCAAGCAGGCCCGGCGGGCCGCCTTCGAATGATCACATACCTGCTCGACACGTCCGCCCTCTGGCACCTCTTTCGTACACCGGGGGCATTGCGTCCCTGGGAGGGGCACATCGCCGCCGGTGTGTTCCATATCTGCGAGCCCACGAGGGCGGAGTTCCTCTACTCGGCCACAAGCCCGGCTCATCGGGACGAGTTGGCCGAGGAGCTGGATGACCTCTGCCATCTCGCCACGGTTCCCAAGAGTGCGTGGCGCTGGGTCGACACCGCGCAGTACAAGCTCACCCAGCGAGGACAGCACCGTGCCGCCGGAGCCATCGACCTCCTGGTGTGTGCGACGGCGGTCCATCACGGTCACACGGTGCTTCACGTGGACAACGACTTCGCCACGGTGGGAGCGGTCCTGAAGGAAGTGCAGCAAAGAGACGTACGCGCCTGACTGAGCTGCCCTGAGTTTCGTAGCGGCCGGGTCTACGTGGTTTCAGGCGAAGTTCGTGGTCGCCTGGGATCGGTGGTGTTGGGCCTCGATTTCTTCGGGTGGGAGGTAGCCGAGGGCCGAGTGCAGACGTTCGGTGTTGTATCGGCCGATCCACTGGACGACTGCGCGTTTGACCTGGTCAGCGTCGCGCCACGGGCCGTGATGGTCGATCAGCTCGGCTTTGAAGGAGCCGTTGAGGCCCTCGGCCATCGCGCCGTCATAGCTGTCGGCGACGGAGCCGACGGGCGCGGTCGCGCCGGCCTCGACCAGGCGCTCGCCGTAGCGGATGGACACGTATGGGGCGAGTTCAACCTGTTGAGAAGCCGTATCTCAACCGATGATGGAACGTGTGAGTCGAACGGGTTTCCCGCCGGGGTGATCTTCCGGCGGTAGGCGCATGAAGGCAGGGCCCCTTGGTAGCTCGGAGGTGCGAACCGAACCGAGCAGTCCCAGGAGGCCCTGTTGTCGCAGGTCTACGCTCAGCGTCTGCATCGTTCAACTTGGCTGCTCGATCGTGTGATTGTCTCGCGCACGTGTACGGGAACGCGGCTGATCATCCGGACCGGGTGCGCCGGTATCCGTCGGACATGACGGATGCGGAGTGGCCGGCCTCGTGCGGGGCTGGTTAAGCTCCTTTGCGAAAAACACGCCGGCGGCCTCCAGAACCTCGTTCGCCCGCCGCAACCCAGCTGTCTCTCTGCTGAGTTGTACGAGCTCGGCTCGTTCGGCGGAGGTGGCGCGCACGGAGCGGGGCCGCGCTCGGTCGGCTGAGTCGTGTCGGCGGTAGCCTGCTCGACGTGCTGCAGAGATATGTCGAGTTCCGCCTTGCTTCGGAGGACATCTCCACCATTCGATTCGGCATGTCGCCAGGGCATGAGATCGTCCACGCGGTGCGGGCCCTCAGCCGGCCGCAGGAGCAGCCGCTGCAGTGGGGATGGCTGCGCGCCGTTCGCGACGATGTCCCGCGGGAGTCCCTGGAGTTGTTGCGCCTGGTCGTGGGTGAAGTCGGGTACGCGCCCGATCTGTTCACGTCGGCCGCGTCGTGGGATCTCACGCCTGCGGATGAGATCGAGCGGCTGCGACAGGCGCCGCTCGAGCCGATCTCGGTTGACCTGCGCAAGCGCGCGGTCCGCAGCGCCGGCATCGCGCGGGCCGCGCTGGAGAGGATGGCGGCCGATCCCGCGAGGATCCGCGCCATGATCGTGCGCCACGTCGAGGCGCTCTGGGAGGCCGCGCTCGCGCCGTACTGGGCGCAGATCGAACGCATTCTTCATGCGGACATCGGTTCTCGGGTGCGGCGGATGACCGCGGACGGTCTGGCCGGGATGGCGGCCGATCTCGGCGAAGGTGTCGAGTGGAGCGCCGACACCGGCTTCGACACCGTGCGCGTGCGGATGGAACGACACGAGGAGATCGTCGACTGCCAGGGGCGGGGCCTCGTGCTCGTGCCGTCGTTCTTCGGGCGCCACTGCGCTGTGCTCACCGAGCCGCCTGCGCAGCCGACGCTGTTCTACCCCGCGCTCGGTGTGTCCGAGGTGTGGCATCGTGCCGATTCGCCGGATGCGCTGGCGGGCCTGCTAGGGGAGAGCCGGGCCGCGGTGCTCGTCGCGGTCGGCGCGCCGCTGTCGACGACGGAGACCGCAGGAGAGGCCGGGCTCGCGGCTTCCACTGCATCCCACCACCTTGACGCCCTGCGCGCCGCCGGACTCATCGCGTCCCGGCGTGCCGGGCGGCGTGTGCTGCACGCGCGCACGCCGCTCGGCGATGCGCTTGTCCACCGGGTCTGACGCGGTGGACAAGCACATCCGTGGCCGGCGCGGGGGTTACCGCCCGGGAACGAGGTCCGGTCCCGCGCCGTGCTCGGCGACGTACGCCTCCGGACCCTGCCGGGTGGCCTGGGGCTCCATGTAGAGGAACTCAAGGACGTTGCCGTCCGGGTCCTCGAGGGAGCGCCCGTACATGAACCCGTGGTCCTGCGCAGGGCGCGGCTCACGGCCGCCCGCGGTGACACCGGCGTCGACGGTCCCGTCGACGTGGTCCCGCGAGTCGCGCGAGAACGACAGCAGCACCTGGGCGACCGTGTGCGGGTCGGCGATCTGCTTGTCGGTGAACTGCGAGAAGTGCCCGTGAGTGAGGACCATGAAGTTCGTGTTCTCGTCCCAGACGACGCAGGCGGCGTTCTCGTCGGTGAACATCGGGTTGATGGCGCAGCCGAGCGCCGTGTAGAAGGCCTTGCTGCGCTCGAGGTCGGTTGTCGTGATGTTGACGAAGATCATGAGGTCTCCTGATGTCGGACGGCCGAGTCCTGCAGTTGCCGAGATCAGGCTGGCACCAGGGGGGTGGGCATCCAATCGATTCGACGTGCGTCGAAAGGTCACGGTGCCGGGTCTATTGATCGGGGGCGTGGACCGGAATTGCTGGCGGCCGCCGAAGGCGGGCGGCCGGGCGGCCGGCTGACCCGGCCACCTCAGCGGAGGGCGGCCCGCGGGCTCTGCGGTCACAGGGGCCGGCGTCGCCGACGAGGCTGAGCGAGAAGCGCGCGCTTGTGATGTTGACCGCCACCGGATTACGGTCGCGGTCGCGCGTTCGGTCAGCAGGAAGGCCAGACAGGCCACGTCTTAGCCGGCTTCTGCGGCAGATGGCATCCCAGAGTGCCTCCACCACGGAATGTAACCGTGGGTATTGGGCAGCGATCAGCCGTAGCTTGTGAAGTCCACCGCAGCGCGGAGGCGGTCAACGGCGCTGAGGGCGAAACTCTCCCTGTGCTCCTCGGGAGCAGTGCTTGCCCAAGGCGGAGATGGGAGCGGTGTGGCGAACGCCCAACCGATCCCCGTCCGAGCGGGATCGAGGAGGATGCAGCGGGTTGGAAACGGGTGGCTATGTCCGTTGTTTCGGCATCGTCGCAGGTGAGAGGCGTCACGCTTATAGGTTCGAGTCCCACCCGCCCCACCTGGCGTCCTCAGGCAGAATCGATCTGACCTGGGGAAACGCGTTTTCCGGGGGCGTTTTGCGTGTGGCAGCCGCCTCACGGGGGTGTGGCGACCGCAGGGCTTCTGGCATCCAAGACGTGCTCCGCACGGCCGTGACCTGGGCTTTTGTAGTTCCGTGGCCGTGGGAGGGTTATGAACGGTCCCACGGCCGCGAGGGGAAGGTGCCAGATGTCGAACGGGGCTTTCCGGTAGCGGGATGTGGCGGATCGCAGTCGGTCTCTCATACCGCGGGCAGCGGCACCGCCCCCTTCGAACGACTCGCCGCCCGCTGGGAAGCCGCACCCAACTCCACGACGCCTTCGTCTCCCTCGCCTGCAGTCTCATCTGCTGGAGACGTCTCAAGAACGCCCGTTCATGATCGTGTTACGAGCCCTGTGGAGCAGCAGTTCCCTTGGTTCCGGCAGGTAGCTCCCGTGCCAGGAACTGAAGCAGGTGGTGGTTGAATTCCTCGGGCTGTTCGACGCCGGGCAGGTGGCCGGCTCGTCCGATGACTGCGATCCGGGCGTGGGGGACGTGACGCTGGATCTCTTCCGTGTCGCCGACGGAGGTATAGACGTCGTCGGCCCCGACGAGGAGGAGTACGGGGACGCCTACCTCGGCCAGATGGGCGCGATAGTCGGCCCGCTCGGCTCTGCCGCGCAGTGCAGCCGCCGCGCCCCGTGGATCGGTGGTGCGCATCATCGTCAGCACGTGTTCGGCGACGTGAGGCAGGGCGGAGACGTTGTACGCGGCGAGCATCTTGTCGATGACTTCTCCGGCGTAACCGTCCATGCCCTCGGCGAGGAGGCGATCGGCCAGGCGGCGGCGGAAGAGCTTGCCCTCCTCCGTCTCCGCCGGAGCGGACGTGTCCGAGAGGACCATGGCAGCGATACGGTGAGGATGGCGGGAGTGGAGTTCCATGGCGATCTGACCGCCCATGGAGACACCGCCGATCACTGCCTCGGATATGCCCAGGTGGTCGAGAAGGCCGACGAGGTCCTCGGCAAAGTCAGCCAGGTAGACGATGTCGCCGGTCGCGGGACTGGCTCCGTAACCTCTCAGGTCGGGCGTGATCACTCGGTAACCGGCAGTCGTGAGGGCTTTTGTCTGTGGATGCCACAGTGTCCGATTGAACGGATGCCCGTGGACAAGCAGTACTGGGGCTCCATCGGCTGGCCCGCGGTCCTCGTAGGCCAGTGTGACGCCGTTGACTTCGGCAGTGGGCATAGGGGCAAGCTACTTTCGTATGGAGTCGGATCGTCAGCATGTACTGGGTTGCGCGGTCCAAGCGGACCGTGCGGCCAATCGGGTTCACAAGCCAATGGCTCCGTCGATCCGTTCGCGGAGCAGGTCGGCGTGGCCGTTGTGACGGGCGTACTCCTCGATCATGTGGATGAGCACCCATCGCAGCGACACGGTGCCGCGCCAGGCGTCCTCACCTTCGACGTCGAGATCGGGGGCCTGAGTGGTGAAGCGCTCGGCGAACGTGACCTCTGCGCGCCAGGCCACCCACGCGGCTTCGATGGCTTCCGGGCCGGGTCCCGCGCCCTCGAAGTCCCCGTCGGGGTCGGTCTCGTCGGAGAACCGGGCCGGCGCGTGCTCTCCTGCTAGGACCTGCCGGAACCAGCGTCGCTCCACATCCGCGAGGTGCCGCACCAGCCCGATCAGCGAAAGCGTGGACGGTCCCACCGACCGCAGAGTCAACTCCGGCCCCAGACCGGAGCACTTCAGCTGCAACGTCACGCGCTGGGCGGCCAGGACGTCGGTCAGCATCTGGCGCTCGTCGCCGGTGGCGGGACTCGCGAACCGGCGTTCGCTCTCGGCGCCGGCGAACAGGCCGCCTCGTCGACTGGGGTTGGTCTTTCCTGGCATCGTCCACCGCCGTGATCTTCTTGAAGGGACAAATGTCGGTGTGTCCGGAGGTCCCAAGACGGGGGGAGTGCCTTGCCGGTGCGTTCAAGTACCGGTTTGCTCCGAGTGTGTTTCAGGCCGCGCCGTTGGGCACAGCATGCACTCCAGCAGACCGGTTCGGGTGCGCTGACATCTGCGGCTGGCCGAGCTGGGGATAGGTGACAGAAGTGGTCGGTGTCAGCTCTTGACGGCGTGCACGAGTCGCATGCCGCGCGACCCCACGGTGTCGTCGCGAACTTCCAGGCCGACCGCGCGACACTGCTCGGTCACCCAGTCCGCGGCGATGCGCAGCTTGGGATAGCTGCCGACCTGCAAGGTCCAGGTGTTCCCGGATCGGGTGTGCAGGAGGTCGTGGACCATGACGGTGTCGTGCTTCACGTACTCCAAGAAGCATGTGAGCACGCGGTCTTCGTCACTCCGGACGGTGATGAAACGGTCGGCGCCTTCCAGGCTCCGGGAAAGGTCGCGGTAGGTCGCGACGAACCGGCCGCCCGTTGTGAGGGCGCGCGCCACGTCGGCCAGCAGTTTTGTCACATCGGCCTTGTCCGGGAGATGTGGCAGCGTGTCGCCCATGCACACCACCGCGTCGACAGTCCCGGGGCGGGCGACTCGCGGTAGCGCGCTGCGGATGTCGCCGTGGACGGGGACGATCTCGGCTGCGCCCTGCGTGTGCAGCGCGAGTTCGTCCAGCAGGTACTTGCTGGCGTCGACGGCGACCACCGACGCGAAGCCGATTCGGGCCAGTGCCATCGACTGCTGGCCCGGACCGCACCCCAAGTCCACCGCCACGCCCCCGGCCGGCCCCGGCTGCACACCGAGGCGTCGAAGTAGCGCTTCCTGTTCGGTAACGAGGGTGCCGATGTCACCGCCGAGCATCCAGGTGTACTGCGCGGCAAGCAGTTGGTCGTAGTGAACGGCTGCACTGGTCAACGGAGATCCCGCCTCTGCGACTCGATGAAACGGTCAGGGTTCTGCCTGCGGGGTGCTTGCCGTTCCGGCGGGGCGATCACGAGAACGACGGTCGTGGCCTGGCTTGCCGGACTTTCACGGAGCCTGGCCGGTTGCCGAGTGGATGTGCCTGTCGCGGGTCAGGGACTCCGCACCCAAGCGGCGAGTTCGGCCAGGTAGATGTTCTCGCGGGCCGCGTCCAATTCGGCACCGAGCGCCGCGCGGTAAGTAGCGGTGGCCTCCGCGTACCGAAGGCGGCCCGTGTCGTTGACGACGGCTCGCACAGATCGGCCGTCCTCACCGCCGAGGCTGACCCGCTCGGCCATACCTCGCGCCTCCAACCGCTCGACAAGACGGGTGACCGAGCTGTCCTTGAGACCGATGCGCTCTGCGAGTTCCCCCATGCGTAGCCGTCCCCCACCGTCCTCGCGACTGAGCGCGCACAAAGCCCGGTATTCCGAGAGCGGGAGGCCGTGGGAAGACCGCAACGCCTGGTCCAACCGCTGCTCGATCCGCCCAAGCAGGCGCACCGCCATACACCAACGGTCATCCTCGACGTCGCTGGCGGGCGCCGCGTCACCGTGTGTCTGGTCGATCATGCGCTCACCTTACATTCTGCTTGCACAAACAAGGAAGTCATGTGCGAGCGGCCGTTGTTGATGGAGCACGCACAGCCGTGAACGCCGCGCCCGGACCGGTCACGACGCTGTCGTCGGAATTGAGGGCGCGTCAAGTGCCCTGGCAGTCGCCACCCCGGCGAGGGCTTCCTTGACGTGCGGGTTGCTCCCGTTGCCGGGGTCGGGGACGTCTTGTCCGTGCACGCCGGCCATCGAACTCACAGCCGAGCGTGCGGGCCCCCGGTGGCTGCCCGCACGGCTGAACTTTCGCTCGCTCAGGGTGCCCTGGCCCGCCCGGAGGTGGAGCGGCAGTTCGGCGGCCGCGCACCCGAAAGCGCTGACAGTAGCCCTCCCGCGCCGGCATGAGGAGCGGGAGGGTTATCGATCGGGGCCGGCAGGCGTTCCGGAACGGTCGCCGCCCGCCTCGATCGACCAGGGGCTGTGCGGGGTCGTGATCAATGTTCGTATTCTGCTGTCGTGCTGGGGCGCGCCGTACTCCTCCGTGCGGCGGAGGTGAATCATCGCTCGGTACGACGTGCCGGTCCGGGCGGTGCGAGAGGTTCGAGTCATGACGACGACGGAATCCGCCCCAACTGAATCCAGCAAGCCCCCGTCGGCCCGGCTTCCGGTCCCGCCGCCTCCGCGGTGGGCGGTGCGTGCCGCTCATGTCGCGGCCTGGTCGACCGTGCCCTCCGGGGTGTGGCGCGTCGCGCTCGTGCTCGGATTGCCGGTCGGGGTGATGGAACAGGAGGAGTTCCTCGTCGCGTTCCCCGGCAAGTCCTCGCTGATTGGCCTGGCTTACGTACTGCTGATCGGTGCGGTCGCCGAGGCCGCCTCGTACCTCACGCTGGGCCTGGTACGGCCCTGGGGGGAGGTGGTGCCGCGCTGGATGCCGTTCCTCGGAGGGCGCGCGGTCGACCGCAGACTCGCGGTCCTCGCCGCTTCGCTGGGGGCCCTCGCGGTCACCGTCCTGTGGTGGGTCCTCTTCTTCGGCGGACTGCTGACCTCGCCCAGCCCGGACCCCGGCATCTCGGCCGGTGAAGCTCTCTTCGTCGCCGCCTATGCCCCGCTCCTGCTGTGGGGCCCGCTCCTGGCAGCGGTGACCTGGTCGTACCACCGAAGGCACAAGGACAGCGGCACGGTCAAGTAGGCCCATGCTGTGGGTCAAGCCGAATCCGAGCCACGTTCGCCAGGAGACAGGCCTCGACGCAATCGCGTTTCCGGCGACCGGGATGCCAGGATGTTCGCCTCCGCGGCGGGGAGCAGGCCGGACGCCAGGCAGCGGTGGATGGCGGACAGCGGGGGCCACACGGCGTGGCCCAGGGGCCGGCCGTAGTGCAGGAAGGTCGCCAGCGACACCCGTCCGCCGGCGGTCCCCACAACGAGGTTGCCGCTCAGGAACCACGAGGCGGCCTCGAGACGGATCCAGTCCTCGCCGCGGCCGGCGATCCGCCAGCCGGCCACGGTGTCCGGCGATCGTCCCCGACTGAGGCGAAGGCCGAGGAGGCCGCGCCAGATCAGCCGCTGGGCGGCGCCGGGCACGTTACCGAACATCGCCCGGGCCCACTCCTCCGGCGTGGCGACCGTGCTGGTCGGCTGGGAGAAGTGGTCGGCATAGTCGATGGCCGGCAATGAGCTGAGGGCGCGGACGGCCTCGGGCACGTTTGCCGTCCCGACCTCGCCGGTGACGTGGCCCGGGCCGACACCATCGGACTGCGGAGAGCGCTGCTCGTGCCAGGCGTGTTCCTTCTGGCGGATGAAGGCCGGCAGCACGAACAGACGACGGAACGGGGCGATTCCGGCCAAGTAGAGGCGTCCGAGCAGGCCGTTGGGCTTGACCAGCACCGCCATGCGCAGCTCGTGTCCGCCATGCGCGGCCGGTACCCAGCCGAGGTGCATGACGGCGTGGACGGTCTTGTTCGCCAGCTCCAGGGCGCACTCGTCGTCGAGTACGTAGACCGGCGTGAGCGGACCGAGCCCGGCGGCCGATTCCGCCACGGTCGCACGGAGGTCGTCGGGAAGCCGGTCGCGCACCGCGGGCACCCGGTTCCCTACGCCCGCCCCGGGTCTGTCCCAGCCGAACACTGCGCCGAGCTTCCAGCGCACCGCGAACAGGGCCCGCAGCGGCAGTGGGTTTCGTCGCGGCGCCCGCATCGCCGCGAGCACGGCGGGGAAGTCGTCCGCTCCGGCGCCAGGGGTGCGGATCGCCCACAGGTCCTCGACCTCGAAGTCGCGCGTGAGCTCGTGGATCCGCCAGGGGAGCGCGGCATGTGCGCTGCTGGGAAGCCTCGTGGCCATGATCGCCTCCTCACCGTTCCTGGAATGGGAGGAACTGGCGCGGCTTGGGCTCGCGTGCACCGAAGCGGACGGCGTCGCCCAGGGCCTCGGCCGCGGAGAGGGCAGCGTGGAAGGAGGCCTCGAACACGGACCGCCCAGTGGTGACGACGGCATCGCAATGAGGTGTGGCCCCGACTTCCGCGGACAGGCGACCCGCGGCGGCGCGCAATCCCTCGCCCTCCTGGTCGGTACGGTCGACGAACTCCTCGAGCTGCGCCGACTGCGGGTCGTGGAAGCCGACAAAACCAATGGTCACCGCGATGCCTCCGTCTCATATACGGTAGCGTACGGATCGAGCGTAGGCTCTTTTATGCGGTGGCGTATACTCGAGTGAGAGTGAGGTGGACCACGCGGTGGCTACGGTCCGGACCCCGCGTGAGCGATGGATCGAGGAGGGCCTGCAGGCCCTGGTTGACGGCGGTCCCGACGCCGTCCGTATCGAGGTGCTGGCCAAGCGACTGGGCGTTACCAAGGGCGGCTTCTACGGGCACTTCGCCCACCGCGGCGCACTGCTCGAGGCGATGCTGGACACCTGGGAGCGGGAGAGCACCGACGAGGTCATCGACCGCGTCGAACGCGAAGGCGGCGACCCGAAGACCAAGATCAGCCGGGCGGGCACGCTCACCTTCTCCGACGATCGACTACTGCCCATCGACCTCGCGATCCGCGCCTGGTCCCGCAACGACGAGGCGGTCACCGAGCGGCTGCGCCGCGTCGACAACCGCCGCATGGCCCTGCTGCGCGAAATGGTCGGCACCTTCTGCACCGACCCCGACGAGGTCGAGGCTCGCAGCCTGCTCGCCTTCTGCACGGCCATCGGCGCACACTTCCTCGCTGCCGACCACGAAGGCCGCACCCGCCAACAAGTCCTCGCCCACGCCGCCGACCTGCTCCTCAACCGCGCCGGCCACGACGAGGAGTAGTACTGAGGTCGAAGTCGTGGCGCGGTCCCGCCGGCGCTGTCGTCGGACAAGACGGTCACCGAGGTCGCCCGAGGGCTGGGTGGCGACGACAGTCGGTTGCGTCGTAGCCGGCATCCGAGGTGGCTGACACTTGGAATGCTTTCCACCACGGAATGCAGCCGTGGGTGGTGGGCGGCGATCAGTCGTGGCCTGTGAAGCCCACCGCAGCGCGGACGTGGTCGATGGTGCTGACAGGCGTGATTCTTCCTGTGCTCGTCGGGGAGCAGTGCTTGCGTGAGGTGGAAGGGAAGCGGTGTGGCGAAGGCCTAACCGACCCCCGTCTGAGCCGGATCGAGGGGGATCCAGCCGGATGGAAACGGGTGGCTATGTCCGTTGTTTCGACATCGCCGCAGGTGAGAGGCGTCACGCTTTTGGGTTCGAGTCCCACCCGCCCCACCGAGTATCCCCAGGCAGAATCGATCTGACCTGGGGAAACACGTTTTCTTGGGGCGTTTTGCGTGTGGCGTTCGCCTTGTGGAGGCGCTGTTCTCGTATAGCTACCGCCAGGTGGCGTGTAGCGCTGAGTAACCTTCCGGCAACAGTTGTGGTTTTCTGATCTTCGCTCCGGGTCCGCCTCGCCACCCTGTGGTGATCCAACTGGTTGGGCAAGGGAGCACGGGTGCGGCAGGACTGGGAGCCGGAAGACCTGATCGGGGTCTGGACGCTGCTCGAAGACGACATGAAGAAGGTGCGGAACAAGTCCGGGGCGACCCGGTTGGGCTTCGCACTGTTGCTCAAGTTTTTCGAGGTGGAGGCCCGGTTCCCGGAGTCCGCCAAGGAGATGCCCGCGGCGGCGGTGAAGTACGTGGCCCAGCAGGTGAGGGTTCCAGCCGGGGCGTGGGCGGACTACGACTGGCAGGGCGACCGGATCAAGCGGCACCGCAAGGAGATCCGGGAGGCGTACGGGTTCAGGGTGAACACCGAGGAGGATCAGGAGCGGCTGGCCGAGTGGCTGGCCTCCGAGCTGTGTCCGGTGGAGTTATCGCGGGAGCGGCTGGCGGCGGCGGTGGTGGCCCGGTGCCGTAACGACCGCATGGGCAGCACGCGGGGTGCGGCCGCGCTATGCCGGATTCCCTGGCATCGGGGCTGGTGGGCTCTTATGTTGAGGCGTCGAGATGGCTGCGGATCTGTGCGATGACGACGGAGACGAGCTGGTCGAACTGGGTGTCCGCGGTGGGGACGGGCAGCGCGGCGGCCTGGCGCAGGGCAGGGAGGTCGAGATCGGCGTGGGCGGCCAGCCATACGTCGGGGACGAGCGTGCCGCGGTCCGTCGTGGCGTGCGTGGCGGGGCGGTCGACCACGAGCGCGAAAGAGAGCATGAGCAGGGAGAGGTGGCGGTGTACCTCCAGGGCAGTCGGGAAGCCGATGCCGATGCCGTGCAGGAGTTGGAGGAAGCGGTCGAGGTTGAGCAGGCGGTTGGGGTGCACGGAGGTGGGGGGCGCGTCCTCGTCGAGGGAGACCAGCAGGGCGCGCGGCCAGCGCCGGTACAGCTTGCGCAGCGACCTCGCGTAACCGGCGACGGATTCCTCCCAGGCCGTGGGGTCCAAGGGAGGGGGATTCCAGGAGTCGAGCATGAGCCCCAGGGCGAGATCGACGACGTCCTGGCGGTCCTCGACGTAGTTGTACAGAGCCCGCACGGTCACATTGAGTTCAGCGGCCAGGGCGCGCATGGTGACGGAACGGAACCCCTGCGTACCAGCCATCTCCAGCGCCTTCGCGGCGATGGCCTCCCGGGTGAGGACAGGGCGGCCCTTGCGTGTCGTGGGGCGGCGGCGGGAGGTGGCAGGCATGGCGCCATCGTACGGCCCCCCGCTTGAACTTCACACACGTTGACTTTTAGCGTCGGGAGACCGCAGGCTGACGGCACCGCCCGCTCCCGCCTGGAGGTCGTATCCCGCATGGCAGCTCAGAAGTCTCGTCGTCTCCCGCCGCTGAGCGGGGTCCTCGTGCTGGTGATGGCCTCCACGGGGCTGGTCGTCGTCGACCTCACGATCGTGGCCATCGGACTCCCGCTGATCAGCGCCGACGTCGCGGACGGGGATTCGGCGGAGTCGGTGGTGGTGACCTACATGGTCGCGATGGGTGCACTGACTCAGGCGGCCGGAAGCCTCTCGGACCGCTGGGGGCGGCGGTCTCTGTTCCTGGCCGGGATCGCCGTGTTCACTCTGGCCTCCCTGGCCGCGACTTTGGCGCAGGACCTGTGGTGGCTGAACGCCGCCCGGGTGGTTCAGGGCTGCGGAGCCGCAGTGATCATGGTGAACGGCATTCCGCTGATCTCGGACCGCTACACCGGTGAGGAGCGCAATCTCGCGATCGGTGCCTGGGGATCGTTCGCGACCGCGGCCGGGCTCCTCGCCCCGACCCTCGGTGGAGTGCTGATCGACGCCTTCGGATGGCGCGTGGTTTTCGCGATCAACCTCCCGCTCGGCGCAGCGGCCTGGGTGCTGGCCGCCCGCGTGCTGCCGCCAACCACCCCCGCACCCTCCTTGACCGGGCGGCCGGACTGGCCCGGCAGCCTGCTGCTCATGCTCGGCCTCGGTACGGCGACCCTGCTCATGCTCCGCCCCGACGACACACCATGGGCAGGCCAGGACACCGTCGCACTGCTCACCGCCTGCCTGGTACTGGCCGCCTTCCTGGCCCTCCAGCTCCGCGTGCCCAGGCCGACACTGGAGCTACGGATGTTCACCCGACCCGCGTTCTGCGGCGCGATGCTGGCCGTCCTCCTCTCACGCGTCCTGACCATTGGCGGCTCGGTCTACTTGGTGCTGTACCTGTCGGACGGCCTGGGCCTGAGCCCAACCTCGGCGGGGCTGCTGATGACGCCGATCTTCCTCGCACAGATCGCCACCGGCATGGTCGGCTCCAAGCTGCTCAGCCACTGGGCCCCCGGCCTGGTGATCGGCTCCGGCTACTTACTCAAGGGCGTCGGCTTCACGGCCCTGGCACTGCTGATCACACCCAGCACACCGTGGTGGGCGCTGCTCGGGCCGCTGCTGGCCTGGGGAGCCGGCGGCGGAATCGCCGGCGCCCCCGTGATGGCCGTGGCGGTCGAGGTGACCGAACCCGAGCGGGTCGGCATGGTCGCCGGGACCGTCTCCACCCTCGCCTCCCTCGGCGCCGGCGTCGGCACAGCGGCACTGGGCGCGATCTTCACCCTTCACGACGGCACCAGTACAGGCAGCCAGGCAGTCGCTGACGGCACCCGGGCCGTCCTCACGGTCTCCGCCGTGCTTGCGTTCATCGCAGTACTCACCACACTCGTCCTCATCCATCCGCGCCGCGTCCCTCGCCCCGACCGAAGCCAGGAACCCGCCCGGTGACCATCAATCTCGCCCGTTACCGCCCCCGCACCGACGCCGGGACCTGGCACCTGTCACACGGCACCCGCACCTCGCATAAACGACCATCTGTGAGAGTTCCGAGAACACCCTCCGGGCGATCACATTTCCGCAGGTCGCCATTGGCAGAAGTCCTCTCAAAACTGGCACATTGTGCGAGACGGTTCTGACAGACTGCCGGGGTGGAACTGGCGCCCGATCAAGCAGCAAATGCGGTAGAATGAAACGACTGTCCGACGTGTGAAGCCCCGGCCGGGAGTCCGTGCCGCACCCGCGGCGGGAAGACCGCGACGAAGTACCACACCCCGCGCTTCATCCTCGTCCCCGCGCTCCGCGGAGAACTCGACGTCCGCATCCCCGAGGACCGCGGACCCGGACGGGCATGGAAGCCGGGCCCGCCCATCGAGGCGGCGCCCCCCACGCCGGCCGCAAAGCCGATCCGGATCGGGTACGCCCGGTGCTCGACCGTCCAGCAGGAACTCCAGTCCCAACTCGACGCGCTTGCCCTCGCGCAGTGCAAGCGTGTCTTCTCCGAGAAGATCAGCACCCGCGTCAAGGTGCGGCCCGCACTGGAGGAAGCACTCAAGCTCGCGTACGACATCAAGGAGGCCGCCCCAGACCAAGAGGTCATCCTCACCGTCCACGAGCTCAGGCGCCTCGCGCGCAACGCAGCCGAGCTGATGACGCTGTCCACCCAGCTCCAGACCGCCGGCGTCCAGCTCGAACTCCTCACCGGCCCCCTCACCGGCATCTACGACCCCAACGGCATGGGCGCCATGTTCTTCGCCGTACTCGCCGTCGCCGCCCAGCTCGACCGCAACTACATCCGCGAGAAGACCCTGGAGGGCCAGGTCACCGCGGCGAGCAAGGGCAACCACGGCGGACGCCCCAAGGTCATCGACGACGACTCGCTCACCTTCGCCGTCGCACTGAAGGACAAGGGCGTCCCTGTCCCGGAGATCGCGAAGAAGCTCACCATCAAGACCGGCAAGAACGTGGGCAAGCACCCCTCGGTCGCCTCGCTCTACCGGGCCCTGGCCGAAGCCGAGGAGGCCGACGCCCCCGACGAAGCACAGGTCATCGGCCCTCGGCGGCCGGTCCGCGCCCGCATCACCGGCCCCGGCAGCGGCACCGATCCAGAGCTGATGGAACGGCCCCGTCGAGACCAAGTCCCGTGAGAACAACGTCCAGGTCAACACGTTCACCGGCTCCGAGGAATCCGACCTCCTCCACGCGGCCGGCTCCTGGATGGCCGAGCACCTCGACGCCGTCCTCATCGGCCTGAACTGGATCGGCGACTTCCTCTCCCCGCACGACATCGACCCGCCCGGCCCGCCAGGCCACCGCCTGGACCTCACCGTCGGCCTCTCCAACGAACGCCACTGACCCACACGCGGCGAAGACTCCAGCGATCACCACGCTGGGGTCTTCGTCATCCATGATCAAGTGCTTGGCGCTAACGGCTGTTCCGTTGGTCCCCAAGGCCGGTTATCTACAGGAGGGCAACTGATGCGCACTCTTTACGTCGTCACCCATCCGGAGGCGACGCACCACGTCGAAGAAGTCGTCGGCGGATGGCATGACTCGAAGTTGACGCCCGCTGGCGTCCGTGCGGCCGTCTCCATCGCGCAGGCGTTGCGGGCCCAGGTCCCGGACGGCGCCGAAGTGGAGCTGTTCTCCTCGGATCTGCAGCGCACTCTGCGGACGGCCGAGAAAGTGGCCGAACTGTTCGGCGTGAAGCCGATTGTGGATCGCAGGCTGCGGGAGAAGTCCTATGGTGAGGCAGGGGGAAAACCGCAGGAGTGGCTGGACCGGCGCTTCGTCCCCCCGCCGGCTGTCGGGGAGCGAATGGACCACGACGAGGGCGTGCAGGGTTCCGAGACCAAGGCTGCGTGGGCGCAACGCGTCTACGCAGCAACGGACGAGATCCTGCAGAACCCTTGCGAACATCAGATCATCGTGACGCACGGCGGCTCCCTGACGTTCGTCGTGGCGTCCTGGATCAAGATGCCGATCGAGTCGGCCGGCTATGCCAGTTTCCGGGCCCCCTCCGGCAGCATCACCACGCTCCGCGAAGACGACTTCTTCCACAACCGCCAAGTCGTCAGCCTCGGTGACACTCTTCATCTCGACTCCGCACAAGCTGGCTGACCTCAGCCTGGCCCGCTTCGACGGCCCGTCGCCCTCGCGGGCGGCGGGCCGTCCCACACTGACGTCAGTTCTCGTGAACATTCCCGAGCCCGTCGACGTCCCTCTGCTGCCCAAGGTGCTGGACAAACGCTGCTATTGCAAGTGAACGAAGCCAGTTCGGCTTCTTCGCCGCGATGGCCGAGACGGAGCGGGAGAACATCCGAGAGTCGACGCCGGGGCGAGTCCGTCGAGCAGATCCAGCCCGCCCTGATCATCCCCACCGGCAGGCGCAAGGGACACAGCCCGTCCGTCGCCAGCATCTACCGGGCCCTCGCCGAACACCAGAAGACCCAGGCGTACCCCGAAGCCGTCGAGACGGCCCACGCCGACTTCGCCGCCCTCCAGCAATACGACCGCAACCCCAAGTAGTTACTCAGCGCTACACGCTACCTGGCGGTAGCTATACGAGAACAGGGCCGGGCCGCTCGCTCGGCACCGGGCGTCGCCTACGGCCTGGGACGGCTGGGAACAGATGAGCCATACTCCATGGCACTCCCCTGGGGTCAGGGGGTTTACTCGGCGCATGAGTGACAGGAATGGACTACTCGCCGGTAAGACCGTCATGATCACTGGTGCGTCGAGCGGTATCGGAGAAGCGGCCGCTCGTCTGTTCGCCGCCGAGGGGGCGGCGGTTCTGCTGATGGCCCGCCGTGAGGGCGTGCTCAAGCAACTGGCCCAGGAAGTCAACGACTCGGGCGGACGTGCGGCGATCAGCGCCGGCGACGTCTGTGACGCCGAGGACGTACAGCGCGCCGTGGACGCGGCCCTCGAGCACTTCGGCACCCTGGACGCGGCCTTCAACAACGCGGGCTTCGCCGGTGCCGACCTGTCCCCGATGCACGAGCTCGACCAGGCCGTCTTCGAGCGCACGATGGCCGTCAACGTCAGCGGCACCTGGAACTGCCTGCGCTCCCAGATACCGGTGATGCTCGCAGCGGGGAAGGGCGCGATCGTCAACACGTCCAGTACCGCGGCCATGGGGGCCACCGGAGCCCCCGTGCCCTATGTCGCCGCGAAGCACGCGGTGCTCGGTATGACCAGGGCCGCGGCGGCCGAGTACGCGGCGCACGGCATTCGCGTCAACACGCTCGTCGTCGGCACGACCCGTACGGAGATGATCGGCCAGGCGGTGGAGGCCTACCCGGAGCTGGAGGCGGCTTTCATCGCCCGGCAGATGCAGAAGCGCATGGCGGACCCCGCCGAGATCGCCCAGGCGGCGCTGTGGCTGTGCAGCGACCGCGCCTCCTTCGCCACGGGGTCGGCGCTGTCCGTGGACGGCGGGTGGACCGCCTCCTGAGGAGGCCCTAGGGACCGGCCGTGTCGTCCGCCGCGTCCGTGTCCTCGTCGTCGCGTTCGCCCTCCGCCTGGGAGGGAGTGGTGTGCGGCGGGTCCGGGAGGTCCGGCTCGTCGTCGCGTTCGCCCTCTGCCTGGGACGTGGTCTGTTCGCTCATGGTCGTGCCTCCTGCTGACGGACGGCGTCCCGGGCCGGGTACCCCGCCCGGGCCGTCGGCACCACACCGCCGGGCCCCGCCTCACCGCCTCAGCGGCCGAGTCGGCCCAGGGCCGTCCGCAGGGCCGTACGCACCTCGGCGGGCGGCGGAGGGCCGTCGCTCCCGGCGCTGGCGGTGACCGCCGCGGCGACGGTGCGCAGCTTGGTGTTGGACAGCTGGGAGGCCTCCCGCAGGATGTGCCACGCCTCGTCCGACGTACAGGCGTGCAGGGCCATGAGCACGCCGCGCGCCTGGTCGATGACCGGGCGTGAGGCGATCGCCCGGCGAAGCTGCTCCACCTCTTCCTCGAGGACGTGCAGCCGCTCGGCGGGGGCCGCGGAGGCCGCGGAGGCCGGCGGGTTCGCGGCGGGATCGGGCGCGGGCTGCGGCTTCGGGCGGTGGGCCGTGGCGCGCAGCGGGTCGGTGGTGTCCAGGCCCGCCAGTTCCAGGACCCGCAACGGCCCGCCGTGCCAGTTCGTCGCCGTCACCGGCACCGCCTGCCGGTGGCTGAAGCCGCCCAGCAGGTCCAGGAACCGCAGTCCGGCCGTGTCCATGAAGAGCACGTCGCCCATGTCCAGGTCGACCCGCTCGACGTCGGCCGGCAGCGCGGCCAGGGCCTCGGCGAGGATGTCCGCGCATCCGTGGACGAGCTGTCCCCGCGGGACGAGCACCGCCCGGCCGGCGTCCACCCGGCCGTCTATGACCAGGGTGGCCGGCGTCCCCGCCAGACGTGGTGGTGCCGCTGGGCTCATGTCACCGCCTTGTCCGTCCTTGTCGATGCCTGACAGACGTCGCAACGTCACACAGCCCCCCGTGGGGTGCACCTGCCCGCCGGACCGCGGACTACACCCGACGCCGGGGAATGACCGGCCCGCGGGTGGGTAAAGGTGCTGCCCGGCTCCTTCGGCCAGGCTCCCTCCCGGGCACGTTCAGAGCGCCGACCGCCACGTGAACGTCGTTCCCCCGCCGTCGGCCTGGCCCGTCACGCCGTCGTCGAAGACCGTCAGCCGTACTCCGTCCCGGCCGTCAGGGTCCCGGCCGTCCGGCGGGGTGGTGGTCGCGTCCACGGTGACCTCGACGCGGGACACCCCTGGGCGGCCGGCCGCGTCGGTCAGGGCGTGGCGCAGGGCGGTGAGCAGACGGTCCGCGACCCGGTCCGGTACGCGGGTGTCGACGGCGCCCGCGAAGTGCGTGGACGGCGGGAAGCCGAGCAGCGCGGCGGCGGACGCCGTCTCGCGCAGCACCCGGCCGCGCAGGCCCGTCGGAGGTCCGGCCGGGGGCTGCTGGAGCGCGAAGATCGTCGTACGGACCTCCTGGACCGTGGACCGCAGTTCGTCCACCGCCCGGCCGAGGACGTCGCGGACGTCCTCGGCGCCGGGGCGGCGCCGCGTGGACTCCAGCATTATGCCGGTGGCGAACAGCCGCTGCACCACCAGGTCGTGCAGGTCCCGGGCGATGCGGTCGCGGTCCTCGTAGACGGCGAGGCGCTCCCGGCCGCGCCGGGCGTCGGCCAGGACGAGGGCGAGCGCGGCCTGCGAGGCGAACTGGGTGGCGAGCAGCCGTTCGACGTCGGTGTAGGGGCGGTCACCGCGGCGGCGGGGCAGGGCGAGGGTGCCGATCAGCCGGCCGTCCGCCCGCAGGGGCAGCATCATGCTCGGTCCGAACCGGTGCCGTACGCGTGTCGTCATGCGCGGGTCGGTCGCCGAGTCCGTGACGAACACCGGTTCGCCGCCCAGGAGCTGCTCCAGGACCGGGCTGCCCGGTGCGATGGCCGCGCCGACGATGCCGTCCGGGTCGTCGGGCGCCGAGGCGGTCACGATCTCCATGCCGCCCCCGGCGGTCGGCTGGAGGATGACGCCCGCACTGGCGTCGGCGAGCAGCCGGGCCCGCTCGGCGACCGTCGTGAGCGCGTCGTCGGCGCTCTCCTCCGTGAGCAGCGCGGTGGTCACGGCCGCGGCGCCCTCGATCCAGCGCTCGCGCTGCCGGGCCGTCCCGTCCAGCCGGGCGGCGCCGATCACGTTGCCGGCGTGCGTGGCCAGGACCCGTACCAGCTGCTCGTCCTCGGCCGTGAACGGGCCGCCGCCGGGCCGTCCGGACAGCCGCAGTTCACCGAACTCCTCGCCTCCCACGTGGACCGGCACCCGCAGCCGGTACGCCGTCCCGGCCGACTCCGGTACGCCGTCCCGGCCCGCGGTGCGGATCCCGGCGAGGCCGCCCTCGCCGGGGTCGGAGGTGACCAGGGCCGCGCAGGCGGCGCCGGTCAGCTCGGCGGCGTGGTCCACGACGCGCTCCAGGGTGCCGCGCGGACCGAGGTCGGTGCCGACGTCCAGGACCGCTTCGAGCAGCCGGATCAGTCGGATGACGTCGAGTGCAGGGACATCGGCTCGATCCGGCCCTCGAGCATGATGCCGAGGCCCTGGACCGCGCACACGCCGGGCCGCTCGGCGATGTGCACCGGCATGCCGGTGGCCTGACGCAGCATCTGGTCGAAGCCGGGCAGCAGCGCGCTCCCGCCGACCATCATGATCCCGCGGTCCGCGAGGTCCGCCACCAGGTCCGGCGGGCAGTCCCGCAGCACCTTGCCGATGCCGTCGAGGACGGCCGTCAGCGGCGTCTGGATGGCGTTGCGCACGGCGGCGGTGTCGACCCGCACGGAGCGGGCGAGACCGGTGGCCACGTCCCGCCCGTGGATCTCGGTGGACGTCGGCCCCTGGGTGGTCAGCCCGTTGCCGGACAGGGCGAGTTGCAGGGGCCGTACCGACTGGCTGGGCAGCATCAGCTCGTGCTGGTGGCGCAGGAGCTGCACGATCGCGTGGTCGACGGCCTCACCGCCGACCGGGATGCGTTCGGCGGTCACGATCGAGCCGAGGGAGAGCACCGCCACCTGCGTGGCGTGCGCGCCGCACACCATGATCATGGTGGCCTCGGGCTGTTCCACCGGCAGTTCGCAGCCGACCGCCGCGGCGATCAGCGTGTCGACGAGTTCCACGCGCCGCGCGCCGAGCCCGACCAGCGTCTCGATCGCCGCCCGCTGGGCCAGCGGATCGGCGCCGTGCGGGGTGCAGACGGCGGCACGCAGCCGGGGTTTGCGGCGCAGGGCGCGGCGGATCTTGTCGCCGAGCAGGTGCCGCAGCATGCGCTGGGCCATCTCGATGTCGACGACCGTGCCACCGGAGATGGGCCGGACGACGCGAATGAAGGCGGGGGTGCGGCCGGTCATCTGCTCCGCGAGCTCACCGACCGCGATGAGCGCGCCGGTCCGGGTGTTGACCGCGGCGGCGGACGGCTGGTCGACCACCAGCCCGGCGCCCTTGACGTACACGCGGGTCCGCGACGCGCCCAGGTCGACGGCGAAGTGGCAGCGGCGCAGCTGCTCCAGACTGGCGGTACTGGCGGTCATGGCAGATCCTCCCGAGAGCGCGGACCGTGCGGGGCCGCCCGGTGGCCGGCCTCCTAGGCATCGTGCGCGGGGGCCGTGGCGGGCGCCTTCCGGAGGGGGCCGGGCGGGGGGCCGCTGAATGGGGGGACCCGGAGAACGGCGGATTCCGGTCGTCCGGCGCGCACCCCGGCCGGGGCGCCGTCAGTCCGCGAGCGCGTTCACGGCGTCGACCAGGGACATCAGCGAACGGACGAGCACGTCGCAGCCCGCGGCGCGCAGGTGGTCGGCGTCGGCGAGTGTGCCGGCGTAGCCGATGAACGGCAGGCCCAGTTCCCGGGCCGCGCCCAGCTCGGTGGCCGAGGAGCCGATGACCACGGCTGTTCGGGCCGGCGTGTACAGCGAGTCCAGGGCCCGCCGGAGGCAGTCGGGGTCGGGCATCAGCGTCGCGAGGTCCGGGCCGCGCCCGTGGACGTGGCCGACCGCGCCGGACAGCGCGTGCCGTGCCAGGTGGCGGCGTACGGCCTGCTCGGAGACGTCGGTGAACACGCGGTAGGCGTAGTTGAAGCGGGAGGCCTGCAGGGCGGCCACGAGCGATGTGGCGTAGGCGGTCTGGCCCGCTCTTGCCGCCGCCTCCAGCTCCAGCCGGTCGAGGCGCTCGCGCAGGAGCGGACCGAGCCGGGTGTCGTGGGCGAACGCGCGCAGCACGTCGAGGGGCCGGGCACGGGCCTGTGACGGGTCGATCGGGCCGCCGGAAGCGGTGAGGGGCCGACCGGCGAGCGAGTCCTCCGGCGTACGTTCCTCGGCCACCAGCGAAAGCAGTTCGCGAGTCGCCCTGCGGGCGGCGGCACCGGAGAAGAGGGTGGCCAGCGGTCCCTCGAAACCGAGCAGCATCGCGTCGGCGGTACGCAGCACTCCGAGCAGCGTCCTGTCGGCACCGCTCCACAGCCGGGTCCGGTCCTCTCCCGGCTCCGGCCGCCGCGGCCCGGTCTCGGTGACCGACGGGGCCAGCCGTACCGAGCACCGGACCGACAGCCCCGGCACCGGCCATGGAGCGAGCCCCTCCCCGACCTCCCGCTGGGCGGCACGGGCCCTGGGCAGTGGGTGCCGGCGGGTCAGCCGGGGCGCCTTTTCCAGGAGGTGGCCGAGCAGCCGGTCCAGCACGTGACGGGTCTCGCCGTCGACGAAGGCGACCGGGTCGTCGACGTGCCAGGACAGCTCGACCGAGGCAGCGAACACCCCGCCCCGGGAACTGGGCAGTGAGGCCTGGCGCGCGAACCGGTACGTGGTCAGGTCGACCTCGTAGTACGTCGTCGGCCGGCCGGCCGGCAGCAGGCGCCGCTCCTCAGGTGCGAGCAGGGCCGGCGGGCCGTCCGCCGGCACCAGGACGACGGCCGTGCGATGCGGGACCGGGGCGGGGAGGAGGGACGGGTCCGAGGCGGTGAAGGGGCCGCGCACCAAGTCCCTCTCGACGACCGCGGGCGCCCGCGGCGAGGGGGGCGCCGCCAGGTGCAGGGAGCAGTACCAGGCGAGCGGCGGTTCGTCCGCCGCGGATGAGCGCAACGGCAGGAAGCGGGCCGCCTGCGCCGCGGCGGGGCCGCCCGCGAACTCCTCGTACAGGACGGGTGAGACGACGACCACCAGGTCGCCGGCGCTCCCGTCGAGGGCGGCCCGCATACCCGGCGGCTCGACGGGGCGGTGCGCGCCGGCGAACCAGGAGGCGTGCCAGAACGTCACCCGCAGCCTCGGCGGATGCCGCAGCCCGGCGAGCGCGTGGGGCAGCGCCCGCAGGACGTCGGCCAGGACGGGCTGGACGTCGGTGTCCGGTTCGGTGAGGACGATGTGGCCGTTGCCGCGGGTCAGCACCTCGTACTCGTGGCCGGCCAGGGCACTGCGGTCCAGCAGCCGCGTCACCGCCAGGCCGAGGGCCCGGCGGGCCTCCTCGTCCAGCGGGGAGGCCGCCTCGAACACGATCGTCGGACGCTGCCGCTCCGGCGCGGTGAGCAGCGCGCGGTACAGCTCCTGGAGCGCGGGGCCGACCGGTTCGCCGCCCTGCCGACGACGGTGTTCGGCGTGGACCTCGTACGACTCGACGGCCTCCGCGGTCCGGCCCGAGTCCCTCAACGCCATGATGTGCAGGCGGCGCAGGTCCTCCCGGTCCGGATGTTCTCGTACGAGGCGTCCGAGGTCGTCCAGGGCACGGTCGGCGTCGCCCAGCTCCAGGTCGAGCTCGGCAAGGGCGGCGTACAGGCTGAGGCGCAGGTCCTCCAGCCGGGCTCGGGCGGCTCGGGCGGCGGGGCCGGGGACGCGCTCCAGGGGCTCGCCGTACCAGAGGTCCAGCGCGTTCCGGATCGCCCGGCGTCGCGGCCGGCGCCCGGGGTCGTACCGCGGGCGGCGGAGCACGTCCTCGCAGAACGACACGTCGATGTAGTCGTCCGGCGTGTGCAGGGCGTAGCCGTCGGGGAGGGCGGCGAGGGTGCCGGGGCCGAGGAGGTCCCGGAGCTCGGTGGCCAGCACGCGGACCCGGTTGGCCGGGAAGTCGGGGGGGCGGGTCTCCCACAGGCCCTCCACCAGCTCCTCGAACGACACCCGCTGCCCGTGTCGCAGCACGAGCATGCAGAACAGGGCCTCCACCTCGGGGGGGACCGGGACCGTGGTTCCGTCGTCGCGGCGGACCGCCGGCCGGCCGAGCAGCTGGACACGCATGCGACGGGGCCAGGAGACCCGGGCGAGTTCCGCCACCGCCGAGCGCGAGACCCCGGACGCCGGGCTGTGCTCTATCTCCCGGACCAGCTCCTCGTACTTGGCCGGGGTCGGCACGTTCCGGGCCAGCCGCTGCACCAGGCGGCCGAGTTCGACGAGGTCCTGGGCGGCGTCCTTGCCGGCGGCCTCCTGGCCCAGCGCGAACCGGCTGATCACCACGGTGCCGTCCCGCAGCAGCAGGAGCCCGTCGGCGTCCCGCCGGCCCCGCACCAGACCGCGCGCGTGCAGGGCCTGGAGCCCGGCCGTGGTCTGCGTGGCCAGGCGGGCGAACACGCCGAAGGACACGCCGGGCCCGCTGCCGTCCTCCAACTCCCGCAAGGTGACACCGTCCAGGAACTCGGTGACCAGGTAGGGCCGTTCACCCTCCAGGCCGTGGTCCAGCACCCGTGTGACATGCGGGTCGTCGAGTTCGGCGAGCGTCCGCGCCTCACGCGTGAACCGCTCCGGTGACGTCTGCTCCGGGTACAGGTGGACGACCACGGGCCGGTCGGTGCGCTCGTCCACGGCCTCCCACACCCGGTGTCCGGAGTCCCGCTGTCCCAGCAGCCGGTATCGCCCACCGACCAGCCGCCCCGCAGCCCGGTCCCCGCCGAGCCGCCGTACCGTCTCCTCGGCGACGGTCGCGAACGCCGTTCCCGAGATGCCGTCCGCGTCCGTGCCCCGGCGCGCCTCGGCCTGGAACTCCCCGGCCGCGAGCCCCGCCCGTTCGTCGATCAGGGCGCCGACCCGGTCCAGCAGTTCGCGGGTGCGTCCGCGCTCGGTACGCGGCAGGGAGCGCAGCAGCAGGTCGCGTACGCCCGGGCGGAAGGCGTACGAGCCGGGTGGGCCGAGGACCGTGGTGAGCAGGCCGCTGAGGACGATCTCGGCCAGGTGCTGCGGACGCGGCGCGCGTTCCAGTGCGCGCTGCACCAGGCGCATCACCGGCAGCGACGGCACGGCCAGCGACAGATGGCCGGCCAGCCGGTACGCCTCCGGGGACGCCGTCGACCGGAACCTCAGTACCAGCTCCTCGGGGGAGAGGGCGGCGACGTTCCGGGGCGGTTCGGCCGGAGGTACCGGCGCGGGCGGCAGCCAGGCCACCGCGCCGGGGACGCGCCCCGAGCCCGGGTCGGCGACCAGCCCGGCCCAGTTGGCGAGCCAGGCCGGACCCGGTTCCAGCACGGGGAGGGGGACGGCGGACGGGGGACGCTCCATGGTGTCCGGGACGTACGGCGTGAACGTGAGGGTGGCCGAGGGGGCCGCCGCGGCCGGGGGCGTGAGCAGGCCGGCGGAGGTGGGCAGAGCCGTGGTGTCCCACAGGTGCTCGGGCAGGGGCTGGACGATGGCCAGGGGCATCCGGCCGGCCCAGCGGCGCAGCGTGCGGTACCAGCGGTCGCCCGCCGGGCCGGGCCGCCACTGCGGGCCCATGCAGTCGCTGACGATCAGTGTGACGGTGCGGCCGTCGGCGAGTACGGGGACGCCCCGAGCGTGGCCGTCGGGGGTGGCCCGCCGCGCGGTGACCGCTCGGAAGATGCCCGACTGGGCCAGAACGACGTGCAGTTCGCGTGCCAGGGGCTGCCAGACGGGCATGGTGGGGCCCACGTCGTGGACCAGGTTGAGGCGGAGCCAGCGGTCGGGGGCCGGGCGCAGCACGGGCAGCCAGACGTCGGGGTGCGCGCCGAGCCGTGCGATGCGCTCGGCGGTGGCCCGCTCGTCCAGGACACGGGCCCGGGAGTCGGGCACCTTCCGTTGGAGGGGGCGCAGCGCGCGTTGCAGGGCGAGCGTGTGGTGCAGCATCGGGGGCGCGGGTGCGAGCAGCGGCGTGCCGTCGGCGGCGGCCGGGAGAGGGGACGGCTCCGGCAGATGCAGCGGGACCCTGGCTTTCGGAGGCACGGTGGGCGGCGGGTCGCGAGGAGGCGGATCCGGATCCGCGGCCGGAGGCGGTTCGTCGCGGGCGGTGGCCCCGGGTGGGAGGCCGCCGGGCTCCGCTCCCGGCCCGTGACCGGAGCGGAGCCCGGCAGCCTCCCGGCCGGTCGGCACTCCGGCCCCGGGCGCCAGCCGTGCCGCGAGCCACAGCAGCTCCGCCAGCTCGCGCGGGGTGACGTCACCACCGGCGTCCGGGCCCGCGGCCGCGGCGAGCGCGGCGCGCACTCTGCCGACCTGGGGCGCGCCGTCGGGTGGCGCGCCGACCGGGGGCACGCCGTCCGGGTCAGAAGCCATCACCGTCCGCCGTCGCGCTCAGGTAGGGCATCAGCTGCTCGGCCAGGGCGTCGCGCGAATCGGTGTCCAGGCCGGCGACGCCGGTGAGGTAGATGGCGTTCAGCAACTGGTCGGTGGCGAGTTCCCCGCTGGTCGCCCGGCTCAGGAAGCCGTCGATCAGGGAGGTGGCCGCGGCGTCCGGCTCGCCGAGGTGGGCGCGGACGATGTCGGTGAGTTGGGCGCGGTCGGGCCGGCGCAGCCGCAGCCGGACGCAGCGGCGCAGGAAGGCGGGCGGGAACTCGCGCTCGCCGTTGCTGGTCAGCACGACGAACGGGAAGGCGCGGCAGCGCACCCGCCCGCGCCGGACGGAGACCGGCCGGTCCCCGCCGTCCGTCAGGACCACCGCCTCGTCCTGGGCCGAGTGCCGGGCGGTGCGGACCAGTTCCGGGATCTCGTACTGGCCCTCCTCCAGGACGTTCAGCAGGTCGTTGGGCAGGTCCAGGTCGCTCTTGTCGATCTCGTCGACGAGCAGCACCCGTGGACGGGAGTACGGCAGCAGGGCGGTGCCGAGGGGACCGAGCCGCAGATGGTCCGCGACGTCGCCGCCGTGACCAGGCCCGCCGTGATCCGGCCCGCCCTGATCCGGCCCGCCCGCGCCCGGCTCGGGCGTGGGCCGGTCCGAGTGCCGCGCCGCCTGCTTGGCGGCGTAGAGCCGGGACAGCGGGTCGTACTGGTAGAGACCGTCGGCGAGGCCGCTGCGACTGGTGATGTTCCAGCGCAGCACGGGTCCGAGCCGCAGCTCGTGGGCCACCGCGTACGCCAGGGAGGACTTGCCGGTGCCGGGCGGACCGGTGACCAGCAGCGGGCGGCGCAGACACAGGGCGGCGTTGACGAGCTGGACGCTGTCCGCAGTGGCCACGTACGTCTGGGCGCGGTGTACACGGTCGGGGGAGATGGTCGACCCGTCCTCGGGCTCGCCCGGGGTGTCCAGCGGTGGTCCGCCGTCGAACGCCCGCCACGGCGGCGGCGCGGGCAAGCGGTCGATGCCGTCGTGCGGCTCGCTGTCGCCGGTGTAGACGGACCAGTGCGGCATCTGCGGGTCTCCGGGTCTGTAGAGGGTGGTCACGCTACGGGGCACTGGAGGTGGACGGCCGCGGCGTGCGGGTCGGTGAAGCAGCGCGGGTCGTCCCAGAGCAGCTGGATGTCCCTGGCCCAGTGACCGTCCTCCGCGTCGGCCTCCTCCCGCAGGGCGAGCACGGTGCGCGGCAGTTCGGTGAGGGGCACCCGGCTCACATGTGCGTCGAGCGCGTCGAGGAAGGCGGAGCCCGGGCAGCCGTCGGCGCCCGGGGGGCCGGACCGGTGACCGTCGGCGCAACCGCCGCGCGGCCAGACGATGGCGGGGGCGGGAGCGGTGAGCGATACCTCGAAGTGCGCGCGGGTGGGGGCGGCGTACGGGGCCGCGGCGAAGCCGGCCAGGCAGGTTCCGTCCCTGCGCAGTGCGTACCGCAGCTTGCGGGGTTCCTCCGGGCATCCGCACTCCACGCGGTGCAGCCGGGCGCCGCCGCGGGCGTCGAGACGGTTCCAGGCGCGGGTCAGCACATGCCGGGTGGCGGCCTTGCGCCGGGTGTGGTCGGTCACCACCACCGGGTGGACGCAGCCGAGCGGCGTCTCGTCGTCGGCGGCCCTCGCCCAGCGGTCGACGGGCCAGTCGAGCCAGTCGCGGGGCAGCGCGAAGGCGATCAACTCCTCCGCGCCCGGAGTCAGGTGACGGAAGGCCTCCTCGATCCGGTCCTGGACGTGGGCGCGCAGCCGTGCCTCCGGCACCGTGTCCGAGCCGACCGGGTGACGCCGTCCGCCGCTGTACGCCGACACCTCCACCCGGACCAGCCCCTGACCCGCACCGCTGGGAGCCAGCTCCACCAGGATCGGTGACCAGTCCGGCCGGACTCGGTCGTCGGGCAGGCGCAGCAGGGCCTCCAGCCGGTCGGCGAACCGGGTCACGGTGGCCGTCGCGCGCGCACTGTCGAGTTCACAGAGCACGAACAGGGCGGCCGACCACAGTGAGTCGAAACCGTCCGGCGGCGGCAGCGGGTCGAACGGGTCGGCGGCGGCGGTGTACAGCCGCACCGGGTCGCAGTCCACGCCCGCGCGGACCGCCTTCTCCACCAGCTCGCGCAGCCGCGCGCGCTGGGCCGCCGCATGCTGGGAGGCGGGTACCAGACTCTCCAGGTCGGGCCAGTAGCGGGCCATGACCCGGGTCGGCATCATCCGTCCGTTGCGCACTCCCTTGGCGCCGGCCGCCGCCGTGACCATGCCGACCACCTCGCCGGTGTCGGCCAGGGCGACCGCCGCGCCGCTGTAGCCGCGGGCCAGCGGCTGGCCGTCGGTCTGCCAGGCCTCCAGCTGGTTCCACTCGCCTTTGATGAGCTGCGGTCCGGTGGTGCGGTACTCGGCCAGCGTGCCCTCGTCGAACCCGGCCGGGAAGCCGTACACGACCAGCCTGCGGGGTGGTTCACCGTGGGCGGCCTCCGTGGGCGCCAGTGCCGCGGGGGTGATGGCGACTTCGCGGTCCAGTTCCAGTACGGCCAGGTCGCCCAGGTCGGTGGCGCCGCCGCCCCATCCGCCGTGGGCGATGATCCGCGCGGGCACGGCGGGCAGCTCCGGGCGCTCGGTGAACGTCACCGTCAGCGGGTCCCGGTCGCCGTCCCGTACGACGTGGGCACAGGTCAGCACCTTGTCGGGGGTGACCAGGAAGCCCGCACCGGCGATCCGGCCCCCGCACTCGATCCGGGCGTGCCAGGTAGCGCTGCTCATGACCGGCCGGCGGCTCCCGGGTCGGCCGGGTCCGGCGCCGGTGACCAGTTCAGCCTCACGACCAGATGACCCTCCGCCGACCCCTTCGCGATGATCGCGCCGGCCTCCGCGCTCAGCTTGACCCCGAACTCCAGCTCCACCGAGTCGGGTCTGAGCGAGCCGTCCCTGAAGACCCGCAGCGCGGACTCGGCCGCCGCCCGCACGCCCTCCAGGGAGCCCTCGAAGGTGCGTGCCGCCTGGGCCGGTCCGTCACCGCGCGAGACCAGCCGCGCCCCGTCCTCGTCCTCGACGCCCTCGACGACCACACGCACGCCGTCCTCGGTCTTGAACTCGGTCAACCCGTCCATGGCGCCACTCGCTCCCCGTAAGCCGTACGTACCTCAGTGACACACCATTGTGACGGACGGTACTCGGCCATGTCCCGTGTCGCGATGCCGGTCCCTCGCGCCCCTGGCGGAAACCCGCCAGGGCGCCAATCCGCCACGTCCGGTCAACTCCCGGACCCCACAGGCCCCCTGAGACTTCTCGCAGCACTCGTCGCAGCACTCTACGACGATATGAAGAGAGGCGTGGATGAGCAGAGGACCAGTCAGACGCGGAGCGACCCTCCTGTCGGCGGGGCTCGTGATCGCGCTGCTGCCGGCCGGTACGGCGGCGGCGCAGGAGCCGCCCCCGGACACGGCACGCACCCCGGCCGCGGCCACCCCCACCGCCGGCGGTACGGCCGCCGCCCGTACCGTCACCCTCGTCACCGGCGACCGGGTGACCGTCACCGAGCTCGGCGGCGGCAGGAAGACCGTCGAGGTCGAGCGGCCCGAGGGCGCCACCGGCGCCGTGCACACCCGCAGCGCCGACGGCCGGACCACCGTCGTACCGGACGAGGCCATGCCGTACCTGCGCGACGGCAGCCTCGACGAACGGCTTTTCGACGTCGGTGAGTTGCTGGCGCAGGGACTCGCCGACGCCGAGACCGGCGAACTGCCGCTGATCGTGACCTACGAGAAGGGCACCAGGGCCGCCACCCCTAAGGGGACCGAGCGCACCCGGGCGCTGCCCAGCGTGCGCGGGGCCGCCGTCGAGGCCGACAAGGGGCGTGGATTCTGGCGCGAATTCACCGGCCGGGGCGCCGGCATCGACGGTGTGTGGCTCGACGGACGGGTCACCGCCGCCATGGCCGAGTCCAACGCGCAGATCGGCACGCCCGAGGCCTGGGAGGCCGGGCTGACCGGCAAGGGCGTCACCGTGGCCGTGCTGGACAGCGGCGTGGACGCCGGCCATCCCGACCTCGCCGGACGGGTCGCGCGCAGCCGGAGCTTCATAGCCGGGGAGGAGGTCGCCGACCGGCACGGCCACGGCACCCACGTCGCCTCCACCGTGGGCGGCAGCGGCGCGGCCTCCGACGGCAGGGAGAAGGGCGTCGCGCCGGGCGCCGAACTCGCGGTGGGCAAGGTCCTGAGCGACCAGGGCACGGGCAGCGAGTCCGAGATCATCGCCGGCATGGAGTGGGCCGCCCGGGACGTGGACGCCGACATCGTGTCCATGAGCCTCGGCTCCACCGAGCCCGGCGACGGCACCGACCCGATGGCACGGGCCGTCGACACCCTGTCCCGCGAGACCGGCGCCCTGTTCGTCATCGCCGCCGGCAACACCGGCAGCCCGTCCTCCATCGGCTCGCCCGGCGCGGCCGACGCCGCCCTGACGGTCGGTGCCGTCGACCCGGCCGACGAGGCGGCCTGGTTCACCAGCGCCGGACCCCGGTACGGGGACAACGCCCTCAAACCCGACCTGTCGGCCCCGGGCGTGGGCATCCTCGCCGCCCGCTCCCGGCTCAGCGAGGGCAGCGGCGACTACACCTCCATGGACGGTACGTCGATGGCGACGCCGCACGTCGCCGGGGTGGCCGCCCTGCTCGCCGAAAAGCACCCCGACTGGAGCGGCGCGCAGCTCAAGGACGCGCTGATGTCCACCTCGAAGCGACTCGACGCCTCCGTCTACCGGTTGGGCGCGGGCCGGGTCAGCGTGCCGGACGCGATCGGCGCCGACGTCACCGCCACCGGCAGCGCCGACCTCGGCTTCCACTCCTGGCCGTACGAGGCGAACGAGCCGGTCACCCGCACCGTCACCTACACCAACGCCTCCGACGAGGCCGTCGAGTTGAGGCTCGCCGTCCAGGGCGCCCCCGAGGGCGTCGCCACCCTCGCCGACACCGCCCTCACCGTGCCCGCGCACGGCACCGCCTCCACCACCGTCACCGGGGACGGGTCCAGGGCCCCGGTCGGGCAGACGAGCGGCCGGATCGTGGCGTCCGGCGCGGACGGCACGCCCGTCGCGCACACGGCGATCGGGCTGGTCAAGGAGGAGGAGCGGTACACGCTCACCGTCCACGTCAAGGACCGGGCGGGCGACGCCACCCCGGCCGACCTGGTCGTCCAGCGCCTCGCCGAGGGCGTCGACCCGGTCCCCGCGCACGTCGGTGAGTCCGGCACCCTCCGGCTGCGCCTGGTGCCGGGGACGTACAGCCTGACCTCCTTCCTCGACGTGCGCGGCGGCGACGGCGCCGACTCGCTCGGGCTCGGCTTCCTCGCGGCGCCCGAGGTCGTCGTCGACCAAAACCGTGAGATCACCCTCGACGGACGCGAGCTGCGCGAGGTCAGCGCCGAGGTCGACAAGCGCACCGAGACGCGGCAGCTGCTCATGGAGTACGACCGCAGCGCGAACGGCTCGGACCTCTTCGGCGCGGTCCAGGTGCCGTTGAAGTACGACAGCGTCTTCGCCGCGCCCACCGGCGCAAAGGTCACCGAGGGCGACTTCGAGTACCGGACCGTGTGGCGGCTGGGCAAGCCGCTGCTGGAGGTCAAGGGCGTCGGGGAGGCCGTCGTCCAGTCGGGCGGCACCCTGATCGAGGGGCGCGGCCGGCTGCCGCTGGTCGACGTCGGGGACGGGCCCTTCCCGGACGGCGTCCGGGGCAAGGCGGTCCTCGCCCGTCTCACCGGGGACACCGAGCCGGCCGCCCTCGCCCAGGCCGCGCAGGACGCGGGCGTGAAGGCGCTGTTCGTGACGGACGACGCGCCCGGGCGGCTGACGGCCTGGTGGGGCACCGCCGACAACGCCGACCGGCCGTTGCAGATCGCCACGGTGAACAAAGCCGACGCGCGGCGGCTGCGCGACGCCGGGCGCGTCGACATGACCGGGACGCGCGACACGCCCTACACGTACGACCTGTCCCAGGGGCACCGGGGCGCGGTGCCCGACCGGGACCTCACCTACGAGCCCGGACGCCGCGACCTCGCCGTGCTGCCGACCAGGTACCACGCGGCCGAGCCCACCGCCGGCGGCGAGTTCCGGTACTCGATCACCGACACCTTCCCGATCGGCCTCGGCTTCCGGGAGCGGATCGACTTCCCGGCCGAACGCACCGAGTACGTGTCGACGGAGCCCGGCCAGCTGTGGCACGAGTCCGTGACGACCGCCGACGGCGCGCTGGAGCAGCGGTCCGGGACGGTCCGGTACGAGGGAGGCAGGCGTACGGAGCTGAACTGGTTCAAGCCCGTGTGGCACCCGTACCTCGGCACCGGACTGGGCTGGGGACAGCAGCGCGTGGGCAACCGGCTCCAGTTCAACGCCCCCGGCTGGGGCGACTCCGGCCCCGACCACACCGGCTTCGGCGACGTGTGGAGCGAGACGAGCGGGATGTCGCAGACCACGTCGGTGTACCTGGACGGCGAACTGGTCGACCAGGGACCGAGTTCCGCCGCCTACGTCTCGGACGCGCCGGCCGACGAGCGCACGTACAAGCTCGTCACCGACACCTCGCTCGACGCCGGGCGCTGGAAGCTCGGGACCGAGGGGCACGCGGAGTGGACCTTCCGCTCGGCCGCCACCCCGGACGACCGCTGGACCTACCTGCCCCTGATCAACCTCTCCTTCGACGTCGGCACCGACCTGGCGGGCGAGGTGCGCGGCGGGAAGAGGCTGCGGGTCGGGATCGGCGCCGAGTACGTGGCGGGCGCCCCGGACACCGGGACGATCGGCGGCGGCAAGCTGGAGGTGTCGTACGACGAGGGCGAGACCTGGCAGCAGGTCCGGCTGCGCGGCGACGGGAAGGGCGACGGGCAGGTGTCCTGGCACGGGACGCTGAACGTGCCCCGTGGCGCCGGGCACGTCTCGCTCCGCGCCTCGGCGGGCGACGACCGGGGCGGCTCGGTCACGCAGGAGATCGTGCGGGCGGTGGCCGTGCGGTGACACGCGGACGGCGCCGCCTCCCTGGGACGGGGAGGCGGCGCCGCCTGGGTTCTCGGACCGTCAGACCAGCCAGCCGACGAAGTGGACGATGCCGGCGAGGATGTCGGTGAGAAGGTTCATGATCGTGCGGCTCCTTGCGCTGTGCATGTGTGGGACCTACTTGGGACTGTGCGCCGACTACGGTCTGCAGCCCGTTGCGTGCACACCGTAAGTATCGTGGTCCCGGCAGTCACATGCGCTCCTCAGAGCGACGATCACCTGTTCCAGGGAACAACTGATCGCTTGTTCGGATCACGCCAAGCTCTGCCAAATCCTGCGGTCGCAGCCGCAGTTGGCCGGCCGTCGCCTCCACCTCCTGGGGCGGCCGCTTCAGGATCGCCGCCGCGAGCTCCGGTGCGATGACGGAGAAGTAGCTGTCCGGCGTGGCCCAGGTACTCCCCGGCGCGGCCAGCGCCAGCGCGCCGCCCGAGCCGCCCTCGCCGATCACCAGCGTGGTGACCGGCGTACGCGCCGACGCCACCGCGACGAACAGGTCGGCGATCGCCGCGCCCACGCCCTGCCGCTCCGCCTCCGCGTCGTTGGCCGCGCCCGGCGTGTCCACCAGGGTCAGCACCGGAACGCCGAGCCGGTCCGCGAGCCGGATCAGCCGGGCGGCGGTGCGGTACCCGGCGGGCCTGGTCGCCGTCCCCGTCTGGGCGGCGTACGCGATCGTCCGCCCCGCGTGCTCGCCGAAGCCGCAGAGCACGCCGTCCGGGTCGGTGCCGCCGCAGCGGTCCCCGGACAGGGCCGCGCGGTGGGTGAAGTAGGCGTCCAGATACGCCCGTGCGCGCGGCCGTCCGGGAGCGCGGGCCCGCCGGACCGCGTCCCAGCCGGTCTCCGGCAGGCGGGTGGTGCCCAGCGGCTCGGGCACCGGCGCCGGGTCGCTCGACGGTGCCGTCAGCAGCCGCAGCCACCCGCCCAGCGTCGCGCGCAGGTCCCCGGGCGGTACGACGGCGTCCACGCTGCCCGCCGCCAGCTGCGCCTCGGCCGTGTACGCAGCCGGGTCGGCGTCCGGCGGCCGGACCCGGGAGCCGGCGAAACCCACCTGGGCGCCGGGCAGCGCGAGGACCACGTCGGCGCCCGCGCCCAGCGTCGCCCACCCGCCGCCGGTGGCCGGGTCGCGCACCACGGCGATCTGCGGCAGCCCGGCCTCCCGGACGAGCGCCGACTGCCGTGCCACCCGCTGGAGCTGGGTCAGCGCTAACATCCCCTCCTGCATCCGGCTGCCGCCCGTGGCGACCAACGGCACCACCGGCAGCCGGTGTTCACGGGCGTGGGCGTACGCCGCCTCCAGCCGGTCGCCGGTGGCGCGGCCCAGCGAACCGCCGAGGAAGCCGAACTCGAAGGCGAGCAGCACCGCTCGGACGCCCCGCACGTGCCCGGTCCCGCAGACGACGGACTCCTCCTCGCCGGTGCGCTCGGCGGCGCGGGCACGGGAGGCGTCGTAGCCGTGCCAGCCGAGGGGGCCGTCGGGCCGTGACTCCCCGCCCGGGTGGGGGAGTTCGGTGAAGTCGTCCGTGACGAGGGCGAGGAACTCGCGCGCGGACAGCCGCTCAGTCATGCGCCAGGGCCCGCTTCATGATCTTCCCCATGTCGTTGCGGGGGAGCGAGTCGAGGTGCCGCAGGACGCGGGGCCGCTTGTGCGGGGCCAGCCGGCCCGCGACGTGGTCGGCCAGCGCGTCCAGGGCCGGCGGCGACTGGGGGTCGGCCGGCACGATCCACGCCACGATCCGCTCGCCCAGGTCCGGGTCGGGCTCCCCGGTGACGGCCGCCTCCCGCACCCCGGGGTGTTCGAGGAGCGCGTTCTCGATCTCACCGGCCCCGATCTTGTACCCGCCGCTCTTGATCAGGTCGGTGGCCTTGCGGCCGACGATGCGGACATAGCCGTCGGGGTCGCGCACCGCCATGTCGCCGGTGCGGAAGAAGCCGTCCTCGGTGAAGGCGGCGGCGGTGGCGTCGGGGCGGTTGAGGTACTCGGTGAACAGGTTCGGGCCGCGCACCTGGATCTCGCCGACGCTCTCCCCGTCCAGCTCCGCGATCGGCGTGCCGTCCTCCTCCACCAGCCGCAGCTCCACCCCGGGCAGCGGCACCCCCACGGTCCCGGCGCGCGGTTCACCGTCCGCCCGCACGCTGGTGTTCATGAGGGTCTCCGTCATGCCGTACCGCTCGATCACCCGCCGGCCGGTCGCGGCGGCGATCCGCTCGTGGTCGTGCACCGGCAGCGCGGCCGACCCGGACACCAGCAGCCGGGCCCCGGTGAGCGCCTTGGCCAGCTCCGGGTCGGTGGGCAGGGCCTCGGCGATCCGGTGGTACATCGTGGGCACCCCGAACAGCATCGTCGCGCCGTCGTTCAGCTCCCGCGCCGCGCCCTCGGCGGAGAACCTGCCCAGGTGCCGTACGGACCCGCCGCGCCGCAGCGGCCCGAGGACGCCCAGCACGAGGCCGTGCACGTGGAACAGCGGCAGTCCGTGCACCAGCACGTCGTCGCCGGTCCACCGCCACGCGTCGGCGAGCGCGTCCAGGGTCGTCGCCAGCGCGCGGCGGGGAATGACGGCGCCCTTGGGCGGGCCGGTGGTGCCGGAGGTGTAGACGACGAGGGCGGGGGCGCCGTCGTCGGCGTGGCCGTCCTCGGGGACGGGGCCGGTGGCGCGCAGGTCGACGTCGACGCGCTCCAGCGCGCCCAGGGCGGGCGGGAGTTCGCTTCCCGGGGGCGCCAGGACGAGCGACGGCTCGCTGTCGGCGAGGATGTGCGCGAGTTCCTTGTCGCCGGACTTCGGGTTGAGCGGCACGGCGGGGACACCGGCCAGCAGCGCCGCCACCACGGCGACGGCGGTCTCCATCGCCGGGGTCGCCCAGACGGCGACCCGCCCGGCCCCCCGGATCCGTCCGGCCGTGCCGCCCGCCGCGGCGGCCAGTCCGGCGTACGTGAGGGAGCGCTCACCGAAGCGCAGGGCGGGCCGGTCGGCAGGGGCGCCGGGCCCGGCGGGGGAGAGGGCGGGGAAGAGAGAGGACACGCGTCGTACTCCTTAGCTGTTGCTCGCGGATACCGATTCTGCGACGTGGGCCTACCCGAGGCCGGGTACGACCAGCACCAGCCACGCCAGCGCGGGCACGGCCGCCACCACGATCCCTCCGTAGACCATCAGCTGCCTGAAGAACCGCTCGCGTTCGGCCTCCGGCGCCGCGGCCAGCACCAGCGCGCCGTTCGTCGAGAACGGGCTGACGTCCACGACCGTCGCCGAGACGGCGAGCGCCGCCACCATGCCGACCGCCCCGATCTCGCCCTGCGCGAGGAACGGCACCGCCAGCGGGATCAGCGCGCCCATGATCCCCACGGAGGAGGCGAAGGCCGACACGATCGCGCCGATGTAGCAGAGCAGCACCGCGGCCAGCAGCGGGACGCCGATGCCGCCGACGCCCTCGCCGGCCCAGGTGATGGTGCCGATCTCCTCCAGCACACCGACGTACGTGAGGACACCGCAGATCAGCAGGACCGTGGACCAGGCGATCTCGCCGACCGCGCGGCGGCTGTCGTCCGGCCAGGCCGTGCTCAGCACGACGGCGAGGGAGACCGCGGTCAGGCCCGCGTCCAGGTCGAAGCCGAGGACGGCCACGACCAGGGCGACCAGGGCGACCAGGGTGGCGATCCGGGCCGGGGTGAGACGCAGGCCGGCGCCGGTGCCGTCGGTGTCCTGACCGGGTCGGACGGCGACCGCGGCGGGTGCGGCGCCCCCGGCACCGGTGCCGCTGCCCGGACCGCCTCCGGAACCGGTGTCCGCGCCGGCGCCGGTGGACTTCGTGCCCGTGCCCGTGCCCACCGCGCCGTCGTCCTCCGGCGTCACCGCTCCCCGCGCCCACAGCTTGCGCCCGCCGAACAGCACGAACAGCACGCCCGCGATGACCAGGTTGGCGATCAGCGAGGCCAGGAAGAGGGTCACCTCGCTGCCCGGCAGCCCCTCGCGCTCGACGATGCCGTTGACGATCGAGCCGTAGATGCTGATCGGCGAGAAGCCGCCGGCCTGCGCGCCGTGCACCACCATCGTGCCCATCAGCAGCGGGCTGATCGCGTACCGGGTGGCGAAGCTCAGCGCGATCGGCGCGACGATCGCGACGGCGGCCGGGCTGACCGCGCCGATCGCCGTGAGCGCGCCGGTCAGCGCGAACATCACCCACGGGATCAGCGCGACCCGCCCCCGCACGAGCCGGACGGCCGCGTGCACCAGCCAGTCGGTGGTGCCGTTGGCGCGGGCGATGGCGAACAGATAGGTGACGCCGACGAGGACGACGAACAGGTCGCCGGGGAACCCGGCGAAGATGCCGTCCGCGTCGAGGTCCGCGACGAGCGTGCCCACCCCGAAGGCGGCGGCGAAGGCGAGTGCGCCCATGTTGACGGAACGCGTGGTCGCGATGACGAACACCACGACGAGGACGAGGATCGAGATGAGTTCGGGGGACATGCGGGGGCTCCCGACGACTGACCTTATTGGCTGAGTGGCTGAGCCACTTGAACGGTGCGGCTGGTCGGTCAGCGTGGGCCCCGCCCGGTCCGCCGTCAAGGGGTCGCGCACGAATTGGTTCAGCCACTCGGCCACCTCTCGCCGGTGCTACGCTCCCGGCGAGAGGGGGGATCTCGTGACCGACGCCCTGCGCCCCATGACCAGGCAGCGCCTGTACGAACAGGTGCTGGAGCGGCTGCGCCAGTACGTCACCGACGGCGGCCTGCGCGCCGGCGACCGGCTTCCGCCCGAACGGGACCTCGCCCAGCGCCTCGGTGTCAGCCGGGCCTCGGTGAAACAGGCGATCGTGGTCCTGGAGGTCCAGGGCCTGGTGGAGGCGCGGCACGGTGGCGGGACGTACCTGGTGCGGGACAGCCTCGACGTCGAGCCCGTCGAGGAGATGGTCGAACGCCGGCGGCGGCTCCCGGACGTCCTGGAGGCCCGCGAGGCGCTGGAGACGAAGCTCGCCGAACTGGCCGCCGAGCGCCGCACGGAGGACGACCTGGCCGCGATGCGGTCCGCGCTGGCCGTGATGGCCGAGGAGATCGAGCGCGGCGGGCACGGGGTCGAGGGCGACCGGCTGTTCCACGCCGCGGTGACGGCGGCGGCGCACAGCAGCCTCCTCGCGGAGTTCATGCGCTCCATCGCCCACCAGATCGCCGAGAGCCGCACCGAGTCCCTGCGCCAGCCGGGCCGTCCCGGCCGCTCCCTGGCCCAGCACCGGTCCATCCTGGACGCCGTCGCCGCCCGGCAGCCCCGGCAGGCCGCCACCGCGATGCGCCGCCACGTCCGCACGGTCGCCAAGGTCCGGCTGCTGGACTGGGACCCGGAACCGGAAGAGGAACGCTAGGTCGGGGTGCGCCACCTTCCGTTCGCGTCGACGCCGACGCGCCCCGTCAGCGGTCGCCGACCGCCGTCCGCTGGAGCAGACCCCAGGTGAACTCGGCGACGGCCTCGTGCCGTCGCCCCCGCGCGTCCGGGGCGGTGAAGGCCAGCCCCCACCGTGTCGGCGCCGAGCCCTGGAGCGGGCGGGCGGGAGCGAAGGCGCGGGCAGCCTCGTCGACGGTGCAGGACCAGGGGATGAGGTCGTCCAGGGTGCGCAGCCGCGGTCCCTCGGCGCCCGGGGCGCGGACCAGCCACTCGTTCCACACGACGCCCTTGTCGGCGACGAGCACCTCGAAGCGCAGGGCGGGCCAGAGGGGGAGCCGCCACTGCCGGGCCTCGCACTCCAGGCCGCCGATCCGGCGCGGCGTCGCCGACTCGGGCTCGCCGAGCACGGACCGGTACCGGGCGGCGGCCGAGCGCGAGCGAGGGGAGCGGAGCATCGCCTGCCAGCGCCTGTTGGCCTCCCGCATGTCGGCGATCGAGGCGCCCAGCTCGCGGCGGGCGTCCTCGACGGGGCCGGGGTTGTGGTCGGCCATGCGGCGCAGCAGCACCAGCTGGAAGTCGAGCGGGGTGAACGGGGCGGTGGGCCGCTTTCCGGTGGGCGTGGAGGCCATCGCACCATCGTGGACCATGGCGCGCCATCGTGGATCACGGACCGGACGCAAGCCCATTGCCCCGGCAAACGCGATATGAGTAGCCTGTGTTCGCTATTCCGATCGCCTGTTGAAATCTCGAACAACTTAGGGAGGGGGCGGGACATGGGACGCCTCGTACCAGCCGTGACCCGGGCTCTCGACATACTGGAGCTCTTCCTCGACGGGGACGGCACGCTCTCCGCCCCCGACATCGTGCGCCGGCTCCAGCTGCCGCGCACCACCGTGCACGAGCTGGTCACCACGCTCGCCGCGCGGAAGTACATCGTCCCCGTGGCCGGGCAGCCCGGACGGTACCGGCTCGGTGTGCGTCCGTACCAGCTCGGCGCCCGCTACGCCGAGCACCTCGACCTCGCCGCCGAGGGACAGCAGGTCGCCCGGACCGTCGCCGAGACCTGCGACGAGACGGTGCACGTGGCGATCCTGGAGGACACGGACGTCATCTACATCGCCAAGGTGGACTCCACGCACGCGGTGCGCATGGTGTCGGCGGCCGGGCGGAGGCTGCCCGCCCACTGCACGTCCGTCGGCAAGATGCTGCTGGCCTCCCTCCCCGAGCCGGAGGTCGCCGCGCGCTTCCCCGACGGCGCCGAGCTGACCGCGATGACCCCGAACAGCGTCACCGACCCGGCCGCCCTGCGCGAGGCGCTGGCCCGGATCCGCGAGCGCGGCATCGCGGTGGAGAACCGCGAGTCCAACCCGGACGTCTCCTGCGTGGCCACCCCGGTCCGCGACCGCACCGGCCGGGTCGTCGCCGCGCTGTCGATCTCCGTGCCCATGATCCGCTGGAGCGAGGAACGCCTCGGCGAGCTGGAGCAGCTCGCCGTCAAGGGCGCCGCCGACCTCTCCGAGCGCCTCGGCCACCGGAGCGCGGCATGACGGAGCACGGCATGACGGAGCACGGTACGACGACGCGGCGCGGTACGGCGGCGACCGGCGCCGCGACCGGCACGGCGTACGAGGTGGCCGTCCGGGCGGAGGCCTCCCTCGGCGAGGGGCCCACCTGGGACCCGGCGGCGGGCCGCCTCCTGTGGATCGACATCCTGAACTCCCGCGTCCACACCTACGACCCGGCGACCGGCCGGCGCACGGTCCGCCGCACCGACCAGCACGTGGGCGCCGTCAAGCCCCGCGCGGGCGGCGGCCTCGTCCTCAACCTGCGGGACGGGATCGGCCTCCTCGACCCCGACGACACCTTCCGCTGGCTGCACCGGGAGCTCGTCCCCGGCCGCCGCGCCAACGACGCCGCCGTCGCCCCCGACGGCACGCTGTGGACCGGCACCATGCGCTACGACGAGGCTCCCGGCGGCGGCACGCTGTCCCGGGTCGGGGGGGACGGCACGGTCGAGAGCGTCCTCGACGACGTGACGGTGAGCAACGGCACCGGCTGGAGCCCGGACGGCCGGCTGATGTACTACGTCGACACACCGACCCGCCGTATCGACGTCTTCGACGTGGCCGCCGAAGCGGCGGGCGGCCGGATCACCGGCCGGCGCCCCCTGGCCACGATCGAGGACGGTGCCGGTTTCCCCGACGGGCTGTGTGTCGACGCCGAGGGCTGTGTGTGGGTCGCTCTGTGGGACGGCGGCGCGGTACGCCGCTACACCCCGTCCGGTGACCTGGACCGGGTGATCCCCCTCCCGGTCCCCCGGGTCACGGCCTGCGCCTTCGGCGGCCCGGACCTGACCGACCTGTACATCACCACGGCCCGGGTGGGTCTGACGGCCCCGCATCCGCTGGCGGGCTCGGTACTGGTGGTGCCGGGCGCGGGCCGGGGGGTGGCCCAGCCGGCGTTCGCGGGCTGAGGGCGACACGCGCGGCCGGCCCGCGAGGCGTGCGCGCGTGCGCGAGGCGGCATGCCTAGAGCGGCATCCCGGCGGCCTCGCGCTCGCGCTTGGTCAGCGGCGGTCCGCTCAGCTCCGGCTTGAGCGGACCGGCCGCCGCGGCCGTCAGCACGCTCGGTGCCAGCAGTACGTGCGCGCCACGCTCCAGCGCCATCACGTCCGTCACCCGGCGGGCGACGCGGCCGTTGCCCGTGGCGGTGTACGCGAGCCGCCCGACGTAGGCCGCGGACAGCCGCTCCCGCAGCGACGGTCCGCCCCGCGCGGCCCCGGGGAAGAACACGTCCTGCCCGACGGCGAGTTCCCACGCGGCGCCCACCGGCCGTGCGACGGCCCGCTGGGCCGGCCGGGCCAGCTCCGGTGCCTGCCAGCCGGACCGGCCGAGCACCGAGCGGAGGGCCAGCGCGCTCTGCGCCGCCACCGACATCCCGTGCCCGTAGACCGGGTTGAAGGCGGCCAGCGCGTCCCCGAGCACCACGAGGTTCTCCGGCCACCCGGGCATCCGCTCGTAGAAGTGGCGCCGGTTGGCGGTGGTCCGCGTGAGCGACACGTCGCCCAGCGGCTCCGCCCCGGCCAGCAGCTCGCCTATCACCGGATGCCGCAGCTCCTTGCGGGCGTACCGTTCGAAGTCCCCGGCGCCGGCGGCCGGTTCGCCGCCGCGGGTGCCGTACAGCGTGACGAGCCACCGTCCGTCCTCGACGGGGAGCAGGACCCCGCCCCGCCCCGGCCCCCAGGACCGCGGGTCCAGCTGCACGTTGACCACGGGGAAGCCGTCGCGGGCGCCCTCCGGAGCCCGGTAGAGGCGGCTCGCGTACACCACGCCCGCGTCCACCCGCCGCGTCCTCGGCGCGGGCAGCCCCAGTCCCGCCAGCCACCGCGGGGTGCGCGAGGCGCGTCCGGTGGCGTCGACGACCAGGCCGGCGCGGAGCGTGCGCTCGGGTGCGTCACCCACCCGCACGCGTACTCCCCTCACGGTGCCGTCCGGGCAGTCGAGCCCGAGCGCCTCGGCGTGCTCGACGACCTCGATCCGCTCGTCGGCGCACACCAGCGCGCGGACGGTGGCGTCCAGCAGGTCGCGGGTGCACAGCAGCATCCCGTGCGACTCGTCCCACCGCCGGTACCAGCCCTGCGGGGAGAGCACCACCATGTCCGTGGTGACCGGCAGCCGGTGGGCCCCCGCCCGCCGGAGCCGGTCGGTGACGCCCGGCACGAGCTCCTCCAGCGCGCGGGCTCCGCCCGACCACAGCTGGTGGGCGTGGCGTGCCTGGGGCAGTCCCCGGCGCGGGCGGGACCCGGTGGGCAGCGCGTCCCGCTCGAGAACGGTGACCCGGCCGGCGTACGGCGCCAGGGCACGGGCGGCGAGCATACCGGCGAGCGAGCCGCCGAGGACGACGGCACCGGTGGGGCGTTGACTCATGTGCGGGCGCTCTCTGTGGGGGCGGACGCACGGGCGCGTACCGCCTCGATCTCGTCGGGACGGCGCAGTGCCCGGGAGGTGGCGCCGATCTCGTGGAGCAGGTGCGTGCTGTCGACCTCGCCGGTGCCGTCCTCGCGGGGTGGCGGTCGCCGCGCGTCCGTCACGGCATCCTGGATCACCACCGCCGCGGCCAGGGCCTTGGCCCGCTCCGGCGGGAATCCGAGGGAGAGGGCCGCCTCGTAGGACCGCCGCCGCCGGCCCTCGTCGATGCGCCGGGACAGGGGCAGCAGCGCGTCCCGGATGAACGTCTCGCGGCGGATGAGGCGCAGCTCCGGCGTGGAGCGCGGGACGAAGGGCACGCCGGAGCTGTCGACCGACCGCATCAGGTGGTACAGCGGCCGCAGTTCGCGGTGGGCGAGCCGGACCTGACGGCGTTCACGCAGGTACTGGCCGGCGTGCGGAAGGATGAAGCCCAGCGCGATCACGATGGCGGACAGGCAGGCGACGGGCGGTGCCAGGTCGGTGCTGAGCCAGTCGGCGTCGTGTCCCGTCCAGCGGGCCGCGACGGCGGTGAGCTTGGCGGCGTCGAAGACCAGGTTCAGCGCGTAGCCGACGCCGAGGAACATCAGCCCCCAGCGCAGCCAGGCGTCGAGGCCGTCGGTGCGCACCCAGTTCCAGATCAGCCAGGACGTGATCAGGACGGCCACGGTGTGGGCGAGCAGGTAGAGCAGGATCTGCTCGCGCATGAAGGGGGTCGTGGCGTAGTACGTGTCCAGGTCCCGCAGGCGTTCCACGGGCGCGTCGGCGAGGGCGAACAGCGTCCACAGGGCGACGATCACCCCCGAGTAGACGCAGACCACCCAGCGCATGGCGCGGCGCGTGGCCGCCGCGCGGTCGGACAGCCCGTTGCGCCAGGTGATGATCAGCAGCAGACAGGAGCCGCAGAAGGCGGTCAGCAGGGAGTACACCCACGGCGCCGAGATGTTGGGCACACCGGTGACCCGGTTGGTCCAGGCGATGGTCGAGGGGGCCGCGAAGACGAACACCGTGCAGGCGAGGATCAGCAGACCGCCGACCGCGCGCAGCAGCGGGTCACGCCAGAGCCGGATCACGGTGGGCAGTTTGATCGCCAGCGCGGCGGTCAGGACCGCGGCCGGGATCCAGAAGGAGATGTAGAACTCGCCGAGCAGGTCGGCGGGTTCGAGCGCCCGTCCGGCGGCGGCGCGGATCGCCGTGAGCTCCGTCGTCACCGTGGCGTACCTCCCCGTCCACGGTAGCCGAGCGACCTCTGGACGGGGTGGGTGGACGTGTCGTCCGCCCGCCCGCGCAGCAGGGGCCGGCAGGCGGCGGCGAGGCGGTGCCCGAAGTCGTCGGCAGCGGCCTCGTCGTCCTGCCGGGAGCCGTCGCGGGCGGCCGCGACCAGGGCCACGTCCGTCCAGCCGGGCCGGTCGGCCAGGGCGCGGGCGGCGGCGGTGCCGACGCCGTGGTGGTGGCGGTGTCCGGCGTGGATGTGCCACAACTCGTGTCCGAGGATGACCAGTTGCTGCACGGTCTCGGCCCGTTCCTCGACGATGACCAGGTCGCGGTCGTGGAACTCGACCCACAGTCCGGTGACCATCAGTTCGTCCGGGAACCGTTCGAAGCGCAGCTCGACGGGGCGTCCGGCGCGGCGCGCGGCCATCTCCGCGCACAACGCGTGGCACAGTTCCCGCACGTCCCGCGGCGAGCGGTGGGCCGTGCGGACCGCGGCGGCGAGGTCGGCCGCGAGGCCGCCCGCGGAGCCGTCCCGCGCGCGCCTGAGCGCGGCGGCGGCCCGGGCGGCCCGCCCGCGTACCCCCGCGAGGTTCATCCTTCCCCCTCCTCGACGCCGGCCTGGAGTCCTCAGAGGTTACGCGTCCACGTCCGCCCGCGTCATGCGATCCGGGGGCCGTTGTTCAACCGGGAACGACCGGCGCGGACGGACCGGGAACGACCACCGGAACCGGCCCGGAACGGTGCCCGGGACGGCCCCCGCTCCCGGAAAGTCCTGCGCGACCCATTGACGCGCTCTCCGTGCGACCTTACGGTCCCGTTCGAAGTTACGAGCGCTATTCGATATCTCGAACATTCTGAACGCACACCTTACGTTCATGACAGATGGGGCAGGGCATGGGACGACCTGGCCTGGATCGCAGGCACTTTCTGGCCGCGGCGGGCGGCCTGACGGTCGCGGGAAGCTTCGGCTTCGCGGCCCTGGGCACGGGCGCCGACGCGCTCGCCTCCGGAGCGGACACCCGCGTGAGCTACTGGAACCTCTTCAGCGGCGGCGACGGCTACAACATGATCGCGATGCTGGACTCCTTCCGTAAGGACAACCCGGGCATCGACGTGAAGGACTCCACCCTCCAGTGGGGCAGCCCCTTCTACACCAAGCTCGCCATGGCGGCCGCCGGCAACCGCGCACCCGACCTCGGCGTCATGCACCTGGGCCGCGTCACCGGCTTCTCGCCCGGTCGCCTCCTGGACCCCTGGGACGTCGGCCTGCTCGCCAAGTACGGCGTGAAGGAAGCGGACTTCAACCCCGAGCTGTGGAAGCGCGCCGTCATCGACGGCAAGCTCTACGCCCTCCCCCTCGACATCCACGTCCAGCTCTGCTTCTACCGCAAGGACGTGCTGAAGAAGGCGGGCCTGCTCGGCGCCGACGGCCGGATGGTGCCGGTGACGTCGGCCGAGGAGTGGTTCGACGTGCTCAAGGAGGCCAAGAAGGCCACCAAGAAGGGCCTGCAGACCATCGGCTTCTGGCACAACGACCAGAACTTCCAGTGGTGGGACTTCGTCGCCTTCTACACCCAGCTCGGCGGCACCTGGTTCAACGACGACAAGACCGAGGTCACCTTCGACACCGACAAGGCCACCCAGGTCCTGGAGTTCCTGCGCCGGCACGTCGCCGACGGCTACGCCGACCCGGGCTACGGAGGCGCGGCGGGTGCCGAACAGTTCGTCAACGGCTCCCCCTTCGCCTGGGAGGGCAACTGGTCGGTGCCCGTGTTCTCCGGTGCGAAGCTCGACTACGGCGCGGCCCCGCTGCCGCCCGTCTTCGGCAAGCAGGCCACGCACGCCGAGTCGCACTCCTTCGTACTCCCGCACCAGGCCGGCCGCGGCGGCGCCACCAACGAGGCCGCGCACCGACTGGCCGCCTACGTCGTCAAGCACGCCCAGCAGTGGGCGGCCGGCGGACACATCCCCGCCTACACGCCGACCCTGTCCACGGCCGCCTACAAGGAGCTGAACCCGCAGAGCGAGTACGCCGGCGCGATGGACCACCAGGCCACCGAACCCAAGGTGTGGTTCGCCGGTTCCACCGGCATCCTCGCCCAGCGCGTCGGCCCGATCGTCGTCTCCTCGACGATGGGCTCGGCGAAGCCGGAGGCCGCCGCCCGCCGTATGAAGGGCGCGCTCACCGACCTGCTCGGCACGAAGAACCCCATGGACGGCAAAACCGCCGCGCAGGGAGGTGCGGCCGCATGACCACGACCAGCGCCGAGACGATCGTCCGCCAAGCGCGCGCGAAGACCGCCGCCGACAGCGCCACCGTCCGCCGCAGGCAGGGCTTCCAGCACGGCGGCTGGTTCGTCGCCCCGTTCCTCGCCCTGTTCGCGCTCTTCGTCGTCTGGCCCCTGCTGCGCGGCCTCTACCTCAGCTTCACGGACGCCAACATCTCCGGCGACAGCGCGAGCTTCATCGGCCTGGACAACTACAGCGAGGCCCTCCAGGACCCCCTGATGTGGGACGCGCTCGGCCACAGCGCGTACTTCACGCTGCTCGTCGTGCCCTGCATCACGGTCCTCGCCTTCCTCCTCGCGATGCTCGCCCACCACATCGAGCGCGGCAAGTGGCTGTGGCGGCTCTGCTTCTTCATGCCGTTCCTGCTGCCGTCCACCGTCGCCGCCAACCTGTGGCAGTGGCTGTTCAACCCCGGCACCGGCATGGTCAACCATGTCTTCGGCCTCGAGACGCCCTGGCTGACCGACAAGTCGTACGCGCTGCTCGCGGTCGTCATCACCACCCTGTGGTGGACGGTCGGCTTCAGCTTCCTGCTCTACCTCGCCGCCCTCCAGGGCATCCCGCTTCACCTCTACGAGGCGGCCAAGCTGGACGGCGCGAACGCCTGGCACCGCATGCTCCACATCACGCTGCCGATGCTGCGCAACATCACCGGCCTCGTCGTCGCCCTGCAGATCCTCGCCTCGCTCCAGGTCTTCGACCAGGCCGTCGTCATGCAGGACTTCGGGCCGGGCCCGGAGGAATCGACCCGCACCTTCGTGCAGTACACCCTCGAACAGGGCTTCACCAGCTACCGCGTGGGCTACGCCTCCGCGATCTCCATCATCTTCTTCGTGCTCATCGCGGCCGTCGCCCTCGCCCGGATGTGGCTGCTGCGCAACCGTGAGGAGGGCGGCCGATGACCACCGCCGCGGCGCCGACGCGCACCACACCCCGCAGGGCCTGGTCGACCGGCCAGATCGTGCTCACCGTCCTCGGCACGGTCGTCTCCGCGCTGTTCCTGGCGCCCCTGGCCTGGGCCCTGTTCACCTCGCTCAAGTCGGAGACCGAGGCCGTCGAGGTACCGACGCACTGGCTGCCCGAGGACTGGACGGGCCAGGCGTGGACGGCCCTCTTCGAGACCGGCAACATCACCAACTGGTTCGTCAACTCCCTGGTCGTGTCGGTCTGCGTGACGACGATCGTGCTGCTGGTCAGCGCGCTCGCCGGATACGGCTTCGCCCGCACCGAGTTCCGGGGCAAGGGTCTCCTGATGGGCGTGGTCATGGCCGGCCTCATGGTCTCCCCGGCCGTGCTCGGCGTGCCCCTGTTCACCACCGTCCAGCAGATGGGGATGGTCGACACCTACTGGGGCATGATCCTGCCGCAGTGCGCGCCCGCCGCGATGGTCTACATCCTCTACAAGTTCTTCCAGGGCATCCCGCGCGAACTGGAGGAGGCCGCCTTCATCGACGGCGCCGGCCGCTGGCGCGTCTTCTTCACCATCATCGTGCCGCTCTCCCGCCCCTCCCTCGCGGCGGTCGGCATCTTCACCTTCATCAGCTCGTGGAACAACTTCCTGTGGCCCTACATGGTGACCAACAACCCCGACCTGATGACCATGCCGAACGGCATCGCGACCGTCATGAACTCCTACGGCATCCAGTGGGCCCAGCTCATGGCCGGCGGCCTGATGGCCGGGCTGCCGCTGATCATCGTGTTCGTCTTCTTCCAGCGGCAGATCGTGGCGGGCGTCGCCCACACGGGATTGGCGGGACAGTGACCGTACGCACCGTGCGCACCACCCTCACCGCCGTGGCGACGGCCGCCCTGATGGCCCTGCTGCCCCACACGGCACAGGCGGCGGAGAGCTACCCGGACCCGCGCCCCATCACGGGCCAGGAGATCATCCACGACCCCACCGTCACGCGCCTCAAGGACGGCGGCTACGTCGCCTACTCCACCGGTGGCGTCATCGGCGCCCGCCTCTCCGAGGACGGCAGGCACTGGGACGACGCGGGCAACGCCTTCGCGAAACCCCCGGGCTGGTGGTACGAGTACAACGACACAGGCGACCCCTGGGCCCCCGACATCTCCTACCGCGCCGGCCGCTACTGGCTGTACTACGCGGTCTCCTCCTGGGGCACCAACCACTCCGCGATCGGCGTCGCCACCTCCCGCACGGGCCTGCCCGGTACCTGGACCGACCACGGCAAGGTCTTCTCCTCCGGGACGAGCGACACCTGGAACGCCATCGACCCCGCGGTCGTCCAGGCCGACGGCCGCCTGTGGATGTCCTTCGGCTCCTACTGGAGCGGCATCCGCATGATCGAGCTGGACCGGCACACCGGCAAGGCCGCCCGGGACGCGGAGGTCCACCACCTCGCCACCCGCCCGGACGAGCCGTACGCCGTCGAAGGCCCGGCCATCGTCAAGCACGGCCGCCACTACTACCTCTTCGCGTCGTACGACGCCTGCTGCTCGGGTGTGGACAGCACGTACAAGATCAAGGCCGGCAGGGCCACGGACATCAAGGGCCCCTACGTCGACAGCACCGGCACCCCCATGCTCCAGGGCGGCGGTGACCTCCTCCTGGAGGGCCACGGCCGCCACATCGGCACGGGCGGCCAGTCCGTCTTCCGCGACCGGGGCCGGGACTGGCTGGCGTACCACTACTACGACGCCGAGGACGAAGGCACGCCCAAGCTCGGGCTGAACGCCTTGACCTGGACCAAGGACGGCTGGCCGAAGATCTCTTAGAGGAACGGCCGGCAACGACGAACCCGCGGACCCACGCGAACCTCTGGAAAGGCAGACATGCGAACCGCCCGCTTCACCCTCGACCCCGCCTTCACCGTCGGTGAGGTCAACCCCCGCCTCTTCGGCTCCTTCGTGGAACACCTCGGCCGCTGCGTGTACACCGGCATCTTCGAACCGGGCCACCCCACCGCCGACGACGCCGGCCTGCGCCAGGACGTGCTGGACCTGGTCCGGGAACTCGGCGTCACCGCCATCCGCTACCCCGGCGGCAACTTCGTCTCCGGCTACAAGTGGGAGGACTCCGTCGGCCCGGTGGAGGACCGCCCCCGCCGCCTCGACCTGGCCTGGCGCTCCACGGAGACCAACCGCTTCGGCCTCTCCGAGTACATCGCCTTCCTCAAGAAGATCGGCCCCCAGGCCGAACCGATGATGGCGGTCAACCTCGGCACCCGAGGCGTCGCCGAGGCCCTCGAACTCCAGGAGTACGCCAACCACCCCTCCGGCACCGCGCTCTCCGACCTGCGCGCCGAGCACGGTGACAAGGACCCCTTCGGCATCAGGCTCTGGTGCCTGGGCAACGAGATGGACGGCCCCTGGCAGACCGGCCACAAGACCGCCGAGGAGTACGGCAGGGTCGCCGCCGAGACCGCCCGCGCCATGCGCCAGATCGACCCCGGCCTCGAACTCGTCGCCTGCGGCTCCTCCGGCCAGTCCATGGACACCTTCGCCGAGTGGGAGGCGACGGTCCTCAAGGAGACGTACGACCTGGTCGACCACATCTCCCTGCACGCCTACTACGAGCCGTTCGACGGCGACGTCGACTCCTTCCTCGCCTCCGCCGTGGACATGGAGTCGTTCATCGAGAACGTCGTCGCCACCTGCGACCACATCGGCGCCCGCCTCAAGTCCAAGAAGAGGATCAACCTCTCCTTCGACGAGTGGAACGTCTGGTACATGGCCAAGACCCAGGCCGAGGTCAGCGCCCTGGACTGGCCCGAGGCGCCCCGTCTGCTGGAGGACAACTACAGCGTCACCGACGCCGTCGTCTTCGGCTCGCTCCTCATCGCCCTGCTGCGGCACGCCGACCGCGTCACCGTCGCCTGCCTCGCCCAGCTCGTCAACGTCATCGCCCCGATCATGACCGAGCCGGGCGGCCCGGCCTGGCGGCAGACGACCTTCTTCCCGTTCGCGCAGGCCTCGAAGCACGGCCGCGGCGAGGTCCTCGACGTCCGGGTGGACTCACCGACGTACGAGACGAAGAAGTACGGCGAGGCCGACCTGCTGCACGCCACCGCCGTGCGCGCCGAGGACGGCTCGGTCACCGTCTTCGCCGTCAACCGCTCCCGCACCGATGCGCTGCCGCTCGACGTCGCCCTGAGCGGCCTGGAGCTGACCGAGGTCGTCGAGCACAGCGCCCTCGCGGACGCCGACCCCGACGCCCGCAACACCCTCGCCGAGCCCGAGCGGGTCGCCCCGCACCCGGTCGAGGGCACCCGGCTGCGGGACGGCGGGCTGAGCGCCGTACTGGAGCCGCTGTCCTGGAACGTGATCCGGCTGCGCTGAGACCGGGGCCGGCGGGTTCGGCCGGACGCGGCGGCCCCGGCCGGGTCAGCGGCGCGGGCCGGGGGAGGTGACCGGTTTCACCGGCACCCCTCCGGCCGCGCCGCCCAGCAGCTTCAGCCGTACCGTCCCCGGCCCGGACGCCGCCTCGCCGCCGGCCAGGACCGCGATCGCCAGGGTGTTGGCGGCGGCGCGGGTGCGCAGGACGCCGTTCGGCAGGACGAAGGTGTGCGGCTCGCCCGCCGGGCCGCCCTCGTACTCGCCCAGGTTCCAGCCGTTGAGGAAGACCTGGGCGCGGTAGTCGCGGTCCCGGTCGTCGTCGAGGACGAGCCCGACCGAGGCGTCGACGTCCGGCGGGACGTCCAGCCGGAAGGTGGTCCGGTACCAGGTCACGCCCTGGCGCCGGTCCGCCCGGGGGAGGGACACGGGCTCCCAGCCGCCGTCGTCGTACCCGGGCAGATACCAGCCGTGCCGCTCCCCGAACAGTCCGCCGTGGTTGAGCGGCCCGCGCACCGGATCGGGCGCGGCGGCGCCCTGGATCCGCCACGCCACCTTCGGCGACGCCCCCTCGAAGGCGACGGATGTCAGCCCGCGGGCCGCCTGGTACGCGTCCTGGCCGTGCTGGGTGCGCCGGACGAGGACGGACAGGACCCGGGAGGCACCGGGCTCCTTCCCGAGCGCCTCCCGCGTTTCCTCCGGCAGCCGGAAGCGGGCCGTGGCGGTCCACGTGCCCTCGCCGTCGTCGTCCTCCCGGCCCACGCGGTGGGTGCCCAGCGGCTCCCCGTCCAGCCAGGCCATCAGCATGCCCCGCGCACCCGTGCTGTAGGAGAGGGACACCGACTCCAGGTCCGCACCGCCGCTGAGCCGGCCCCGGTACCAGACGTCGCCGTAGTGGAAGCCGTAGTCGTCGGCGAAGAGCACGGGCTGTCCGTCGGGCACGGGGGTGGTGCTGTACGACGTCCGCCGGTCGGCGACCGCCCACCCCGAGTCGTCGTAGCCGGGGGCGGACTCCGGGTTCTCGGCGCGGCGCCGCCAGCCGTCCAGCGCGGGCAGCACCAGCTCGGGCACGCCGGGCAGCGGCCGGACGGCCAGCAGACTGTGGGCACGGCTGCCCGACGTGCCCACCGCGCCGCCGTTCCAGGTCACGTGGGTGATGCCGCGCGGTGCCCACACCTCGAGAGGGCACTCCTCGACGGTGTCACCGGTCAGCCGGATCGTGGCACCGTCCAGGGCGACGTCGCGCAGCAGCGCCGGGCCGTGCACCAGGACGCGGCCCGACGGGGTCTCGTACGGCCACAGCCGCAACGAGGCGGCGTCGTCCGCGACGAGCAGGATCAGGGTGCGGTCGGACTTGCCGCTGCGTACCCGCACCCGGGTCAGCCTGTTCTCTTCGAGGGGCACCGTGACGTGCAGCTTTCCGTGGTCATACACCCAGGCGGCCTCCTCGTCCAGCCGGGTCGGCCACGGTTCGTGCGGGCAGTCCAGCACCAGGTGCGCCATCTCGCCGGCCCGGCCCACGAAGGCGGCGATGTCCAGCCGCCCGACGCTCATGGACAGCATGGGCTGCACGGTGGCGTACGCCAGTTTCCGTCCCGCGCCCAGGTGGAGACCGGTGGCGAACAGCTTGGCGTCCCGGGCGGGGACGGTGACCTCCACGTCGGTCCCGCCCATCGGCACCTTCGACGTGACGTCGGTCGCGGAGTCGTTGCGCACCACGTAGGCGTGGGTGCCGGTGTCCGGGTTGGCCAGGTGCCGCACCTTGATCCGGGCGTCGGCGGCCCGGACCCGCCGGGCCTCCTCCATCCGGGTGAAGTCGGGGACGTTGCGCAGCAGCTGCCCCAGCTGGTGGAGGGGGGCCATCTTGTCCGTCGGCCGGCGTGCCTCGTCGATCGCCGCGGTGGGGTCGTACGTGGGCGTGGGCGCGGACGGCGCGGCCAGCCAGCCCCAGGAGGTGCCGCTGAACGCGGTGTGGACGTTGTGCAGCGTGATCCCGTGCGCGAGGTGCGCGAGATGGACGCGGCGCGCCTCGGCGGCGTCCCGGGTGCGCTCCACCTCGCCCCAGGCGACCGGGGTGCCGGCGTGCAGGAGCGGTACGTCGATGCCTTCGGCGCGGAGCTTGTCGTGCAGGCGGCTCAGGCGGGCGCGCCTGGGGGCGTCGACCTGGTAGAGCAGGACCGTGCCCGTGCCCCGGGTGTACTGGTGCCGGGCGGCGACGGCGTTGACGCGGCTCAGCCACTCGTCGGCGTGGCGCAGGTAGGCGGGGTCGGCGGTCCTGGCCCGGCCCTCGGCGGCCGTCAGCCAGCCGGGCAGGCCGCCGGCGTCCACGTCGGCGCCGATGTAAGGGCCGGGCCGCAGGACGACGTACATCCGGGTCTCGGCGGCCGTGCGCAGGAAGAGGTCCAGGTCCCGGACGCCGGTGAAGTCGTATTCGCCGGGGGCGGGGGAGTGCTGGTTCCAGGCGAGGCGGACGCTGACCGCGTTGTAGCCGTACGCCCGCATCTTCTGGAGCACGTCCCGCCACAGGGACGGGCTCGGCAGCCGGAAGGGGTGCATCTCGCCGGACCACAGCGTGAGGCGTCTGCCGTCGACCAGCAGGGAGTACCGGTCCAGGGCGACGCGGTGGCGCACGCCGTCGGCGCCGGGCGGCCCGGGCGGCGGCCCGGTGGGCACGGGGCCGCGTACGCCGGAGCGGGGCAGTGCCTGGCTGCTCACGCTGCCGCCCAGCGAGAGACCGAGGACGGTGGTGCCCGCGAGGGCGCTGAACGCTCGTCTGCTGAGCCTGCTGAGCTCCAAGGGAGCCTCTCCTGTTGCCGTGCTTCTCGTGCTGCGCTGCCGGGCCATTCTCCACAAGGAGGCGGCGATGCGTTAAATGGCCGGAGTTCGATCTGTTCGCGTCCCGGGGGTGTGCATACGATGCGACCGCCCTGCCGATGGCATGTGCACAATCGGCGGATGCTGCCCGGGCGGCCGGTACCGGCAGGCGCGGACGCGTCCGCCGATCGGGCGGCGTCAGTGGGACGGCCCGCGCTCCTCGATCTCGTCCGCGCACTCGCGGGGTACCGCCACGTCGGCCGGGATCCGCCCTGCCCGCCCGGCCTCGGCGCGGCTCTGCTCGACGCGGTCCGCGATCTCGTGGCAGACGACGGTGTACGTCTCCCTCTGCTTCTGCGCCTGCCCCGGCGTCGGCTCCTCGGCGGGGTACCACCCGGACTCCTCCGGGGACGGCCCGGCGTCGAGAGCGGCGGTGGCGACGAGGCCGGCCAGACACAGCCCCGTCCACACGGCGACGACGATTCGCCGGCCCACGGTCACTTCGTGGCGTAGGTGAGGAAGTCGGTCCAGACGGCGGGGGAGAGACGGAGCTGGGGGCCCTGGGCGTCCTTGGAGTCGCGGACGTGGACGGTGTGGGGGCGGGTGGCTATCTCTACGCAGTCGCCGTCGCCGCTGCTGCTGTAGCTCGACTTGAACCAGACCAGTTCGCCGGTGCTCATAGGTCTCCTCGCATCCGCTGCAACAGGCTCACGGAGTCCGGAACGGTGAGAGCCTGCGAACGCATACTCGCATACCGCTTCTGAAGGACGCTGATCTCCTTCGGGTCGCTGACGAACAGACCGCCTCGCTGGCCCTCGTTGTAGGCGAACCACCGGTTCTCGGGCGTTTCCAGCAACTGCATGGGGCCCGCGATCCCGGAGTGCGCCTCGCGCGTCATAGGCATGATCTGGAGGTCGACGTTGCGTAGTCGCGCGACTTCCAGCAGGTGCTCGATGAGCCTCCTCGTCGCCTCCTCTCCACCAGTCCGACGCAGGAACAGGTGCTCCTCCAGGATGAAGCTGAAGGCCGTGCGCGGACGCTCTCGCAGCAACCTCTGTCGATCGGTCCGCGCGGCCCACCGAGCCTCGATCTCCGCGTCGTCCAGCGGCGGCAGCTGCGCGGCGAACAGAGCATTCGCATACGCCTCCGTCTGCAACAAACCCGGAATCATCCGGCACTCGTACGTGTAAAGCGTGATGGCCACGGTCTCCAGCTGAGCCCACCGCCGAAACCACGCCGCCAGCCCCGGCTGCCGCACCAGATGGGTCGCCGCCCTCCGCAGCGCCCCCGTCCTCCCCAGGGCCTCCTCCGCGCGCTCCACGAACGCGGGATCCGGCATCCGCCTGCCCAGCTCGACCGAGGCCACCGTGTGTTTGGAGAAGCGCACCAGTTCCCCGAACTCCTCCCGGCTCAGCCCCGCGTGCTCCCGCAGCCCCTGGACCACCGCCCCGAACGTCCGCAGGCTGTCCGACGACTCATCGACCACTGTCGCCACCTCCCCGGTCATGGTCACGGGCGGTGACCCGTACTGTCCAGTCCGTGACCATGTACTCCGTCGCAGCGTACGCGGCGTCCACCTGGAGAAGAGCGCCCGCCGGGCGTCAGATTGGGCGCATGACAGCACCCCCCGCACGCCAGGGACCGACTACCGTACGTGCGTTCTCCCAGCGTCTCAGCTCCACCCCGCGAGGCGCGCGACTGGCCCGGCGTCTCGCCCTCGCCCAGCTGCACGACTGGGGCGTCCCGCACGGCACGGACGTCTCCGACGCGGTCGCCGTGATCGTCGCCGAACTGGCGGCCAACGCCGTGACCCACGGCCGGGTGGCCGGCCGCGACTTCGAGCTGCGGCTCTCCCTCGTGCCGGGCAGCGTCCGGATCGAGGTCACCGACACCCGCAGTGGACCGCCCCGGCCAAGCCTGCGGCAGCCGGGCCCGCTCGACGAGCACGGCCGCGGCCTGGCGTTGGTCGACGCGTTCGCCGACCGCTGGGAGGTGCTGGACCGCGAGCCGCCCGCCAAGACCGTGCGGGCGGAGGTCGACGTGCCGGGCTGGTTGTCGCTCGTCCGGGCGCTCGGTGCCGGCTGACCAAAGGTCACGACCCGCTCGGCCGGCACACCAGCGGCTTGTCCAGTTCGGAGCAGGGACGGTGGCCCTCGGCGCGGATGATGTCCTTGCCGACCTCGTTGGCGAGGTAGCGCAGGAAGCCCGCGGCGATCGAGTCCGCCGGGGGTTCGCCGTAGGTATAGGCGATCTCCGTCTCCCAATAGGGGTACGCGCCCTGGTCGGCGCCCTCCAGCGTCGCGGGGTAGCCGTCGATGCGGACCTGCCGTACGTCCTTGTGGGCGTCGGCGAGGCCGACCTCGCTGTAGCCGAGGGCACCGGGGGTCGAGGTGACGGTGTCCAGCAGGATCTGGGTCTTGCCGACCTCGCAGCGGCCGGGCCGGCCGGTGTCCAGGCTCCGGCAGTCGCTCGTCGTGACCGCCGGCAGGGGGGCGTCGTCCAGGACCTGCCGCTGGAGGGCGGTGCGGGTGCCGGAGCCCGGATGGCGGCCGACGAGCTGGACGGGCAGGTCCTCGCCGTTCACCTGCTCCCAGTTGGTGATCTTCCCGGCGTAGATGTCCCGGACCTGGCTCAGGGACAGGTCCTGGACCCCGGTGTCCTTGTTCACGACCAGGGTGAACAGGGACAGGGCGACGGTGCGGGGCAGGAGCCGGGTGCGGCCGGGGGACTTGGGGCCGTCGCTGAACGTCAGCCGGTCGCCGAGCCCTTCGTCGCCCTTCGGCTTCTCCTTGTCCCCGGCCGTGGTGAGTGCGTCCAGCCCCGGGACACTGCCCTCGAACTGACTGTCGGACAGGGGTATTCGCGCGCCGGGGCAGGTCTTCACGTACTGCTCGGCGGCCTGCTCCAGGACCGGTTTGAACGCCGTGGAGCCCGTCAGGTGCAGCGTCCCCTCGGCGCAGTCCAGCGGCGCGGCCACGGCGTCCTCGCCCCGGGCGAACGTGGACACGGACTGGGCGACGCTCACCAGGACGAGCACGGCGAGCAGCCAGCGGACCGGCCGGGACGCGAAGGGGTAGTACTCGGTCCTCTTGATGGTCCCGCCGCGCACCCCGCCGACGATGCCCGCGGTGACCTCCGGGTCGGGGAAGTCGGTCTCGGTGAAGTCCGGGACGCGGTCCAGGACCGCCAGCACCTTGTAGTGGGACCGGCGGTTGAGCTTCACCTTGGGCAGTCTGATGACGCCGTCCGAGGCCCCGAAGCCCGACGTCCCCGGTGTGAAGAAGTCACGCAGCACGGTGTGGCTGCACTCCGTCACGACCATACCGACCACGCGGCGGCCCGGGAACTTCACGCGGATGCCCACCGCGTCGTTGGCGGGGGCCACGTAGTCCTCCTCGACTATCGGGGTCCAGCCCACGTTCTCGATGCGCAGCAGGGCGACGGACGGGTCGCGCAGGTGGGCGCCGTCCCACTGCATGCGCTGGAGCACCCCGGCCTCCGGTCCGGAGGAAGTGGCCGAGTCCCGGGCGCTGGTGTCCATCTGGACCCGGTAACCGAGCCGTTTGCGGCCCGCGAGGAAGAACTCCCACAGGGCGGCGATCACGGGCACGGCGAGGCCGAGAACGGCGATCACCGACTCCCACGGAAAACCGTTCACAACCGACTCCCGACTTCCGGCTCAGTGGATGGGGAGGCCATGTTGTCCGGGGCGCGGAGTGGCCAATCGGGAGTGCGCTGACCGGCCGTCAGGAGTTCACCGGTGCGTCACCTGCGGAACGTGGTGTTTTCCGGACGTTGGTTGCCGTTGTCGCGCGGGCCATTGACGCGCGTGCGGTTCGATCCTACGTTCCCGTCCGACAAGACGATCGTTGTTCGAGATACAGAACAGGAGCGTCCCCCGTGAGTCGCAAGAGAACCGCACTCCTCGCTCTCCCCACCGCTGCCCTGCTCGCCCTCCTCCCCACCACGGCGTCGGCCTACCCCAACCCCGGCCGGGTCACCGGCTCCGTCGTCACCCACGACCCGACGATGATCCGCACCTCGTCCGGGCAGTACCAGCTCTACGCCACCGGCGGCGGCATCAGCAGCAAGACGTCCTCCGACCGCACCGCCTTCTCCGCGGGCGCGGACGCCTTCGGCTCCCGGCCGGGCTGGTGGTCGCGCTACTCCTCCGTCCCGGAGGCCTGGGCGCCCGACATCTCGTACCACGGCGGCAAGTACCTGATGTACTACTCCGTCTCGAAGTTCGGCTCCAACACCTCCGCCATCGGGCTCGCCGGCTCCGCCACCGGACAGCCGGGCAGCTGGAGCGACTACGGCATCGTCTACACCTCCGGCTCCTCCAGCGACTACAACGCCATCGACCCCAACCTCTTCGTCGACGACGACGGCAAGTGGTGGCTCTCCTTCGGCAGCTGGTGGACAGGCATCAAGATGATCCGGATCGACCCGTCCACCGGCAAGCAGCTCGCCTCCGACACCGCCCGCCGCTCCCTCGCCTCCCGGCCGTCCGGCACCAAGGCCGTCGAGGCCCCGTACATCGTCAAGCGGAACGGGTACTACTACCTCTTCGCCTCGTACGACACCTGCTGCGCCGGCACCAGCTCCACCTACAAGGTCAAGGTCGGCCGGGCGACCAGCGTGACCGGGCCCTACCGCGACCGCGACGGCGTCTCGATGATGAACAACGGCGGCACGCCCGTGCTCGAGTCGCACGGCAGCGTCATCGGCCCCGGCGGCCAGTCGATCATGAACGACGTCGACGGCGACCTGATCGTCTACCACTACTACGACGGCAACGACAACGGCACACCCAAACTGGGCATCAACCTCCTGAACTGGAGCAGCGGATGGCCCGTCGCCTACTGACCCTGCTGGCCGCCCTGCTGCTCGCCCTCTCGCTCGGGCAGTCCTCCGCGAGCGCGGCCACCTTCACCAACCCGGTCAAGACCCAGAAGGGCGCCGACCCCTGGATCACCTACCACAGCGGCAACTACTACATGGTGTCGACGAGCTGGACCGACGTCATCACCGTCCGCAGGTCGCCCACCCTCGGTGGGCTCGCCACCGCGCCCAGCGTGCAGGTGTGGCAGGGCGACGCGGCGTCCCGGTGCTGCAACATCTGGGCGCCCGAGCTGCACTACCTGAACGGTCGCTGGTACCTGTACTACGTCGCCGGGCAGAACGTCTCCGACTACAACCCGACCCAGCGCAGCCACGTCCTGGAGAGCGCCGGGTCCGACCCCATGGGGCCGTACACCTACCGGGGACAGCTCAATCCCGCCTGGATGCTCGACCCCACGGTTGCGACGATCAACGGTCGGCTGTACCTCTTCGGCAGCACGCACAGCGGGACCCAGAACATCGTCGCCGCCCGGATGTCGAACCCGTACACGGTGGCCTCCTCCTTCAGCACGGTCTCCACACCGACGTACGACTGGGAACGCTCGGGCGCACCGGTCAACGAGGGGCCGGAGATCCTCCAACGGGGTGGCAGGACGTTCCTCGTCTACTCCGCCAGCGGCTGCTGGACCCCCGACTACAAGCTGGGGCAGCTGGAACTGACCGGATCCGATCCGGCGTCCGCGTCCTCCTGGACGAAGAAGCCGACGGCACTGTTCCAGCGCAGTGACGGCAACGGCGTCTACGGGCCCGGTCACAACGGTTTCTTCACCTCGCCGGACGGCTCCGAGAGCTGGATCGTCTACCACGCCAACGACGCCGCCTCGGACGGCTGCGACAACGGGCGTACGGCGCGGGCCCAGAAGTTCACCTGGAACGGCGACGGCACCCCGAACCTCGGCACCCCGGTCCGGCTCGGGGCGGGCATGTCCGGACCCTCGGGCGAGCCGTCGGTCGTCTCGACGACGTACACGGTCACCAACCGCAACAGCGGCAAGTGTCTGGACGTGGCCGGGAGCTCTCCGACGGACGGGGCCGACGTGGCGCAGTATTCCTGCAACGGCGGCGCCAACCAGCGCTGGCGTCTGGAGGACCTCGGGGACGACACCCACCGGCTGGTCAACGTGGCCACCGGGAAGGTGCTGGACACCGCCGACTGCTCGGCCGCCGACGGGGCCGATCTGCGGCAGTGGTCCTGGCTGGACAACACCTGTCAGCGGTTCCGGTTCCTCGCCACGGACAGCGGTCACGTCCGGATCGTCAACCAGGCCACCGGCAAGGTCGCCGACGTCGCCGACTGCTCCACGGCCGACTCCGCCGATGTACGGCAGTGGACGTGGCTGAACAACGCGTGTCAGCAGTGGCGGCTGAACCCGGCCTGAAGCAGCGTCCGCACCCTCACCTTCACCCCGTCCGGCCCATGCCCGCCGCGTTCGGCCAGCTCTGCGCTCCCGGCCGGCCCGTCGCAGGGACCGCCTCCAGGCCGTTGGTGCCCCGGACCTGCGCGGCCGTGAGGCCACCGCGGGCCGGGACGCCGGGCGGGGTGGGGTCGGTGGTCACCACCGGGTAGTGAGCCACCGCGGCATCCGGAACCGGGGCCGGAGTGGGAACAGGGGCCGGAGCGGGCATGGGCTGCTGGACCGGTGCCGGGTGGGGGACCGGCACCGGTCCGGGATACGGCGCCGGGTGGGGGACCGGAGCCGGCTGGGGGACCGGAGCCGGTTGCGGGACCTGTGGCGGTGCCGTCGGCACCGGCCCGGACATCGGGCCGACGGCGGCCGCCGCCGGGGCGACGGGCACCGCGGCGGGGAGCGGCATGCCGCCGTCGGCGGCCGGAGCGGCGGCGAGCCCCGGGACACCGGTACCGGCCCCCTGAGCGGCGAGCCCCCGCAAACCGGCCCCGTTGGTCTCGCTCATCAGGCGGTCCACGGCCGCCGTGCCCGAGCTGTAGCCGGTCCCTGGAGCGGGCTCGGGCACGGCGGCTCCCCTCCTGGCCCCGTACAGCACCTGTGCCAGGCCGGACACCAGGCGACGCACGTCGGCCTGGGGGCGCACCACGAGACGCAGGAAGCGGCTGGACGAACCGATCTTGTTGCCGCATTCACGGACCAGGATCCGGTGCTCGGTGAGCATCCGGTCCCGGACGACGGTGCCCTCGGCGCCCACGGGGAGGCGGACGAAGAGGAAGTTGCCCTGCGAGGGATAGACGGTCAGACCGGGCAGCGCGGACAGCTGACCGGCCATCTCCAGGCGGTCGCGGCGGACCTGGTGCAGGCTCCGCGCGTACTCGGCGCCGTGGTCGCGCAGCATGAACACCACGTGCTCGGCCAGGGAGTTGATGTTCCACTTGGGGAGCATGGCGCGCACCCGGCCCGCCAGCTGCGGAGTGGCGACGAGGTAGCCGAAGCGGACGCCGTGCAGGCCGAAGTTCTTGCCGAGACTGCGCAGCACGACGACGTTGGGCCGCAGCACCGCCTCCTCGACCACGCTGGGCTCGGCCTCCGCGTCGGCGAACTCCAGGAAGGACTCGTCGATCACGACCAGGTCCCGGTCGGCCATCGCGTCCAGGAACCGCACCAGCGCCTGCTTGTGCAGATAGCCGCCGTCGGGATTGTTGGGGTTGCAGACCACCACCGCCCGCGACCCCCGGGCCCGCACGAACTCGGCGTACCGCGCGAGGTCGAGGGCGAAGCCGCCGGCCTCCTGGAGCGGGAACATGTCGACCCGCTTGCCGGTCTCCACGGGCTGGTCGGTCCAGCGGCCGAAGGTGGGGACGGGGACGGCGAGGGACTCCCGGACCAGCAGGTGGTCGATCCAGGTGATCAGCTCCGTGGAGCCGTTGCCCATCGCCACGCACTGCGGCGGAAGTTGGAGCAGGCCGCACAGTTCGGCGGTGATGGTGTCGGCGCTGCTCGGGTAGTACGTGATGATCTCGCGCAGCCGGCCGGCCATCTCGTCGAACATCGCCGGGGTGGGGAAGTACGGGTTGCACGGGATGCAGAAGTCCACCGGCCCGGCGCCCGCCGTCCCGCCGCTCTCCCGCGTCAGCGCCGCCATCGACGGGCTGTGCGCCGCGGTGCCGCGGAACAACGAGGTGACGTTGCCGGACAAGTGGACCTCCGTCTGTGGGCGGCCCGCGCGGGGGAGCGCGGGCCGCCCTTGCATACGGAGGAGGATCCGGTGGCGTTCAACGCGTGTGAAGGAAGTGTGTCCTCACGGGCTCACGCGTCGAACGAGTGCACCGTCGTCGTCCGGTACGTCTGTCCCGGCCGCAGCACGGTCGGGGGGAACGACGGCTGGTTCGGCGAGTCCGGGAAGTGCTGTGTCTCCAGGCACAGGGCGTCGCCCTGCCGGTAGAGGGAGCCGCCGGTGCCGGTCAGGGTGCCGTCGAGGAAGTTGCCCGAGTAGAACTGCAGACCGGGCTGGTCGGTGGCGATGCGCAGGGTGCGGCCCGAGGCGCGGTCGCGCAGGGTGGCGACGGGCTCGGGGCGGCCGGTGACGCCCTTGTCGAGGACCCAGTTGTGGTCGAAGCCCTTGGCGGTGACCAGTTGCGGGTGGGCGTCCCGGATGTCCCGGCCGATCGGCTTGGCGCGGCGGAAGTCGAAGGGCGTGCCGGAGACCGGCGCCAGCTCGCCCGTCGGGATGAGACCCGCGTCGGTGGGCGTGTAGCGGGACGCGGCGATCGACAGCTCGTGGTCCTCGATCGTGCCGCTGCCCTCGCCGGCCAGGTTCCAGTAGACGTGGCTGGTGAGGTTGACGACGGTCGCCCTGTCGGTGGTGGCCTCGTAGTCGATGCGCCACTCGCCGCGCCGGGTGAGGGTGTACGTCACCTTCGCCCTGAGCGTGCCCGGGTAGCCCATCTCGCCGTCGACGCTGGTGTAGTGCAGCACCAGGCCGACGTCGGAGCCCCCGGCGAACGGCTCGACGTCCCACACCCGGTAGTCGAAGCCCAGGGCGCCGCCGTGCAGGGAGTTCTCGCCGTCGTTGACGGAGAGCTGGTACTCCTCGCCGTCCAGGGTGAAGCGGCCCTTGGCGATGCGGTTGCCGTACCGGCCGATCAGGGCGCCGAAGTGCGGGCTGCGGGCCACGTAGTCGTCGAGGTTGTCGAAGCCCAGGGAGACGTTCTCGTAGCGGCCCCGGCGGTCGGGGACCTCCAGGGACTGGACGACTCCGCCGTACGACAGCACCTTCATCCGCGTGCCGCCGTTCTCCAGCGACCAGCGGTACACCCTCGTGCCGTCGGCGAGCCTGCCGAAGAGCTCCTTCACCGGCTTCCTGCCTCCCGTGGCGTGTGCCGTGCCGCCGGCCGTCGCGGCGGCGATGCCCGCGGCGGTGGCGGATGCGATGACCGTGCGTCTGCTCAGTTCCATGTGTGCGGCTCCTGTACTTCCGTGAAAAGAAGCGGGCCCCGCCTTGGCCGGCGGGGCCCCAGTCCGTTACGAACCGACCTTGCGCTTGTTCCACACGTCGAACCCGACCGCCGCCAGCAGTACCGCGCCCTTGATGACCTGCTGCCAGTCGGTGCCGATGCCGACGAGGTTCATGCCGTTGTTCAGCACGCCCAGGACCAGACCGCCGATGATCGCGCCGAGGACCGTGCCGACGCCGCCGCTCATCGACGCGCCGCCGATGAACGAGGCGGCGATGGCCTCCAGCTCGAAGTTGAGGCCGGCCTTGGGGGAGGCCGCGTTGAAGCGGGCGGCGAAGACCAGACCCGCCAGGGCCGCGAGCATGCCCATGTTCAGGAAGACCAGGAAGGTGACCTTCTTGTCCTTCACGCCCGACAGCTTGGCCGCGGGCAGGTTGCCGCCGATGGCGTAGATGTGGCGGCCGATGATCGCGTTGCGCATCAGGTAGCCGAACCCGACGACCAGCACGCCCAGGATGAGCAGCACGACCGGGGCGCCCTTGTAGCTGGCGAGCAGCAGCGTGACGACGAGGACGGCGGAGACCAGTGCGACCAGCTTGAGCACGAACAGCTTGACCGGGGGCACCTCGAGGGCGAACTCCAGCTGCCGCTTGCGGTCGCGGACCTCCTGGAACACCACGAAGGCGATCAGGGCGAAGCCCAGCAGCAGGGTGAGGTTGTGGTAGTTGGTGTTCGGGCCGACTTCGGGCAGGAAGCCGTTGGCGATCTTCTGCAGGTCCTTGGGGAACGGGCCGAGGGTCTGGCCCTTCAGGAAGATCTCCGTCAGACCGCGGAAGAGCAGCATGCCCGCCAGCGTCACGATGAACGACGGTATGCCGAGATAGGCGATGAAGAACCCTTGTACGGATCCCGCGAGGGCGCCGATGGCCAGGCACAGGATGACCGCGACCGGCCAGGGCAGATCGTTCTTGACCATCAGGACGGCGGCCATCGAGCCGATGAACGCGGTCAGTGAGCCGACCGAGAGGTCGATGTGGCCCGCGATGATGACGAGCATCATGCCGATCGCGAGGATCAGGATGTAGCTGTTCTGCAGCACCAGGTTGGAGACGTTGCGCGGCAGCAGCAGGTCGCCGTCGGACCAGACGGCGAACAGCACCACGATCAGGCCGAGGGCCATCAGCATGCCGTACTGGCGCATGTTGCGGCGCATGCCGTCGAGCATCAGCCGCAGCAGGCCGTCGCCGGAGGCCGACCCGCCTCTGCCGGACGGCGCGGGGGCCGGGGTCTTGGCGGTCACGTCCGTGCTCATCGGGTTACCTCGTTGTCCTTCTTGTCCTTCGTCATACGACGCATCAGCGCTTCCTGCGAGGCCTCGGCCCGCGAGAACTCACCCGTGAGCCGCCCGGCGGCCATCGTGTAGATCCGGTCGCACATGCCGAGCAGCTCCGGCAGTTCGGAGGAGATGAAGACGACCGCCTTGCCCTGGGCCGCCAGCTGGTCGATGACCGTGTAGATCTCGTACTTGGCACCCACGTCGATGCCGCGCGTGGGCTCGTCCAGGATCAGCACCTCGGGACCCGCGAAGATCCACTTGCTGAGGACGACCTTCTGCTGGTTGCCGCCGGACAGCTTGCCCACCGGCTCGAAGACGGTCGGCGCCTTGATGTTCATGGACTTGCGGAAGTCCTCGGCGACCTGGCGTTCCCCGTGCTCGTCGACCACACCCCGTTTGGAGACCTTGCCCAGCGCGGTCAGCGAGATGTTCCGGTTGATGGTGTCGATGAGGTTGAGGCCGTAGTGCTTGCGGTCCTCGGTGACGTACGCGATGCCGTGCCCCACCGCCTCCGGGACGGTCTTCGTACGGATCTCCTTGCCGTCCCTGAGGACCGTGCCGCCCGCGTGCCGGCCGTAGGTGCGGCCGAAGACGCTCATCGCCAGTTCGGTGCGGCCGGCGCCCATCAGCCCGGCGATGCCGACGATCTCGCCGCGCCGCACCTCGATCGAGACATCGTCGACGACCTTGCGCTGCTGGTCGATGGGGTGGTGCACGGTCCAGTTGCGGATCTCCAGGGCCGGTGCGGAGCCCTCCTCGGGGTGGTGCGGGGTCCGCTCCGGGAAGCGGTTCTCCAGGTCGCGGCCGACCATCCCGCTGATGATCCGGTCCTCGGTCGTCTCCTTCGCCTTCACGTCGAGCGTCTCGATGGAATGCCCGTCGCGGATGATCGTGACCGAGTCGGCGACCCGGCGGATCTCGTTCAGCTTGTGCGAGATGATGATCGAGGTCATGCCCTGTTCCTTCAGCGAGAGGATCAGGTCGAGGAGCTTGCCGCTGTCCTCGTCGTTGAGCGCCGCCGTCGGCTCGTCGAGGATGAGCAGCTTCACCTTCTTCGACAGCGCCTTGGCGATCTCCACCAGCTGCTGCTTGCCCACGCCGATGTCGGCGACCCGGGTCTCCGGGTGCTCGTCGAGGCCGACCTGGCGCAGCAGTTCGGTGGCGTGCTTGAGGGTGTCGTGCCAGTTGATCAGTCCGCGCTTGGCGTGCTCGTTGCCGAGGAAGATGTTCTCCGCGATGGACAGATACGGCACCAGCGCCAGCTCCTGGTGGATGATCACGATGCCGTGCCGCTCGCTCGCCCGGATGTCCTTGAACCGGCAGGTCTCGCCTTCGAAGAGGATGTCCCCCTCGTAGCTGCCGTGCGGATGGACGCCGGAGAGCACCTTCATCAGGGTCGACTTGCCGGCGCCGTTCTCGCCGCAGATGGCGTGGACCTCGCCCTGGCGGACGGTCAGCGTGACGTCCGACAGCGCTTTGACACCGGGAAAGGTCTTGACGATCGAGCGCATTTCCAGGACGGGTCCCGCCATGGTCGTGCCTTCCAATCCTTGTGGGGCCCGGTTACTTGAGGTCGTCCGCGGAGTAGGTGCCGCCGTCGATGAGGACCTTCTCGTAGTTGCTCTTGTCGACGCTGACCGGCTGCAGCAGGTAGGCGGGGACGACCTTGGCACCGTTGTCGTACGACTTGGTGTCGTTGACCTCGGGCTTCTTGTCGTTGAGGGAGGCTTCGACCATGTTCGAGGCGACCTTGGCGAGTTCGCGCAGGTCCTTGAAGACGGTCTGGGTCTGCTGGCCCGCGATGATCGACTTCACCGAGGCGACCTCCGCGTCCTGGCCCGTGACGACCGGCATGGGCTTGCTGCCCGAGCCGTAGCCGTCCGACTTCAGGGCGGACAGGATGCCGATGGAGATGCCGTCGTAGGGCGAGAGCACCGCGTCGACCCGGGCGCTGCGGTAGCTGGAGGTGAGCAGGTCGTCCATGCGCTTCTGCGCGGTGCCGCCGTCCCAGCGCAGGGTGGTGACCTGGTTGAGGTCGGTCTGCTTGGACCGGACGACCAGGTCGCCCTTGTCCATGTACGGCTTCAGGACGTTCATCGCGCCCCGGAAGAAGTACCCGGTGTTGTTGTCGTCGTTGGAGCCGGCGAACAGCTCGATGTTGAAGGGGCCCTTCTTGCCGTCCTTCAGGCCGAGCTTGTCCACGATGTAGGTGCCCTGCAGCTCGCCGACCTTCTCGTTGTCGAACGAGGCGTAGTAGTCGACGTTCTCCGTGCCGAGGATCAGCCGGTCGTAGGAGATGACCGGGATGTCGGCGTCCTTGGCCTGCTGGAGCACGTTGCCCAGGGACTTGTTGTCGATCGCGGCGATGACCAGGGCGTCCACGCCCTGCGTGATCATGTTCTCGATCTGGGAGACCTGCTGGTCCGGGTCGTCCTCGCCGTAGACGAGCTTGGTCTCGTAGCCCTTGGCCTTCAGTTCCTTCTCTACGTTGGCGCCGTCGGAGATCCAGCGCTCGGAGGACTTGGTGGGCATCGCGATGCCGATGGTGGCGCCGTCGTCGCCGCCCTTGTTCTCCTCGCTGCCGCCCTCGCTGTTCTGGCCACAGGCGGTCAGGGTGAGGGCGAGGGAGGCGGCGGAGGCTACGGCGGCGAGTGCGGCTCTGCGGTTGCGCATGGTCATCATCCTTGATGTGGGTGCAGGGCTCGGTCGGGTGGTGGTGCCGGCACGCAAGAAGCTGAGGGTGGAGCCGAGTGGGAATCGAGGGTGGAGCCGAGGGTGGAACGACCGAGAGCAGGTGTGTGGGATTGTGCGCGGCTGTGTCTTCTTTTGTGAAGGGAGTTTCCGGAACGTTATGACGAGATCTCGAACCGGTTGAGCGAGCCCGGCAGCCGGGTGCCGAGCGGAGCCATGTCCCCGTCCGCCCCGTGCCGCGCGAGCAGATCGAGGGCGAGCCGGCCGCGCCGCACCCGCTCCTTGGCGGTGGTCAGCGTCAGTTCCCGCAGGTGGTGGCCGTACGGATAGATCCCGGGCGCCTTGGAGAGACCGAACTTCAGGTACAGCGGGGCGCCGCGCCGGACCAGCTCGGCGACCTCGTACATCCGCACATAGCCGCCGAGGTCGTCGGGGGCCTCGATGTACATGTCCATCGGCGCGGCCGAAACCCGTCTGATCTCGGTCAGGTGGTCCGGCGTCAGGTCGCTGGGCACGTTGATGGAGTCGGCGCCCAGCCGCTCGTACACCGCGTACGAGGCCGGGTTGACCGGCCCGACGAGCGCCGACAGCTTGAGCGTGGTGCCGGCGGGGATGATGCCGGCCGTACGCGCCCGGTGCAGCGTCCACAACACGCCCTCGTCGGCGACGAGCAGGCACGTGACGCCCAGCTCCGTGGCCCGGACGGCGTCTTCGACGCATCCGGCGACCGCGTCGTGGCCGCGTGCCCGCAGACCCGCGCCGCCCGAGTCGGTCCGGGTGGAGCCGCCGATGTCCCAGGTGCCGCGCGGTCCGGTGAACAGGCAGAGCTCGATGTCGCGTTCGGCGGTGGCCTCGACCATCTCGGTGATCTCGGCGTCGGTCAGCATCCAGACACCGCTGCCCTGGCTGATCCGGTGGATCGGCACGTCCAGCCGTGAGGACTCCTTCAGGACCACCCCCAGCGCCTCCGGACCCTCGCAGGAGGGGATCTCGGTGCGCCAGCGGCCGCCGCCCGGGAAGGAGTGCGGCGAGGCGTCGGCGGGGTCGAGGGCGGGCGCGGCCAGGCCGAGGGCGGTGAGCGCCTGCTCACCGGGCCTGCGTGCGGCGGCCTTGGCGGCGGAAGCGTCGGTCACAAGCTGTCCTTAGTGTTCGGTATGTCGGACGAAGTTCGCGGCTACAGGCAGGGGAGGAGCCCGTGCGGATGGATGTACGCCGGTACGGAGGCCGTCAGGTCGCCCCCGTACCGGCGTACGGCTCAGGGGTGGGCGTCAGGGACGCAGCAGCACCTTGCCGACCTTCGGGTCGCCGGATCCCACCAACTCGATGGCCTGCTGGAACTGGGCGAGAGGCAGCTCGTGCGTCACCAGCGGCCGCGGGTCGAGCAGGCCGGCCGCGAAGACCCGCACCGTGTGCGCCCACGCGTCCGGCGGCGCCCCGAAGACGGTGTGCACCTCGAGCTGCCGTACGACCAGGTCGGTCGGGTCCAGCCCGTCGGCCCCCGGCGCCGGGATACCGGTCAGCACCAGCCGCCCGCCCCTGCGGAGCAGCCCGGCGGCGGTGCGGGCGGCGTCGGCGGACCCAGCGGTCTCGATGACGACGTCGAAGTCGTCCGCGAGGGGCTGGTCCTTCGTCCGGAAGTCGGTCGCGCCGTACCGCCGCGAGAGCGCCTCCCGGTCCCCGCGCGTGCCGACGACCAGCAGTTCGCCCGGGGACGCGGCGCGCAGGAACTGCACGGCGAACATGCCGAGCGTCCCGGTGCCGACGACGGCGACCCGCTCACCGGGGCGGGCGTTCGCCTTGAGGGCGGCGGCGGCGATGCAGGCGGCCGGCTCCAGCAGGGCGGCGGCGGTGAGGTCGGCGCCGTCGGGCAGGACGTGCAGGAGGCGGGCGGGCAGCGTCAGCGTGGGCGCCATGGCCCCCGGCTGGGTGAACCCCGTCTCCTCGTACCCGGCCGTGCACAGCGTCGTGTCGCCCGCGTGACAGCGGTCGCAGACCTGGCAGTTGCGGAACCCCTCGCCCACGACCCCGCGCCCGACGAGCGACGCGGGCACCCCGGCGCCGACCCGCTCCACCGTCCCGGACCACTCGTGCCCGGGAGTGAGCGGGTAACGCACGTAGCCCTCGGGCCGGTTGCCCTGGTAGACCTCGCGGTCGCTGCCGCAGATCCCGGCCGCGTGCACCCTCACCAGCGCCTCGCCGGGACCGGGCTCACGCGGCTCGTGCGGCACGAGCCGGTGCTCGCCCGGTGCCTCGATGACGACCGCGCCGGTCATTCCTGAGTCCCCTTGGGCTTGCGCTGCTCCCAGCCCTCGGCCCACAGGTCGAACCGCGCCTGCTGCTGCGGGAACTCGGCCGCCGCGTCGGTGTCCAGCTCGACCCCGAGGCCGGGAGCGTCGGAGAGGTGGAAGCAGCCGTCCTCCGGGTTCACCTGCGGGGCGCCCTTGACGACCTTCTTGATCTCCGCGTCCGCGAAGTCGTTGAAGTGCTCCAGGATCTTGAAGTTCGGGGAGGTGAAGCCGACCTGGAGGCTGGCGGCGGTCAGGACCGGGCCGCCCACGTTGTGCGGGGCCACGAGCGTGTAGTGGGTCTCGGCGGTGGCGGCGAGCTTGCGGGTCTCCCAGATGCCGCCGATGTGGCCGACGTCGGGCTGGATGATGTCCACCGACTGGTCCTCGAACAGCTCCCGGAACTCGATCCGGTCGTGGATGCGCTCGCCGGTGGCGACCGGGATGTCGACCTTCTCGGCGACCTTCCGCAGCGCCTTGAGGTTCTCCGGCGGGACCGGCTCCTCCAGCCAGGCCGGCTTGAAGGGCGCGAGTTCGCGCGCGAGCCGGACGGCGGTGGAGGGCGAGAACCGGCCGTGCATCTCCAGCATCAGCTCGGCGTCGGGCCCGATGGCGTCCCGCACGGCCTCGATCAGCGAGACGGCGTAGTTCGTCTGCTGCTGGTCCAGTTCGAAGTGCCCGGTGCCGAACGGGTCGATCTTCAACGCCCGGTACCCGCGCTCCACGACCCCCTGCGCGGCCTTGTGGTACGCCTCCGGCGTCCGCTCGGTGGTGTACCACCCGTTGGCGTACGCCTTCACCTTGTCGGTGACCCTGCCGCCCAGCAGCTGCCAGACGGGGACGCCGAGGGCCTTGCCCTTGATGTCCCAGCAGGCCATCTCGACGACGGCGATACCGGACATCACGATCTCGCCGGCGCGGCCGTAGTCGCCGTACTTCATGCGGCGGACCAGGTCCTCGACAGCGAACGGGTCGGAACCGAGAATGTGGTTGGCCTCGGCCTCCTTCAGATAGCCGAGGAGAGCATCGGTGTGCCCCAGCATCCGGGTCTCGCCGACTCCGGTGATTCCCTCGTCGGTGTGCACCTGGACGTAGGTCAGGTTGCGCCACGGCGTCCCGACCACGTGTGTGCTGATTCCGGTGATGCGCACGGCGGCTGCCCTTCGCTGTGTTCGATATTTCGTCACTCGTTCGAAATGCTGGCGTGACAGTAAGGAGGGGGCGGTCGGAGTGTCAATGGGTCGGACACATAACGGTTTCGGCAGTTTTGAAAGTACGGGCGGAGGGGCCCCGGCCGCTTCCCTACACAACCTTCACAGCCGCCTCTAGGAACGAGCCCGTCGCGGAACTTAACCTTCCCGCGTCATGGACTACTGCGACCCGTGCCGACGGCACCTCAACGGCGCCCTCGCCTGCCCGGGGTGCGGTACGCCGGTCGAACAACCCGGTCCGCCCGGACCGCACTTGACGGAAGGTGGGAAGCGGGCGCCGGAGGAGACCGACGAGGCGGACGCGCCCGACGAGGCCCCCGGCGACGTCCCGCCCGGCGGCCGGGCCGGCCGCCGCGACCGCAAGGCCGCCGCGCATCGCCGACGCCGCCGCCGGACCCTCCTCGTCACCGCGGGCTTCGTCCTGGCGGCCGGCGGACTGAGTCTCGCCGAACTCGGCACGGACGCCCCAAGCTCGCCGGCGAAGCCGGCCACGGCGGGCGGGGAGACGACGGACGGCGGGGCGAGCCGGGAGGTGGGGGAGTCGTCGACGGCCCCGGCCGACGCCGCGTCGGGTGCGAACACGGACGCGGCCTCGGGCACGCCGACCTCCGACGCCTCCGCCTCTGTCTCCGCCTCCGCCTCCGCCTCCGCCTCGACAACGGTGTCGGCGTCGGGGTCGGCATCGCAGTCCGCGGAGTCGGACGGGAAGGAGCCGAGGACGCCGGACGGGACCGAGGCGCCGCCGGTGTCGGCGTCCGGGACGGCCCCCGCGCCGGACCCGCCCTCCACGGCCCCGGACGACCCTCCCCCGACGACGACTCCGGCCCCGCCGACGTCACCGGACCCGGCCCCGTCCGAGACGTGCGACCGCTTCCTGTGGTGGTGCGCGTAGCCGACGTGGCCGCCGGAACGCCTCCGGCTCAGTCCCCCAGCATCGTCCGCAACGCGTCCCGCAGAGCCACCCGCTCGCCCTCCGACAGCCCCGCCAGCGGCTCCCGCGCGAACCGCAGCGACTCCCGCAGCCCTCGCGCGACCCGCCGCCCCTCCTCCGTCGCCGCCGCGACCTTCACCCGGCGGTCGCCGGGGTCCGGGCGCCGTTCGACCAGCCCGCGCGCCTCCAGCCGGTCCACGATCCCGGTGACGTTCGACGGCTCGCACCGCAGCTTGCGTGCCAGCTTCCGCATCGGCAGCGGCTCCAGCGAGAGCAGGCTGAGCAGCTTGGCCTGCGCCCCGGTCAGGGCGCGCTCCGCGGCGGCCTCCTCGTAGTCGGCGTGGAAGCGGGCCACGACCTCGCCGATCAGCTCGACGACTTCCAGGGTGAGAGCGTCGGGTCGGCGTGGGGTGTCGTGTGGTCTGGCCATGGAATCCAGGGTACCCATTTGTTTGACAACCTGAAATGTTCAGTCGCATGGTTGTTTCATAGGCTGAAACATTCTCGGAAGCCCCGAAAAGAAGAGGTGCCCCATGACCGACTCCCCCGCCCTCCCCGACGTCAACCGCGAATGGCACCTGCTCAGCCGTCCGGTCGGCTGGCCCAAGCCCGAGGACTTCGCCCTCGTCGAGGCTGAGCTGCCCACCCCGGGTGAGGACCAGGTGCTGGTGCGCAACCTGTACGTCTCCGTCGACCCCTACATGCGCGGCCGCATGAGCGCCGCCAAGTCCTACGTGGCCCCCTACGAGCTGGGCAAGCCCATGCAGGGCGGCGCGGTCGGCGAGGTCGTCGCCTCCAACGCCGAGGGCGTCGCCGTCGGCGACCACGTCCTGCACTTCTTCGGCTGGCGCGAGTGCGCCGTGGTGGACGCGAAGAACGCCGTCAAGGTGGACCCGGACGCGGCGCCGCTGTCGACGTACCTGGGCGTGCTCGGCATGACCGGGCTGACGGCCTACGCCGGTCTGCTGCGCACCGCCGCCTTCAAGGAGGGCGACGCGGTGTTCGTCTCCGGCGCGGCCGGTGCCGTCGGCAGCCAGGTGGGCCAGATCGCCAAGCTCAAGGGCGCCTCCCGGGTCATCGGCTCCGCCGGCTCGGACGAGAAGGTCAAGCTGCTCGTCGACGAGTACGGCTTCGACGCCGCCTTCAACTACAAGGAGGGCCCGGTGGGCGAGCAGCTGCGCGCCGCCGCTCCGGACGGCGTCGACGTCTACTTCGACAACGTGGGCGGCGACCACCTGGAGGCCGCCATCGGCTCCCTCAACCGGGACGGCCGCATCGCCATCTGCGGCGCGATCTCCGTCTACAACAACACCGAGCCCGCCCCGGGCCCGAAGAACCTCGCCCGCCTGATCCAGACCCGCGGCCGCATCGAGGGCTTCCTGGTCGGCGACCACTACGACCTCCAGCCCCGGTTCGTCCAGGAGGTCGGCCCCTGGGTCGCCTCCGGCAAGCTGAAGTACCGCGAGACGGTCGTCGAGGGCATCGACAACAACCTGGAGGCCTTCCTCGGCGTCCTGCGCGGCGACAACACCGGAAAGATGATCGTCAAGCTCTGAGCAGCGGGCGCGGGCCGAGGAGCCGGCGCGCATCACGGAGCCGGCGTACCGAGGAGTGACCTTCACTGCACTTCCGGCATGCGGTAGCGTCTTTCCGAAATCCGTCGTGATCGTGGGCGCGAGTCACGGCGGACCGAGGAGAGAAGACAACCGCATGCCCATACAGCAGTCCGAGGTCCTCTACACCGCCGTCGCCACCGCCGAGAACGGCCGCGACGGGCGGGTCGCCACCGATGACGGCAAGATCGACGTGGTCGTGAACCCGCCCAAGGAGATGGGCGGCAACGGCGCCGGCACCAACCCGGAGCAGCTGTTCGCCGCCGGGTACAGCGCCTGCTTCCAGGGCGCCCTCGGCGTCGTGGCCCGCCAGGAGGGCGCCGACATCACCGGTTCGACCGTCACCGCGAAGGTCGGCATCGGCAAGAACGACGACGGGTTCGGCATCATCGTCGAGATCTCCGCGGAGATCCCGTCGGTGGACGCCGACACCGCGCGGTCGCTGGTGGAGAAGGCCCACCAGGTCTGCCCCTACTCGAAGGCGACCCGCGGCAACATCACCGTGACGCTCGTCTGACCGGCGCTCGGACGCGTACGGGGCGGCGCCCGAGCACGGGGCGCCGCCCCGCCCGGCAGGGCGCCCCCGGGGCTCCGGGGCCGCGGCCCACCGGGTGCCGGCGCCGACCGGTAGAGTTCCGCCCATGCGTGATCTTGGGGCGGGATTCGGCCATCTCCTGAAGGGCCAGCGCTGGGTGGCCCGGCACGGCAAGAGTTACGGCTTCGGGCTCGTCCCGGGCCTGATCACACTGGTCCTGTACGCGGCCGCACTGGTCGCGCTGGCGATGTGGGGCACGGACTTCACCGCCTGGGCGACCCCCTTCGCCGACGACTGGTCGAGCCCCTGGCTCGGGCTCTTCCGCGGCTTCCTCACCGCCGTCCTGTTCGCCCTCGCCCTGCTCCTGGCCGTCCTCACCTTCACCGCGGTCACGCTGCTGGTCGGCCAGCCCTTCTACGAGAGCCTCTCCGAGCGGGTGGACCGCGACGTCTCCCCGGACGGCACCGCTCCCGAGTCGGACCTGCCGCTCATGCGCGAGCTGTGGATCTCCGGCCGCGACAGCCTCCGGATCCTCGTCCGCGCCGCCGTCTGGGGCGTACTGCTCTTCGCGCTCGGTTTCATCCCGGTCGTCGGCCAGACGGTGGTCCCGGTGGTCGGCTTCCTCGTCACCGGCTTCTTCCTCACCGAGGAACTGGCCTCCGTCGCCCTCCAGCGCCGCGGGGTCGAACTGCGCGAGCGCCTCGCGCTCCTGCGCTCCCGCAAGATGCTGGTCTGGGGCTTCGGCACCCCCCTGGGCGTGTCCTTCCTGGTGCCCTTCGTCGCCGTGTTCCTGATGCCGGGCGCGGTCGCCGGCGCCACGCTCCTCGCCCGCGCACTGCTGGGCGAGGAGACCCGCGACGGCGACGACGGCCGCTCCGCCGGCGCTCCCGCCGGCCCGGCGGTCAGCTCCCGTCCGCCCGGCCCGTTCGATCCCTCCGGCCCGTCCGGTCCGTTCGATCCGTCCGGTCCGGCTCCGAGGCACTGACCGCCACGGCCACGATCGCCCGCACCTGCGCCACGATGTCCAGCCGGTTCCGCACGAACGCGGGGTCGGTGACCGTCCCGGCCGCCGGACCGGTGTTCCCGGCCCCGAACTCCAGCACCGGCGTGTGGACGTGCCCGCCCGGCAGCGAGCCGCGCAGCCCGAGCCGGTCCCGCAGCAGGGTCGCCCGGTAGGCGATCTCGTTGGACAGGTAGTCCCCGCCGCCGCCCGCGCGAGCCGCCGAACCGGGCGTGGGCCCGCCCGGCCGTACGACCGCCTCGGTGCCTCCCGCCGGGATCTCGGTCACGCTCGTGTTGTCGTACACGGGAAAGCGCCCGGTGTCCGCGGCCGCGATCGCCTCGTACGGCAGCGTGGTCGTCGTCCACTGCGGCTGCGAGGCCGGGTCGGCGACCGGGACCGTCTCCGTGCGGGAGACGTTGTCGTTGTCGGGGAAGCCGCCCCGCCAGGCCCCGTTGGTCCGCTCCACGTCGAACCGCCCGGCCCGGCCCTGGCTCACGGTCGTGAACAGGTCCACCCTCGGCAGATACGCCCGCAGCGCCCGCTCGACCGCGCCTTGCCCGAAGTCCTGCCAGCGCACCGGGAACACGGCCGTCTCCACCCGGGCGGGCCCGTCCGGTGTGTCGATCACCGTGCCGTCCAGGGCGAGCGCGGCGGCGCCGGACGGGTTGGAGATCCGGATGTCCCGGTCCAGGGTGAAGGGGTCGAAACCGGTGAGCAGGACACGCTTCACGCCCTTTCCGGTCCGGCCGTCACCGCCCTGGGGGAGGCGGACGTCGCTCTGGCCGCGCGAGTCGCGCTCCAGTTCCCCCAGCAACGCGGCGCGCTGCCGCTCCGTCAGCCCGAAGCCCGGCTCCCAGGCGCGCAGTTCCCGGGCCATCCCGAGCCGCGCCCAGTACAGCGGCCGGTCGTCGTCCCGGCTGAGGTCCCCGCGGTCCGGCCCGCGGCCCTGCGCCCGGTCCACGGCCCGCCGCCACAGCGCGGAACCCTCCCGCGCGACGACGCGGCGCGCCTCGCGGTAGGAGTCCGCCCGCCCGAGCCCGCGGGCGAACACCGGCGCCACCGCGGCGAATCCGGAGCGCCGCAGGATCTCCTGGGGCACGTCCCCGTCGAGCCGCCGCTCCTCGACGGTCGGCGCCGCCGCGGGTGCGGGTGCGGTGGCCGGTGGTGCCGCGGTGGCCGTCACCGGGGCCGCGAGCCCCGCCACCAGGGCCAGCCCAAGTACGCCGATCCGAACGCGTGTGTGTGTCAAGGGAGTCCAGGTCCTTCCGTCGCCGTGGGGTGCGCTGCCGGACGGCGGCAGTATCCCGTGACGGAAGGGGCACGCGCTACGGAGGGGACCCGGAATCGTTCCCGGCGGGCTTCACGGTGCGGTGACGGACCCGTGGTGCTGCTCGAACAGCACGTCGCCGTTCGCGTCGTACGCCGTGACGGTGAAGCCCGCGTCCGCCGTCGCGACGTCCCCGAAGGCGTAGTACGTCCCCCAGCCCGGATCGTCCGGCAGGCGCAGCACGGCGGCGGTGCGGCGCGGCCCGGACTCGGGTCCGACGGTGATCCTGGCCGGTGGGGCGGCCATGCGGAACGCTCCGTGGTAGAGGACGTACGTGTCGTCGACGCTCTTGCCGGAACTGAGGGTGTCGGGGCGGATGTCGTCACCGACGCCGTGCTTCGCCTGTTCGACCGACCCGCTGATGTCGCCGGGGCCCACGACGTAGTTCTGCCGGCCGTCGGGCAGCAGGGCCATGCTGAGCCCGTGGCCGATCTCCACGGACCGGTAGGGCCGTACCGTCCGCGGGGCCGGCTGCTCCTGGGACGGCGTGGGGCGGGGCGGCGCCGTCGCCGGTGGGGCGGGGGTGGCCGGGGCCGGTGTGGACGAGGTGGCCGGGCCCAGCACCAGCAGCGCGGTGACGGCGGTGACCGCGGTGAGCGCGGTGGACACGGCGGCCACCGCGGCCCTACGGCGGCGGCGCGCGCTCCGCCGGCCCCTGCGCAGTACGTCGTCGACGGGGGCCGCCCCCACGGGAATCCGGTCCGCCTCCTCGCGGAGCAGCTCACCGAGCCGCTCCCGGTCGTCGTTCACGGCTGCCGGTCCCCCTTCGTCCTGCGGTGCGTGGCGAGTGCGTCCGGTCCTGGCACGAGCGACTGCTCCCGGAGTTTCCGCAGCGCGCGAGCGGTGTGGCTGCGCACCGTCCCGACGCCGGTGCCGAGCAGGTGGGCCACTTCGGTCTCGCTGCGGTCCTCCAGGTAGCGCAGCACGACGACGGTGCGCTGCTTCGCCGACAGCCGGGCGAGCGCGTCCAGCACCGCGCCGCGTTCGGCGACGGCGTCGTCGTGGCCGGGGGCGGCCCGTTCCGGGAAGCGGTTGGTCAGCCACTCGCCGACCTTGGCACGGCGGAGCCGGTCCACATTCGCGTTGATCATGATGCGCCACACATAGGAGTCGGGGTCGTCGGTGCGCTGGATGCGTTCCCACTTCACGTACGCCTTCGCCAGGGCGGCCTGTACCAGGTCCTCCGCGTCGTGGTGGTGTCCTGTCAGGAGGCGGGCGGACCGGAGCATCCTGGGCCATCGGCTGACCGCGAACGCCTGGAAGTCCGCCTCCGTGCTCGTCTTCAATCGAGTCCTCGTGTTGCCGTCGGCGGTTACGGGCCCGCCGTCGTGCTGTCCCCCGACCGGCACGCCGGCGGGCCTCACCCCTGCGCGGGCGGACGGTTCGTCAGCGGCCCGCGGGGGAGGGCCGGTAGGTCAGGTCGGCGAGTACCGAGCCGTCCGGGCCGTACGCGGTGACGACGACGGACTCCCGCGGTGCGCCGTCGCCCGCGGCGTCGTGGTAGTACGTGCCCCAGCCCGGCTCGCCGGGCAGGCGCAGCATGCCCGCCTCCACCTCGGTGGCTCCGTCGACGCGCAGGGTGATGCGGGACGGCACCGTGTCCGTGCGGAAGGCACCCGTGTAGAGGGCGTCGTCCCCCTCGGTGTGCAGCCCGCCGCTGAGGCTGTCGGGGCGGATGCTGTCGCCGACGTACCCCTTGGCCTGCTCGACGGACTCGGCGTAGTCGTCCCAGGCCACCACGTAGTTCTGCCGGCCCTCCGGCAGGAGGCCCATCTTCGCGCCCTGGCCGATCTCCACCGGCTGGTAGGGCCGCACGACACGCGGCCCGTCGGTGTCGGCGGAGGAGGCACGGGCGGGTGCCCGCGCGGGCACCGCCTCGCGCGCCTCGACGGCGGCCGTGGCCGTGGTCCCGGCCGCCGCGGGCCGGGTGGCGCCGTTCACGGCGATTGCCGTGCCGCCCGCGCCGGTCAGGGCGATGGCCGCGATCGCGGTCAGAACAAGCCGCTTCGTTCTCATGGGTCCTCCGGTGATCCGTCGATCGGTGCGATCGGTGGTTGGTTACACCTCTCAGACGGCGGGAAGGCCCGGCGGCTATGTCAGGACGCGGCGATTCTTCGGGAAGGTGTCACGGCCGCCTCCGGCGTGGGCGTTTGTGAAGGGTTGGTACGAACTCCGGACCGGACGTCCGATCGACGGCCACCGCACGACCGCGACGATTACCGTCGGACCGGGGTCGCTCCTCGACGGCGGGCCCCCACGTACAGCCCCGGCCCGGGACCTGACATCCGGGCCGGGGCTCAGCACCGCACCGGCCCAGCGCACCGGTCCACCGCACCGGCCTACCGCACCGAGAAGCCGTACACCGTCTCCGAACGGAACGTCTCGCCCGGCCGCAGCACCGTGCTCGGGAACTCCGGCCGGTTCGGGGAGTCGGGGAAGTGCTGCGTCTCCAGCGCGACGCCGTCACCGGGCGCGAAGGGCTCGCCCAGATGGTCGGCGGTGTACAGCTGGATGCCGGGCTCGGTCGTCGCCACCGTCAGCACGCGCCCCGACGCCGGGTCGTACAGCTCGGCCACCTCCTCGGCGGTGCCGGTCACGCCCTTGTCCAGGACGAAGTTGTGGTCGTAGCCCGCGCCGACCTTCCGCGCCCGCCGGAAGTCGAAGCGCGTGTCCGCCACGTCCTCCGGGCCACCCGTGGGGATCAGGTCGGAATCGACCGGCGTGATCCGGGAGGCGGCCAGCCGCAGTTCGTGCCCGCCCACGTGCCCGGAGCCCGTCCCGCCCAGATTGAAGTAGCTGTGGTTCGTCGGGTTCAGTACGGTCGGCGCGTCCGTGACCGCCTCGTACACGATCCGCAGCGCGCCCGACTCCTCCAGCGTGTAGGTCACCGACATCTCCAGCCGGCCCGGGAAGCCCTCCTCGCCGTGCGGACTGACCCGGCTCAGCCGGACGCCGTGCCGCGCGCCGTCCCCGGCGGGGGCCGCGTCCCACACACGCTTGTCGAAGCCGCGCTCGCCGCCGTGCAGCGAGTTCGGCCCGTTGTTGAGCGCCAGCGCGTACGTCCGCCCGTCCAGCGTGAAACGGCCGCCCGCGATCCGGTTGGCGTAGCGTCCGACGAGCGCGCCGAAGTAGGGCTCCGGGTGCGCCACATAGCCGTCCAGGTCGGCGAACCCCAGCACCACGTCGGCGGTGTCGCCGTCCCGGTTGGGGACCTCGGCCGACTGCACGATCCCGCCGTAGGACAGGACCCGTACCCGTACACCGGCCCGCTCCAGGGTCCAGCGGTGAACGGGGGTGCCGTCGGAAAGTGTGCCGAAGAGTTCGTTCATGTGCGGAACTCTAGGACACGGGCATGCCCGAGCCGGACCGGGTCTTGCCAGGTCAGGCCGCGTCAGGGCTTCTTCGCGGTGACGGCGCCGTACGCGATCTCGGCCAGCCGGGCCTGGCCGTCCACGCTCGGGTGGAACCAGTCCCAGCGGCTCAACTGACCGGTGCCGAACCGGAACTCGTGCACCGCGCCGTCGTCGGTGCGGCACCGCCGGTCCTTCGCGCAGACCTCCCGCAGGACCTCGTTGTAGTCCTCCACCCGCTCCCGCACCGTGTTCCGCCGCAGCGTCGCCGCCGAGTCCAGGGAGTCCGCGTCCCCCAGCATCGTCGGGCAGATGCCCAGCTTCCACACCTGTTTGCCCAGCGGGTTGGTGCGCCCCTGGGACCACAGCCGCTTCAGGTCCGGGATGCTCGCCACGTACACCTGCGTCTTGGGCAGTTCCCTGCGCAGGGTGCCCATGGCCTCCTCGAACTGCGTCCGGAAGTCGGCCACCGACGTCATCGCCGAGGTCGTCGCCCGGCACGCGTCGTTCGCCCCCACCATCACCGCGAACAGCTCGGGCTCGTGCGCCGCCGCCCGGGTGACCTGCCCGGTCAGATCGGCCATCCGGGCCCCGGTGACCGCGTAGTTCCAGCTCCGCTCGGCCGCGTCCGCCTTCCCCAGCAGCCGTACGGCGAGACTGTCGACCTCGGCGCTGTCGCCGGTGGCCCAGGAGACCTCGGGGCAGTCCGACAGGACCGCGCAGGCGTCGAAGCCACGGGTGATGGAATCGCCCACGGCGGCGACGGACTCCGGGCTCGTGTCCCAGACCGGGGCGGCCTTCGGGCGCTTCGAGGCGGCGTCGGACGGGGCGGGGGAGTCGCCGCCCACGGCGTCGCAGCCGGTCACGCCCAGAACGGCGGCGGTCAGGACCGCGAGCGCGGCTCGCGCACGGCGACGGCCGCTCCGGGTCCCCTGGTCCGTCCCCTGCCGCATACCGGTACCACCCCTCGCCTAGTGCCTCCCACGTCCTCAACCCATGACACCGCGCGAGGGTTCCCGAGAGCGGGATGCGACGGCTCACACCCGCACAAGCGTCCTGCCGGGTGAATGACGGAGGTTTGTCGGCGGCGGGACCGACGGTACGTCACACTCCTTGCCCCGTCGCACGGTAGCCTCGCCATCAACGTGGTCCGCCCGGTCACGGCCGTTCCGCCCGTTCCGAGATGTCCCGCTCAGCCCGGAGGTTCCGGTGACGACACGTGGAGTTCTGTACGTGCACTCCGCGCCGCGCGCGCTCTGCCCGCACGTCGAGTGGGCCATCGCCGGCGTGCTCGGCACGCGCGTCAGCCTGGACTGGAGCCGGCAGCCCGCCGCGCCCGGCACCTGGCGCTCGGAGTTCTCCTGGCAGGGCCAGGCCGGTATCGCCTCCAAGCTCGCCTCCGCGCTGCGCGGCTGGCAGCTGCTGCGCTTCGAGGTCACCGCGGAGCCGTCGGCGAACGCCGAGGGCGAGCGCTACAGCTGCACCCCCGAGCTGGGCATCTTCCACGCCGTCACCGGCATCCACGGCGACATCATGATCCCCGAGGACCGGCTGCGCGCCGCCCTGGTCCGCTCCCAGCGCGGCGAGACCGACCTGGAGTCCGACATCGCCAAGCTCCTCGGCAAGCCCTGGGACGACGAACTGGAGACCTTCCGCCACGCCGGCGAGGGCGCCCCGGTCCGCTGGCTGCACCAGGTGGTCTGAAACGCCGTCACCCGTCACCCGTCATACGAAGGGGCCCCCACCCGGTCAGTCACCGGGTGGGGGCCCCTTCACGCGCCTACGGACGTCGCTCAGACCGTCCGGAACGCCAGGACAACATTGTGTCCACCGAAGCCGAACGAGTCGTTCAGCGCGGCGATGCGGCCCTCGACGGGCAGCTTGCGGGCCTCACCGCGGACGATGTCCGCCGCGGCCTCGGCCTCGGGGTCGATGTTCTCGACGTTGATGGTCGGCGGCGCCACCCGGTGGTACAGGGCGAGCACCGTCGCGACGGACTCCACGCCGCCCGCGCCACCGAGGAGGTGACCGGTCATCGACTTGGTGCCGGAGACCGCCATGTGGTCGACGTCGTCGCCGAGGACCTTGCGCAGCGCCTTCAGCTCGGCGATGTCACCGGCCGGCGTCGAGGTGGCGTGCGCGTTGACGTGCACGATCTCGGCCGGGTTCAGATCGGTGTTGTCCAGCAGGTTCTGCAGGGCGTGCGAGATGCCGCGGCCCTCCGGCTCCGGCTGCACGATGTCGTGGCTGTCGGCGGAGATGCCCTGGCCGACCGCCTCCGCGTACACACGGGCGCCGCGTGCCGCGGCGTGCTCGGCGGACTCCAGGACGAGGACGCCGGCGCCCTCACCGAGGACGAAGCCGTCGCGGCCCGTGTCGAAGGGGCGCGAGGCACCCTGCGGGTCGTCGTTGTTCTTGGACATCGCCATCATGTTGCCGAACGCGGCGATGGGCAGCGGGTGGATCGCCGCCTCCGTGCCACCCGCGACGACGATGTCGGCGCGGCCGGTGCGGATCATCTCGATGGCGTAGCCGATGGCCTCGGCGCCCGACGCGCAGGCGGAGACCGGCGTGTGCACGCCCGCCCGGGCGCCCACGGCCAGACCCACGTTGGCGGACGGGCCGTTCGGCATCAGCATGGGGACGGTGTGCGGGGAGACGCGGCGGACGCCCTTCTCCTTGAGCACGTCGTACTGGTCGAGCAGGGTCGTCACGCCACCGATACCGGAGGCGATGACCGCGCCGAGCCGGTGCGGGTCGACACCGCCGCCCTCGCTCGCCTCGCCGGCCTTGCCGGTGAAGCCTGCGTCCTTCCAGGCCTCCTGCGCCGCGATCAGCGCGAACTGGGCCGAACGGTCCAGCCGGCGGGCCTGGGGCCGCGGAATGACCTCGGAGGGGTCCACGGCGACCGGTGCGGCGATGCGGACCGCCTGGTCGGCGGCCCACTCCTGCTCCAGGGGCTTGACGCCGGACTTGCCGGCGACCAGGCCTTCCCAGGTAGAGGCTGCGTCGCCACCCAGCGGTGTGGTTGCGCCGATACCGGTGACGACCACGGTGCGATTGGTCGAGCTCACGGGAATTCTTTCTCCAACGGGATACGGATTCGTACGGCGCCACCGCCGGGTGGCGGGGCAGTCAGCCCAGAGGCAGTGATCGGGCGATCAGCTCTGGTGCTTGAGGATGTAGTCGGTCGCGTCGCCGACCGTCTTGAGGTTCTTGACGTCCTCGTCCGGGATCTTGACGTCGAAGCGCTCTTCGGCGGCGACGACGACCTCGACCATGGACAGCGAGTCGACGTCCAGGTCGTCGGTGAAGGACTTGTCCAGCTGGACGTCCTCAACCGGGATGCCGGCGATCTCGTTCACGATCTCGGCGAGACCGGCGACGATCTCTTCCTGAGTGGCGGCCATGATGGCGCTCCTTCTTTGTTGTCCAGAGGGTGTGGCGGCCCACCGCGTCAGCGGCAGGTGGTGCTGGTCTCCGTCCCGGACCGCGTGATCCGGCACGGAGTGCCTAGGGGAGGGTAACGACCGTCGCGGCGTACACGAGACCCGCCCCGAAGCCGATGACGAGCGCGGTGTCGCCGCTCTTGGCCTCACCGGTCGCCAGAAGCCGCTCCATCGCGAGCGGAATCGAGGCGGCCGAGGTGTTGCCGGTGGTGCGGATGTCACGGGCGACCATGACGTGCTCCGGCAGTTTCAGTGTCTTCACCATCGAGTCGATGATCCGCACGTTGGCCTGGTGCGGGATGAAGACGTCCAGGTCGTCCGGGCTGATCCCGGCCGCGTCCAGCGCCTGCTGGGCGACCTTCGCCATCTCGAACACGGCCCAGCGGAACACCGCCTGGCCCTCCTGCGTGATCGCAGGAAACTTGACGTTGCCCTCGGAGTCGAGGGGCAGCTCGGAGACGTCGCCGATCCGGAACCGGTCCCACGGGACCGTCTGCTTGATCGTCTCGGACTTGTCGCCCTCCGAACCCCAGACGGTCGGGCCGATCGCCGGCTCCTGGGACGGGCCGACCACGACCGCGCCGGCGCCGTCGCCGAACAGGAAGGCGGTGGCCCGGTCCTCCAGGTCGGTCAGGTCGGAGAGCCGCTCCACGCCGATGACCAGGACGTACTCCGCCGAGCCCTCGACGATCATGCCCTTGGCGAGGGTCAGACCGTAGCCGAATCCCGCACAGCCCGCGGAGATGTCGAAGGCCGCGGCCCTGTCCGTGCCCAGCTTGTCGGCGATCTCGGTGGCGACGGCCGGGGTCTGGCTGAAGTGCGACACGGTCGACACGACCACGGCACCGATCTGCTCGGCACCGATCCCGGCGTCCGCGATGGCCTTGCCGGAGGCCTCGACCGACATCGCCGCGACGGTCTCCTCGGGGCCCGCCCAGTGCCGCGTCTCGATGCCCGAGCGCGAGCGGATCCACTCGTCGGACGAGTCGATCGTCTCGAGGATCACCTCGTTCGGCACGACCCGGGTCGGGCGGTAGCCGCCGACACCGAGGATGCGCGCGTACGGGGCGCCCTTGCTGGGCTTGATCTTCGACATGCTCTCGCGCTCCTTGTCAGGCCTGCTCGGCGGCGTGCTCGGCCACGAGCTCGCGGGCCGCGTCGAGGTCGGCGGGGGTCTTCAGGGCCAGGGTCTTCACACCCGGCAGCGCCCGCTTGGCCAGACCGGTCAGTGTGCCGCCGGGGCACACCTCGATCAGCGCGGTGACGCCGAGTTCCTTGAACGTCTCCATGCACCGGTCCCAGCGGACCGGATTGGCGACCTGGCCGACCAGGCGCTCCAGCACCTCGGCACCGCCGGCGACGGCCCGCCCGTCCCTGTTGGAGATGTACGTCACCTTCGGGTCGGCCGGCGTGAGCGCCTTCGCCGCCTCGGCGAGCCTGTCCACCGCGGGCGCCATGTGCTCCGTGTGGAACGCGCCGGCCACCTTCAGCGCGACGACCTTGCGTACGCCCTCGGGCTTGTCCTCGCTCAGCGCGGCCAGCTGCTCCATGGTGCCGGCCGCCACGATCTGACCGGCGCCGTTCACGTTGGCCGCGGTCAGGCCGAGCTTCTCCAGGTGCGCCACGCTCACCTCGGGGTCGCCGCCGAGCAGCGCCGACATGCCCGTCTCGGTCACCGCGGCGGCCTCGGCCATGGCCAGGCCCCGACGGCGTACGAGGGTCAGCGCGGCGGTGTCGTCGAGGACTCCCGCGAACGCGGCGGCGGTGATCTCACCGACGCTGTGACCCGCGACCGCGCCCGGCACGAAGTCCGTGCCCACCGCGTCACCGGCGAAGGAGTACGTACCGAGCGCCGCGGCGGAGAGGAGTCCGGCGGCGACGAGCAGCGGCTGGGCCACGGAGGTGTCACGGATCTCGTCCGCGTCGGCCTTCGTGCCGAAGTGGGCGAGATCGAGTCCAATGGCGTCGGACCACCCGGCGACGCGGTCCGCGGCACCGGGAAGGGCGAGCCAGTCAGTCAGGAAGCCGGGCGTCTGGGCGCCCTGGCCGGGAGCGACGAGTACGAGCACTCTCACACTCTCTCTTGAGGACGGGCACGACCGCCCGTGAGGACAGGGACGAAGAACACGAGGGGGTTTTGTGGACCCTCGACAAAAAGCTAGAGTTGCGGATCTCTGTCGGCCAGACGTCCCAGGATGAGCGCGATCCGCAGTGTGAACGCAGACCGTACATCAGAGGGTGACCATCCGGTGACGTCAGTCACACGTCGGAGCCGGTAGCGCACGGTGTTCGGGTGAACGAAGAGCATCCGGGCGGCGCCTTCGAGGCTGCTCGCCTGTTCGAGATAGACGCTGAGCGTCTCCAGCAGCGCGGCCCCTGCCTCCTCCAGCGGTCTGTAGATCTCCTCCACCAACTGTTCACGGGCCGAGGGGTCGGAGGCGATCGCGCGCTCCGGCAGCAGATCGTCCGCCAGTACCGGGCGCGGGGCGTCCTGCCAGGCCGTACAGGCCTTCAGCCCGGCGCCGGCGGCCTGCGCGGACCGCGTCGCGGCCTGGAGGTCGGGCACCACCGGGCCGGCCACGACCGCGCCCTGCGCGAACGGCCCGATCAGCGACTTGGCGACCGCCAGCGGGTTGTCGCTGCCACCGGCGATCACCACCAGCCGGTCCCCGAGCACACCGGTCAGCACCTGGAGCTTGGCGTGCCGGGCCGCGCGCCGTATGGCCTCCACGGTCAGCTCGGAGTCACCGTCGGGGGCGGTGCCGAGCACGACACACACATGCTCGGGCGAGTTCCACCCGAGAGCGGCGGCCCGGGACACGGCCCCCTCGTCGGCCTCGCCGCTCAGCACGGCGTTCACCACCAGCGACTCCAGCCGCGCGTCCCAGGCACCCCGTGCCTCGGCGGCCTGCGCGTACACCTGGGCGGTCGCGAAGGCGATCTCCCGGGCGTACACGAGCAGCGCCTCGCGCAGTACCGACTCGTCCCCGGGGGCGGCGACCTCGTCGATCGCGGACTCCATGACCTCGATCGTGGTCCGCACCATCTCGACGGTCTGCCGCAGCGTGATCGCCCGGGTCAGCTCGCGCGGGGCGGTGCCGAAGACGTCGGTGGAGATCGCCTGCGGCGCGTCCGGACGCCGGAACCACTCGGTGAAGGCCGCGATGCCCGCCTGGGCCACCAGCCCGATCCAGGAACGGTTCTCCGGTGGCATGGCCCGATACCACGGCAGTGTCTCGTCCATGCGCGCGATGGCCTGCGCGGCGAGCGATCCGGAGGACTGCTCCAGCCGCTTCAGGGTCGCGGTATGCGGGTGGACGGCGTGCGCCGCGGGCTCGGGCTTGCTGGTTTCGGGTTCGGGCACGGGGACAAGACTGCCTTATCGGGACGGGCGGGCGTGTCGCCGGGGCCACGCTGGAGGTCCGGAGCACGTCCGGAGCGCCGGGTGCCGGGACTACGGTGGACGGCGTGATGGACGTACGGCGCGCCGACGAGCGCTACCCGGGAGGCGACGCGACGGCGGGCATCGAGTCGCGGCACGCCTTCTCCTTCGGACCCCACTACGACCCCGGCAACCTCCGCTTCGGCTCGCTGATCGCCTGCAACGAGGAGCGCCTCGCCCCCGGCGCCGGCTTCGACGAGCACCCGCACAGCCACACCGAGATCGTCACGTGGGTGGTGGAGGGCGAGCTCACCCACCGTGACACCGCCGGCCACGAGACGGTCGTCCGCGCCGGGGACGTGCAACGCCTCAGCTCCGCGGCCGGCGTCCGCCACGTCGAGCGCAACGACGGCCCCGCCCCCCTGACCTTCGTCCAGATGTGGCTGGCTCCGCTCGACCCCGGCGGCGATCCCGCCTACGAGATCGTCCGCGGCATCGCCGACTCCACCCCGTACGCCGTCCCGGAGGCGGGCGCGATGCTCCACGTACGCCGTCTGGCCGCGGGGGAGCGGACGGCCGTGCCGGACGGGGCGTACGTGTACGTGCACGTGGTGCGCGGCGAGGTGCTGCTGTGCGGGGAGGCGCTGGGCGCGGGGGACGCGACGCGGATCACGGACGCCGAGGGAGCGGAGGCGGTGGCGGCGACGCGGGCGGAGTTGCTGGTCTGGGAGATGTCCGGGGGCTGACGTCGACCCGGCCGGACGGGGCCGTTATCAGAAGTGGTCCCGATTCCCGCTGAGAGCGGGGGCAGCCGATCCCGCCTCTTCGGGCACTCCCGGTGCCCCGTGGCTTGCTGACTCGGCGTCATCGCCGCGTTTAACGTCCGATGAGTGAGCCTCTGGACTTCCCTCGAGCCCGCCTCCGCGACCGTGGACCCGGGTAGTAGTACGACGGTGCGGCTGCGGCTGCGCAACACCGGTGACGTGGTGGACGAGTACCGCTTCGAGGCGGTGGGCACTCTCGCGCCCTGGACCGTCGTGGAGCCGCAGTCGCTGCGGCTGTACCCGGGGACGACCGGGACGGTGGAGCTGACGTTCGCTCCGCCGCGCACTCCGGACGCCACGGCGGGGGCGAACCCGTACGCGGTGCGCATCACGCCGACGGAGCACCCGGAGGCGACGACGGTTCCGGAGGGGAACCTCACCATCACCCCGTTCACGGAAGTGCGGGCGGAACTGGTGCCCACGACGGTCAAGGGCCGTTTCCGCGGCCGTCCGAAGCTGGCCGTGGACAACCTGGGCAACACGAAGGTGACGGCGTCGGTCAGCGGCAGCGACAACGGTGACCAGTTGTCGTACGACATCCACCCGAGCAACGTGCAGATCGAGCCCGGTCGTGCGGCGTTCGTGGAGGCGACGCTGAAGCCCCGGCAGATCATCTGGTTCGGGTCGGCGGAGCAGCGGCCCTACACCCTGGCGGTGCGGCGGTCGGGCGTGACGCCGCTGGACGTGGAGGGCACGTACGTGCAGCGGGGCTTCCTGCCGCGCTGGCTGGCGGTCTGCCTCAGTGTCTCCATGGCGCTGGCGATCACCTGCGTGATGCTGTGGATCTCCTACAGGCCCCAGGTCCGCAGCGCCGCCACCGAACAGCTCCAGGAAGTCGGCGTCAGCAACCTGCCCCCCGTCCCCTCACCGACCTCCGAGGCGCCGAAGGCCCCGACCGCCGACGTCCCGGCCCTCCCCCCGGCCGCGGCCGGGACCCAGCAGCCTGGCGGAGCCGAAGCGGGAGCCGGAGCCGGAGCCGAAGCGGGAGCCGGTGCCGGGGCGGGGGCGGGGGGCGGTGGCTCCGAGGAGAAGGAGACCGAGGCGCCGGAGAGGACCGCGGCGACCGCCGTCCGGCAACTGGCCGCCGATGACCCGACCGGACGGCACATCTGCTACCGGGTCTACACGGCGGGCCAGGGCTGGTCCGACGTCGCGTGCGACGGAGCGACAGCGGGCACCGCGGGCGGGGGGTCGCCGATCACGGCCGTCAACACCGCCTCGTCCGGGACCAAGGGCACATCCAGCGGCGCCTTCATCCCCGACCCCGCGTCGACCGAGGGCGAGGGTCGCTTCCGCGATCCCTGGTCGAATGTCGCCGACGGCGTCGACAACTACGTCGGCAGCACCGAGAAGAACGTCCCGCACATGATGGGGTTCGTCCTCAGTGTCGACGGTGGCCGCGGCAACGTCTGCCACACCTCCTACGTCCACAACGACACCTGGATCAACCTGGCCTGCGACAAGCCCGGGGACGAGCTGAACTTCACCTATGTCGGCACCCACGACAACAAGTTGTGGATCGAGGCGATCACCCTCACGGTGTGATCCGGACCGTCCCCCGGCAGGCGTCGTCCGACCACTCAAGCGGAGCTGAAGTCGGAGCCGGAGCCGGGAACACTGACGCGCCGTCGTCGCGCCTCCCGCCGATGAGCACCGGCGGACGCCGAGTACTGGCCGGAGTGCGGGAGGCAGGACGCGCGTCGGTGCGGTGCCACCCAGGCGCGACGCTCCACGTACGCCGGACGCGGGGAAGTGGACAGCGGTGCGGGGAGACGTACGTGGGCAGGCTCCGCCGAAACCGGTACAACTCGGCTTCGGCGGAGCCTGCAGACGGTCGGGCCAGCTACGACGAGAAGCCCGTCCACTTGCCGCGTCAATGAGACGTCAGGTCAATGGATCCACGAATGGACCTGCGACCCTCTCGATGGCTTCGAGGGTGATGGCCGGAACGAAAGATGAATCGCTCTGCATTCCCTCAGGAAGGTGCGCACGCATGTCCTCCGGGCACAGGAACGTACCGTTGGGGACGAGGATACCTGCGCCGAGCTGGTCCGTCAGCTCGACGACGATCTTCCATACGTCACCGGCCTGCGGATTTTCCACACTGATGAGGCGTTCGAAGACGCCCACCTCGGCCTCGCTGCCGTCGGCGGCACGAATCCAGTATTCCGTTGCGCCGTCGCTCACCTTCTCGGGCTCGGCACGGACGGGCGAGAGGACCGCCCGGACCGTGTCCATGTCGGGTCGGGCCAACTCGCCGTCTGAGAACCTGTAGAGGCTCAGGTTGTAGCTCATTACGCCTGTCCTTGTCTGAACACGAACTTGATGCCCTTGACGTTGTTGTCGAGCGCCCATAGTTCCAAGGTGGCTCGGGTCTTTTCGTCGGACATGTACCACACGACGGGTGTGCCGTTCGCAGCCTTCACCTGCTTCACCATGGTAGTTGTCTCCGACGTGGGGAATTTGAGCCGTCCTTCGCCGTTGATCCAGCTTTCCTTGTAGTGGATGTTCTTGGCGTCGATAAGGGTTCCGTTCTGGTACCCGTCGAACTTCACGTAACCGCTCGGCGTCTCCGCGGGGACCTTGTACGAGATGCCGGAGGGGACCCCGTTCGTCACCAACTGCTCGTAGGCACGGTCAGCCTGCGACATGTTCTCCGTCTCGGGCATCCACTTGCCAGGTCCGCCCGACTCCAGCCATGCGCAGTAGCCTGCGCCGGCACGTGCGGTCAGTGCGGTGCGACTGACCTTGCACGTGTTCCCCATTTCCCGGAGTGCTCTGGCTCCGATGCCGGCGATGGCTTCGTCGGTCAGACCGATGGTGCGCAGACCCTTCCACGCGTCACCGAAGCCGATGCCGGTCCTGACGGAAGCGTCCAGAGCGGTGACGGCGTCGGCGATGGGCCTGAGGATCTTGCCCGCGAAGAGGGCAGTGACGTCCACGGCCGCCCAGGCGCAGCCGCCCCAGCTTCCGTCCGCGCCGCCCGGGGCGATCTTCTGGGCGCACTTGATCCAGCTGCCGAAGAGGATGTCGACCGGGTCGATGCCCTCCTGGTACTCGGCGATCGTGATGTTGTGCGTGACCTCGGTGGACAGTTCCTTGGTCGGGTACTCGCCGAGGTAGACCGTCGCGCTGGAGGGGCACGTCGACCGAGACGGGTTCAGGTCCTGTGTGGGCCGACGCCGCCGAACTGGCGCTCACGGAGCTGGTCGCCAACGTCGTACGGCATGTGCCCGGTCGCCGCTGCCGTGTCCGCTTTCTGCTCCAGCCCGGCGGGGTGCGGGTGGAGGTCGCCGGCCGCTGTGCGGAGCTGCCTGCCCGGACCGCCGGCGATCCTCACGGCGACAGCGGGCGCGGGCTGGGGATCGTGGCGGCGGTGACCGACCGGTGGGGCGTCACGCCGCGTCCCGACGGGCCGGGCAAGACGGTGTGGTTCGAGTGCCGCCTCAGCCGCGCGGCTCCGCCAGCACCGCGTCCGTGAAGGCCGGCCAGACCTCGGCCGCCCAGGGGCCGAAGGCGCGGTCGGTGAGCGCCACGCAGGCGAGCTGGGCATCCGGGTCGATCCACAGGAACGTACCGGACTGGCCGAAGTGCCCGAAGGTACGCGGCGAGGACGAAGAGCCCGTCCAGTGCGGGGACTTGGAGTCGCGGATCTCGAAGCCGAGGCCCCAGTCGTTGGGGTTCTGGTGCCCGTAGCCGGGCAGTACGCCCTTTGTGCCCGGATACTGGACGGTCATCGCCTCGGCGACCGTGCGCGGGTCCAGCAGGCGCGGCGCCTGCACCTCGGCGGCGAACCGCAGCAGGTCCTCGACCGTCGAGACCCCGTCCTTGGCCGGGGAGCCGTCGAGGGTGGTGTTCGTCATGCCCAGCGGCTCCAGCACCGCCTGCCGCGCGTACTCGGCGAACGGGATGTCCGCCGCCTTCGCGATGTGGTCGCCGAGCTGCTCGAAACCGGCGTTGGAGTACAGCCGGCGCTCCCCGGGAGGTGCGGTCACCCGGTGCTCGTCGAAGGCCAGACCCGAGGTGTGCGCGAGCAGGTGGCGCACCGTCGCACCGGTCGGCCCGGCCGGCTCGTCCAGTTCGACCGCGCCCTCCTCGTACGCGACGAGCGCCGCGTACGCCGCGAGCGGCTTGGTGACCGAGGCGAGGGGGAACGGCTGCCCGACGGGGCCGTGGGTTCCCACGATCGTGCCGTCGGCGCGTACGACACCCGCCGCGGCGGTGGGAACCGGCCAGTTCTCGATCAACGCGAGGCTCTTCAAGGACATGCCACCGAGCCTAAGTGCTCAGAGCGTCAGCTCCAGCAAGGGGTCCGTCCTGTGGTGGAAGCCCAGTGAGGCGTACAACGGCTCGGCCCGCGAGGAGGCGGTGAGGCGCACTCGCCGGGCTCCGCGCTCGCCAAACCACTCCAGCAGGGCCTCCATGCGGGCGCGCGCGTAGCCGCGCCGGCGCGCGTCCGGGTCGGTGGCGACGCTGAACACGTAGCCGTCGACGCCGAGCGGGTTGCGGGCGCCGCCGATGCGGTAGTCGAGCGTGCCGGCCACCAGCGCCGCAAGGGCCCCCGGCCGCTGTGGATGGTCCACGACGAACGCCGCGAAGGTGCCGTCCGGACCGGCCAGCCTGCCGCGCAGGACGGGCAGGGACTCGGCGTGCCACTCGGTGGAGGGGTCGGACCGGGCCACCGAGTCGATCATCACCTGACGCAGACGCAGTACTTCCTCCGCGTCCTCGGGCAGCGCACGGCGTACGAGGGTCATGCCGGGCATGCTAACCACCGGGCGCCCGCGATCGCGTCGTCTTCCCGCCGGGCGCGCTTGCTTGGAGCGCACTCCAAGGCCATAGCGTGGAGCACATGACGGTGATGCAGACCGCGGCCGAGACCATCGCGCCGAACGCCACCAGAACAGACACCTGCTCCGCCCCGCCCCGGCGCCACCCGCGCCCCGACGGGCAGGACCACTACACCATCAGCGAGGTCGTCGCCTTCAGCGGACTGACGGCCCACACGCTGCGCTGGTACGAGCGGATCGGCCTGATGTCCCACATCGACCGCTCGCACACCGGGCAGCGCCGCTACAACAACCGCGACCTGGACTGGCTCGACTTCGTCGGCAAGCTCCGCCTGACCGGCATGCCGGTCGCCGACATGGTCCGGTACGCGGAGCTGGTGCGCGAGGGCGAGGGCACCTACCTCGACCGGCGGGAACTCCTGGAGGCCACCCGCCGCGACGTGCTGACGAGGATCGGCGAGCTCCAGGACACCCTCGCCGTACTCGACCGGAAGATCAGCTTCTACGGCGACGCCGAACGCGCCGGTGAAGGGGAGAGGACTCGATGACCGACAGCAGGATCCCGGCGGTACGGCTCGGCGACGACGGCCCCGAGGTGGGCGTCCAGGGGCTGGGCTGCATGGGCATGAGTTTCGGATACGGCCCCTCGGACGCCGACGCGTCACGGGCGACCCTGGAACGGGCGCTGGAGCTGGGCGTCACGCTCTACGACACGGCCGACGCGTACGGCGCCGGCGAGAACGAGCGGTTCCTGTCGCCGTTCTTCAAGGCCCACCGCGACGAGGTCGTCATCGCGACCAAGTTCGGCCTGGCCATCCCGCCGGACGAGCCCACGAAGCGGATCATCCGCAACGACCCGCCGTACATCCGCCAGGCGGTCGAGGCGAGCCTGCGCCGCCTGGACGTCGACGTGATCGACCTCTACTACATGCACCGGCGCGACGTGCGCGTGCCGATCGAGGAGACCGTCGCCGTCATGGCCGACCTCGTCCGCGAGGGCAAGGTCGAACACCTCGGGCTGAGCGAGGTGACGGGCGAGGAGCTGCGGGCCGCCCGGGCGGTGCATCCGATCGCCGCCGTGCAGTCGGAGTGGTCGCTGTTCAGCCGGGACATCGAGGCGGGTGTGGTGCCGGCCGCCCGGGAACTGGGCGTGGCCCTCGTCCCGTACTCCCCGCTCGGCCGGGGTTTCCTCACGGGCGCCTTCACCGACGCCGACCAGGACCTCACGGCCGGCGACTTCCGCCGCCAGCAGCCCCGCTTCACCGGTGACAACGCGGCGGCCAACGCGGCCCTCCTCGACCCGGTCCGCACGGTCGCCGACGCCCACGACGCCACCCTCGGCCAGATCGCCCTGGCCTGGGCGCAGCAGCGGGCGCGGGCGCACGACCTCGCGGTGATCCCGATCCCGGGCACCCGGAAGCCGGGCCGGGTGGAGGAGAACACGGCGGCGACGAGGATCGTCCTGACGGAGGAGGAGCTGACCCTGCTGGAGCCGATCGCCGGGAAGGTAGCGGGCAACCGGTACGCGGACATGGCGTTCACTTCCGCCGGGCGCGAGTAGGGGAGCGCCCCGCGACGACACCGGACTCGGCGGACGCGAAAGCCTAGAGCTCCGCCAGCAACTCCGCCTTCTTCGAGGAGAACTCCTCGTCCGTCACCAGCCCCGCCTGATGCAGCTCCCCGAGGTGCCGGATCCGCTCGGCGATGTCCGCGGGGTCGCGCCGGGGAGCCGGAACCGGCACCGGCACCGCGGAGCCGCGCTCCCGCACCGCCGCCAGCACCGCCGCGGCGAACGGCAGTGACTCGTGCACGGGCCCGTATCCGAGTCCGAACACGACCGCCGACGGATCCTGGTCGGCCTGGGGAACGGCCGGCGTCCCGTCCCGCGGCAGCAGCCGCAGATACCCGTCGAACACCTCGGGGGAGCGCCACTCCACTCCACCCAGACCGGCGACGGGGAAGCTCTGGTCGCCGGCCTTCCACTTCGCCGACGACGCGCCCGTCCAGAACCACCGGAACGCCACCGACGTCCCGTCGAAGGACGCCTTACCGTCGTACGCCTTGAAGTGCAGCGGCGCCTCGGGCGCCGCCACCAGGTACCGCTCGGTCTTGCCGGTCTCGGTCAGCAGCGCCCGCAGCTCGTCGGCGTAGTACTCCGCGAGCGTCTCCCGCTCGGCGGGCAGCACCAGCCGATACGGGTCGCACCCCTCCTTCAGCTGTCCGGCCGCCGCCTCCATCAGCGGATCGGCGCCCGGACGCGGCTCGACGCGCAGCACGACGGTGCCCCGCCTGCCGGGCGTGAGCGTCACCCCGGCGATCGCCTCCAGCGGGACACGGCGTTCCCCCAGGGCCTGGAAAAGCTTGGGCGTTCGGATCCCCCGTTCGTAACGGATGAGCACGGAGTCGGACTCGAACTCCCAGGCGGCATGAAATCCGGCCAGTACGTCACCCATACGGCTCATCGTATGCGGCACGAGCTCTTCCGTCCCCTCCCCGTGCAAACCGGAGTTTCTGCGCCTCTACGCGCGTCCGGCGGTCGCCGCCGCGGACAAACCCGCCCGGCATGTGTCATCTTCCGCGGCGCAGGCGACCGTGCGGTATGCGCCAACGCCGATCTCCGCGAAGTTCCGCAGGCTCTCCGTACCCGGTACGAAGTAGCCGCTGTGGCCCTCGGCGCCCCGCGCGGACAGCACCCGCGCCCCGAACGCCGCGGACACCGGGTCGGCGCCGTGTCCGAGGCCGCCGACCTCCAGGTAGGGCACGTCCTGGATCCAGTCGTCGGCGTCCCGCATCGCCCACACATGGGCGGAGGTGCGCAGATGGGTGGCCTTCTCGGCGCGCATGCCGGGGCTGCCGGCCACCGCTATGTCGGTCACCCGGGCGGGCAGCCTGTCGGCGGCGAGGCCGCACACCACCGAGCCGTAGCTGTGGCAGAACAGCGAGACGGGGGCCCGGCCGGGCAGTGCCCGCACCAGCGCGTTCAGCCGGACGGCCCCGTGCTCGGCGCGGTTCGCGGTGGCCGCCTCCATGCCGAGGCCGTCGGGGGAGGTGTAGTCCGCCCAGGCGATCACGGCCGTACGTGTGTCCGGGCTCACCCGGCGCTCGGCGGCGTGCAGCGACTCGGCCATGCCGACGGGCGCCGCGTACTTGCGGTCGCTGCGCTGGAAGGTGAGGAGATCGGTGTCCACGCCGGGCACGACGACGGACACGCGGTCGGCGCGGTCCAAATTCCCGAAGACCTCGGCGACCTTGCCCGAGCCCGCCGGGTCGAAGGCGAGGACGTGGCGGGCGGGGTTCAGCAGCGACTCGTAGTGGTGCGCGCGCCGGCCCGCCTCGCGCTGCCCGGACAGGGACAGCCGCTTGTCGTGCATGCGTAGTCGCTCCGCCGCGCGTGCCTTGCGCAGTGCCGCGCGGTTGGCGAGGTAGCGGAGCTCGACGGGGGCGCCGTTCATGTTGCCGACGGCGAGGGGATAGCGGCGGGCCAGGCTCTCGCGCTGCCACTGGGCGAGCGAGGCGAAGAAGCGGGCCAGCCGGGTGGGGGCCGCCTGCGCGTCCGGCAGCCCGCGCCCGTCGATCCGGCCGTGCTCCCAGGCCGTGACCGACGCTTCGAGGGCCGTGGGCCCCCGCTGGTTGCGCAGGGCGGTCCACCCGGTGGTCGCCAGCATCACGAACACCACGGCCAGTGCGAGCAGTGCTCGCCAGGCGTTCAGTTGCGGGGAGGTGTCGAAGGAAGTCACTGGGAGGACACACTAGGAGAACGGCACGGTCTCGCGTGAATCCAGTGACGCGGATCACGTTTCGATCATGTGCTGCGGGGTTGGTTCCACCCGTCCGGCCCGCTCGGTCCCCGGCCCGCTCCGCCAGTCATCGGTGAGCGCGGGCCCCACCTGGTCGAGGTAGGAGGAGGTCAGGTCGCGCAGCACCGCGAGTCCCGCGTCGTTTCGCGCCGACCAGATCCGCTCGGTCACCCGCATCACCGCTCCGAAGACGGCGACGACCACACGGGGCCGCGGGTCCGTCTCCACGTCGAGGTTCTCGCGGTCGGCGATGACGCGGGCGATCTCCTCCTCCAGCTCCGTCGCGCGCCGCAGATGGGCGGCGAGGAGCGCGGGCGTCGACTCGATCACCCGGTAGAAGCGCATGTGCAGCTCGAGCGGGACCAGCTGCTCGACGGCCTCGCCGATGGTGCTCCAGCTCTCCACGAGCGCCCGGCGCAGGGTGACCAGCGGCGCCTCGCCGGGCGGGCGGCGGCGTACCGCGTCGACGAAGTGCGCCTCCGCGAGCCGCGACACGAAGAAGGCCGCCTCCTCCTTGCTGGCGAAGTAGCGGAAGAAGGTGCGCTGGGAGACATCGGCCGTCTCGGCGATGTCGTCGACGGTCGTCTCCTCGTAGCCCCGCTCGGTGAACAGCTCGAGGGCGGACCGCAGCAACGTCTCCCGGGTGCGCTGCTTCTTGCGTTCGCGCAGTCCCGGTGGGCCGGCCGTGTCCGCCATGTTCAAGAGGTTCGCTCCTCGCATCGGCCGCGGTGTGTCGCCGCGCTGCCGTTTCGCTGTGTTTCCGCAGTTCAGGCTAAAGGTGGATGTCATGTCAGTTACCGACCGGTGAAATGGTTTGTCAACTGGCAGTGACTGTCATTAGCCTCGAATGTATGACTAGTCAGACCACCATCGACAAGACGGGATCGGAGGACGGGGGAGCGTCGTCCGGGCCGTCCGGCCCGGCACCTGCCAGCGGACTGCGCGGTCACCCGTGGCTCACGCTCTTCACCGTCGCTGTAGGGGTCATGATGGTGGCCCTCGACGGCACCATCGTCGCCATCGCCAACCCGGCCATCCAGAGCGACCTGAAGGCCAGTTTCGCCGACGTCCAGTGGATCACCAACGCCTACTTCCTCGCCCTCGCGGTCTCCCTGATCACCGCGGGCAAGCTCGGTGACCGCTTCGGACACCGGCAGACCTTCCTCATCGGGGTGGTCGGCTTCGCCGCCGCCTCCGGTGCCATCGGCCTGTCCGACACCATCCCGCTGGTCGTCGTCTTCCGCGTACTCCAGGGACTGTTCGGCGCGCTGCTGATGCCGGCCGCGCTCGGCCTGCTGCGGGCCACCTTCCCGGCCGAGAAGCTCAACATGGCCATCGGCATCTGGGGCATGGTCATCGGCGCCTCCACCGCGGGCGGCCCGATCCTCGGCGGCGTGCTGGTCGAGCACGTCAACTGGCAGTCCGTGTTCTTCATCAACGTGCCGGTGGGCATCCTCGCCGTCGTCCTCGGCATCATGATCCTGCTGGACCACCGCGCGGAGAACGCCCCGCGCTCCTTCGACGTCCTGGGCATCGCGCTGCTCTCCACCGCGATGTTCTGCCTGGTCTGGGCGCTCATCAAGGCTCCCGAGTGGGGCTGGGGCGACGGCGTGACATGGCTGTTCCTCGCCGTCGCCGTCGCGGGCTTCGGGCTCTTCGCCTTCTGGGAGACGAGGGTCAGGGAACCGCTGATCCCGATGGCGCTGTTCCGTTCGGTGCCGCTGTCGGCCGGTGTGGTGCTGATGGTCATGATGGCCATCGCCTTCATGGGCGGCCTGTTCTTCGTGACGTTCTACCTCCAGAACGTGCACGGCATGAGCCCGATCGACGCCGGCCTGCACCTGCTGCCGCTCACCGGCATGATGATCGTCGGCTCGCCGCTGGCGGGCGTGATGATCACCAAGGTCGGTCCGCGCATCCCGCTCGCGGGAGGCATGGCGTTCACCGCGCTCGCCATGTACGGCATGTCCACCCTGGAGACGGACACCGGCAGCGGTCTCATGTCGCTGTGGTTCGCCCTGCTGGGCCTGGGCCTCGCGCCCGTGATGGTCGGTGCCACCGAGGTCATCGTCGGCAACGCCCCGATGGAGCTCTCCGGTGTCGCCGGTGGTCTCCAGCAGGCGGCGATGCAGATCGGCGGCAGCCTCGGTACGGCCGTGCTGGGCGCCGTGATGGCCTCCAAGGTCGACAGCGACCTGGCGGGCAACTGGGCGGACTCGGGCCTTCCGGAACTGACGCCGGAGCAGCTGGGCCAGGCCTCCGAGGCGGTCCAGGTCGGCGTGGCGCCGGTGACCGAGGGCATGCCGGAGCCGCTGGCCGCGAAGGTCACGGAGGTCGCGCACGACACCTTCCTGTCGGGCATGAGCCTGGCGTCGCTCGTCGCCGCCGGCGTCGCGGCCGTGGCCGTGCTGGTCGCGTTGCTCACCAAGCGCGGTGAGAACGCGGAGGCCGGCGCGGGAGTGGGCCACATCTGACGGAGAGCGCGCGACGGAGAGCGCGCGACGGAGTGCCGGGCCACCAGGCCCGGCACTCCTTCCTTCTCCGGCCCTGTTCGCCTATCCGGGTGACAGGGCCGGAGAACCCTCCCCTGGTGCGGACCTCGCAGGTCACAGTGGGTCAAGTCCTCCGCAGGGCACGGAGGGTGAGAGGCTGCGGCGCGCTGCTGGAGGGGGGCAGCGCGCAGGCAGCCGTTCGCGGCAGGCATAAGGCGCCGCAGAGGGGTACCCGAACTTCACGAAGAGTTCAGGGAGTTGATGATGGCGAGCTTCGGACAAGGATCGCGCAGGCACCCCCGCTCACGTGGCCGGACGTGGTCACGGACCGGGCCGGATCGCGCGACGCTCGCAATCGTCGGAGTCATCTGCGCGGTCGCCGGGTTCTTCGTGCTGGGGATCGTCCTCGGCCCCGTCGCGATCGTCTGCGGCTGGCTCGCCATGGGCCGAAGCTGGGCGGGATCCCGCCCGGTACCGGCCGTGGTCGCCCTGGTCCTGGGCATCATCGACACGGTCCTGGCGGTCATCGGGCTCCTCGGAGCGACGGCCTCGGGCTACGGCGTGCTCTGACAGCCACCGCACCCGCCTGGGCCGGGGAACCGCCGGTGTTCCGGATCATCCGCTGGAGGACTTTCAGCGTCGTGACGTAATCGGCGTCGTCGATGCCCCGGTGGATGTGGTCCCGGATGGCGGGGGTGTGCTGCTGGAGGCTCGCGCGAGCCTCCTCGCCCGACGCGGTGATCCACAGCCGCCCCCCGGTGTCGCGGGTCAGCCAACCGCGCTCCAGCAGGACTTCCGCCTCCGCCCCCAGGTCGTCCTCGGGCCTGAGGTACGAGCTCATGGCCTGCTGGAGTTCGAGGACGGTCATGCCGCGGCCGTCGGGTGAGAGGTCGTTGTCCGACAGGTTGCGCAACAGCCAGAACTGGGGCTGGGTGAAGCCCAGTTCGGCCTGCCGGGCCCGGACGAACGAAATGACGGCCTCATAGGCCAATCCGGTCCAGTACCCGGAGGGTTGCGCGGCGAGTTCGGCGTCGGACATGGGTCGGGTCGTCATGCGTGTTGCTCCCTCGGGAACGGCTGATGATGCGAGCACGCTAGGACCTCAAGCAAAGTCGAGGTCAAGGCCGCTTCGGGGTCGACGTCGGCGTGAACGACAACAACCGTCTCGCTCCGTCACCCGGCGACCGGATGTTCCGTGCCGCGACCGCCACACCCGCGGCCCGCACCGCGAGCACTCCGCAGCCCGCACCGCGAGAGCCCCGGGGCCCGCACCGCGAGAGCCCCGGGGGGACAGACCCTGAGGGGCGGCGGAGCCGCAGCCCCACCGCCCCTCGCGCAACCGCTCACGCGCTACGCGTCGCCACCCGCGACCCCCGGATCCGCCGCCGCGACTTCCAGCAGCCGGTACCGGTCGATCGCCTGCTTCAGCACCGACCGGTCGACCTTCCCCTCCCGCGCCAGCTCCGTCAGCACCCCCACCACGATCGACTGCGCGTCGATGTGGAAGAAGCGCCGCGCCGCACCGCGCGTGTCCGCGAAGCCGAACCCGTCCGCGCCCAGCGACTGGTACGTCCCCGGCACCCAGCGCGCGATCTGGTCCGGAACCGACCTCATCCAGTCGGACACGGCCACGAACGGCCCCTGCGCCCCGGCCAGCTTCCGCGTCACGTACGGCACCTGCTGCTCCTCCTCGGGATGCAGCAGGTTGTGCTCCTCGCACGCCACCGCCTCGCGCCGCAGCTCGTTCCAGGAGGTCGCCGACCAGACGTCGGCGCGCACGTTCCACTCCTCCGCGAGGATCCGCTGGGCCTCGACCGCCCACGGCACCGCGACCCCGGACGCCATGATCTGCGCCGGGAGGGAACCGGAGGTCCCCTCGCTGAAGCGGTACACGCCCTTGAGGATGCCCTCGACGTCCACGTTGTCGGGCTCGGCCGGGTGCTGGATCGGCTCGTTGTAGACGGTGAGGTAGTAGAAGACGTCCTCGCCGTGCGGGTGCCGCTCGTCCCCGCCGTACATCCGGCGCAGACCGTCCTGGACGATGTGCGCGATCTCGAAGCCGAAGGCGGGGTCGTACGCGACGCACGCCGGGTTGGTGGACGCCAGCAGCTGGGAGTGGCCGTCCGCGTGCTGGAGGCCCTCACCGGTCAGCGTCGTACGGCCCGCGGTCGCGCCCAGCACGAAACCGCGCGACAACTGGTCGCCCATCTGCCAGAACTGGTCACCGGTGCGCTGGAAACCGAACATCGAGTAGAAGACGTAGACCGGGATGAGCGGTTCGCCGTGCGTGGCGTACGCCGATCCGGCCGCGATCAGCGAGGCCGTGCAGCCGGCCTCGGAGATGCCGTCGTGCAGCATCTGCCCGGTCGGCGCCTCCTTGTAGGCGAGCAGCAGATCGCGGTCCACGGACTCGTACTGCTGCCCGAGCGGGTTGTAGATCTTCGCACTCGGGAAGAACGAGTCCATGCCGAACGTGCGGTACTCGTCCGGCGCGATCAGCACGAACCGCTTGCCGATCTCCTTGTCCCGCATGAGGTCCTTCAGTAGCCGCACGAAGGCCATCGTCGTCGCGATGGACTGCTGGCCCGACCCCTTCTTCACGGTCGCGTACGTCTTGTCGTCCGGCAGGGCGAGCGGCTTCGACCGTACGACCCGGGTCGGGACGTACCCGCCGCAGCCCAGGCGCCGGTCGTGCATGTACTGCATCTCCTCGGTGTCCCGGCCGGGGTGGTAGTACGGCGGCGGGCCGGACTCCAGCTCCCGGTCCGAGATCGGCAGGTGCAGCCGGTCGCGGAAGCGCTTGAGGTCGTCGACCGTCAGCTTCTTCATCTGGTGCGTGGCGTTGCGGCCCTCGAAGTTCGGGCCCAGCGTCCAGCCCTTGATCGTCTTGGCGAGGATGACCGTCGGCTGGCCCTTGTGCTCCAGGGCCGCCTTGTACGCGGCGTAGATCTTCCGGTGGTCGTGTCCGCCGCGGCCCAGGTGCAGGATCTGGTCGTCGGTCATGTTCTCGACCATCGCGCGCAGCCGGTGGTCGTCGCCGAAGAAGTGGTCGCGGATGTAGGCGCCGGACTCGGTGGCATACGTCTGGAACTGGCCGTCCGGCGTCGTGTTCATCCGGTTGACCAGCACACCGTCGCGGTCCTGCGCGAGCAGCGGGTCCCAGGTGCGGTCCCACACGAGCTTGATCACGTTCCAGCCGGCGCCCCGGAAGACCGACTCCAGCTCCTGGATGATCTTCCCGTTGCCGCGCACGGGGCCGTCGAGGCGCTGGAGGTTGCAGTTGACGACGAAGGTCAGGTTGTCCAGGCCCTCGCGGGCGGCGATGGACAGCTGGCCCAGCGACTCCGGCTCGTCCATCTCGCCGTCGCCGAGATAGGCCCACACGTGCGACCTCGACGTGTCCGCGATCCCGCGCGCGTGCATGTAGCGGTTCATCCGCGCCTGGTAGATCGCGCCGATCGGCCCGAGGCCCATCGAGACCGTCGGGAACTCCCAGAAGTCCGGCATCGACCGTGGATGCGGGTACGACGACAGGGCGTGCGGCGCCGCGGACTTCTCCTGCCGGAAGCCGTCCAGGTGCCGCTCGGTCAGCCGGTCCAGCAGGTACGCGCGCGCGTAGATGCCGGGCGAGGCGTGCCCCTGGAAGAAGACCTGGTCGCCGCCGTCGCCCTCGTCCTTGCCGCGGAAGAAGTGGTTGAAGCCCACGTCGTACAGGGACGCCGAGGAGGCGAAGGTCGCGATGTGGCCGCCGACGCCGATGCCGGGCCGCTGCGCGCGGGAGACCATCACGGCGGCGTTCCAGCGGGTGGCGTTGAGGATCTTGCGTTCGATCTCCTCGTTGCCGGGGAAGAACGGCTCGCTCTTGGTCGGGATGGTGTTGACGTAGTCCGTGCTGCGCATCTCGGGCACGGCCACGCGCTTCTCGCGGGCCCGCTCGATCAGCCGCAGCATCAGGAAGCGGGCCCGCTCCCGGCCGCGCGCGTCGACGGCGGCGTCGAGGGAGTCGAGCCACTCCTGGGTCTCCTCGGGATCGAAGTCAGGAACCTGACTCGGAAGGCCGCCAATGATGATCGGATTGCGATCACTGCGATCGGATGCGGAAGCCACGCTGTTCCTTCGCTGTCAGAGGGCAACTTTGCCGGGTGTCGCGCCGATTCCCCGCCGATTCCCCATCGTGGACCTCGCGCGGGCAAACGTCATCTGTACCGTGGGGTAACCGATCTCCCCATGGGATCGGGGGCACGTTCATTCGAGTCTCGTACCCACACATGGTTCCCAAATACGCAAACGGGGCAGATAGGTGTGGTGTACGTCACCTTCGGTCTGGACGGCATGGCTGGAGTTGCGGCGACACCGCCGGGATCGTCACCGTTTCGACGGTCCCAGTCGCCGGGTACTTGCGCGATCCGTCCCGTCCGTGTGGACTACGGCCAATGCTTCGCGCACGCGCGTGGCTGAGATATTCACCAAGACATGATCAGGAGGCAACCCGTGAGCGCGACCGCGGACCACGCGGAGGAGCGGACGAACCCTGCCGTCAGGCTGGGGTTCCAGCCCGGGCAGGTGGTCCAGGAGATCGGCTACGACGACGACGTCGACCAGGAGCTCCGCGAGGCCATTGAGGGCGCCGTCGAGGGCGAGCTGGTGGACGAGGACTACGAGGACGTGGCCGACGCCGTCGTGCTGTGGTTCCGTGACGACGACGGCGACCTGACGGATGCGCTGGTGGATGCCACCACGTACATCGAAGAGGGCGGGGCGATCCTGCTCCTCACGCCGAAGACCGGCCGTTCGGGGTACGTCGAGGCCAGCGACATTTCGGAAGCCGCGACGACCGCCGGACTGACGGCGGCCAAGAGCGTCAGCGTCGGAAAGGACTGGAGCGGCAGCCGACTGGCGACGCCCAAGGCCGCCAAGTCCAAGCGGTAGCCGGCCAGGCTCCGCACCGCACCGGACCCCCGTACGGGCCGACCGCCGTCGGCCCGTACGCGGGTCCGCGATGATCCCTGCGTAGGGTGGTTCCAGCGAACCACCCTACGAAGGGACGAACAGGACATGGCGATCCAGGTCGGCGACAAGGCCCCCGACTTCGAACTGAAGGACAACCACGGCGCGACCGTCCGGCTGTCCGACTTCCATGGCCGGAAGAACGTCGTGCTGCTCTTCTACCCGTTCGCCTTCACCGGCGTGTGCACCGGGGAGCTGTGCGAGGTGCGCGACAACCTGCCGCAGTTCTCCGACCGTGACACCCAGGTGCTCGCCGTCTCCAACGACTCCATCCACACGCTGCGCGTCTTCGCCGAGCAGGAGGGCCTGGAGTACCCGCTGCTGTCCGACTTCTGGCCGCACGGCAGCGTCTCGAGCGCGTACGGCGTCTTCGACGAGGGCAAGGGCTGCGCCGTCCGCGGGACCTTCGTCATCGACCGGGAGGGCATCGTGCGCTGGACGGTCGTCAACGGCCTGCCGGACGCCCGTGACCTGACCGAGTACGTGAAGGCGCTCGACGCCCTGTGACAGGCCCTTGGCCGACCCTGTGACGGGTCCTCGGCCGACCCTGTGACGGGTCCTCGGCCGACCCTGTGACGGGTCCTCGGCCGACCCTGTGGCAGGCGCTGTGGCAGGCCCTGTGGGCCGGCACGACGACCGGCGCGTGATCGGCGCGTGATCGACACCGTGTGATTCGTCGCTTCCAGGGACTGCGGTGAACGGGAACCCGTCACTAGGATCGACTCGTTGATCCGGTATCCACGCAAGACATCCGGCACTCGACATCCAACGCACTTCGGGGCTCCCCGCCCCAGGACACCAATGGAGGACTCGTGGGAGTCAGCCTCAGCAAGGGCGGCAACGTTTCGCTGACCAAGGAGGCCCCCGGCCTGACCGCGGTCATCGTCGGTCTGGGGTGGGACATCCGCACCACGACCGGTACCGACTTCGACCTCGACGCCAGCGCGATGCTGCTGAACAGCGGCGGCAAGGTCGCCAGCGACGCGCACTTCATCTTCTTCAACAACCTGAAGAGCCCGGACGGATCGGTCGAGCACACCGGCGACAACCTCACCGGTGAGGGCGAGGGCGACGACGAGCAGATCAAGATCGACCTCGCCGGAGTCCCCGCCGACGTCGAGAAGGTCGTCTTCCCGGTCTCGATCTACGACGCCGAGAACCGCCAGCAGTCCTTCGGCCAGGTGCGCAACGCGTTCATCCGCGTCGTCAACCAGGCCGGCGGCGCCGAGATCGCCCGTTACGACCTGAGCGAGGACGCCTCCACGGAGACCGCCATGGTCTTCGGTGAGCTGTACCGGCACGGTGCGGAGTGGAAGTTCCGCGCCATCGGCCAGGGCTACGCCTCCGGGCTGCGCGGCATCGCGCAGGACTTCGGCGTGAACGTCTGAGTCACCCACACGTCCGAGGCGACGGCCTCGACCGTCCGGCGCCGCACGGTTTACGTGCGGCGCCGGACGTGCAGGAAACCCGAGAACCATCATCCGGGGAGGGATCACCATGGGCGTCACGCTTGCCAAGGGAGGCAACGTCTCCCTGTCCAAGGCCGCACCGAACCTCACACAGGTACTGGTCGGGCTCGGCTGGGACGCGCGTTCCACCACCGGAGCACCCTTCGACCTCGACGCCAGCGCACTGGCGTGCGGCGGCGGCCGGGTGCTCGGCGACGAGTGGTTCATCTTCTACAACCAGCTCAAGAGCCCGGACGGCTCCATCGAGCACACCGGTGACAATCTCACCGGCGAGGGCGACGGTGACGACGAGTCGGTGCTGATCGACCTCTCCGCGGTGCCCGCCCGGTGCGACAAGATCGTCTTCCCGGTCTCGATCCACATGGCCGACGAGCGTGGCCAGACCTTCGGCCAGGTCAGCAACGCCTTCATCCGTGTCGTCAACCAGGCCGACGGCCAGGAACTGGCCCGCTACGACCTCAGCGAGGACGCCTCCACGGAGACCGCGATGATCTTCGGTGAGCTCTACCGCTACCAGGGCGAGTGGAAGTTCCGTGCGGTGGGGCAGGGGTACGCGTCGGGCCTCCGGGGCATCGCTCTAGACTTCGGGGTCAGCGTTTCGTAAAGCCGCGTACGGCGCGGGGGAGCCCCGTACACACACGATTGGGTAGCCAGTGGTTCTGAAAACCTTCGGGTGGTCGTTCGCGGTCACCGCGCTCGGCCTGGTGGCCGCGATCTTCTACGGGGGGTGGACCGCTTTCGGCATCGTGGCGATCCTGTCCGTCCTGGAGATCTCGCTGTCCTTCGACAACGCGGTGGTCAACGCCGGGATCCTGAAGAAGATGAATGCCTTCTGGCAGAAGATCTTTCTCACCATCGGCATCCTGATCGCCGTCTTCGGTATGCGCCTGGTCTTCCCGGTCGTGATCGTGGCGGTCAGCGCGTCGCTCGGGCCGATCGAGGCCGTCGACCTCGCGCTCACCGACAAGGACCGCTATCAGGAGCTGGTGACGGACGCCCATCCGTCGATCGCCGCCTTCGGTGGCATGTTCCTCCTCATGATCTTCCTCGACTTCATCTTCGAGGACCGCGACATCAAGTGGCTCGGCTGGCTGGAGCGCCCGCTGGCCAAGCTCGGCAAGGTCGACATGCTGTCGGTCTGCATCGCCCTGGTCGTGCTGCTGGTCTCCGCCATCACCTTCGGCGCCCACGCCCACCAGCACGGCGGCACCCACGCGGACAAGGCTGAGACGGTCCTGCTCGCCGGTATCGCCGGCCTGATCACCTACTTGGTCGTCGGCGGTCTCTCCGGCTTCTTCGAGGAGAAACTCGAAGAGGAGGAGGAGCGCGAGCACGAGGCCGAGGAGCAGGCCGAGCGGGCCGGCAAGCCCAAGTCGGCCGTCAAGCTGGCCGGCAAGGCGGCGTTCTTCATGTTCCTCTACCTGGAGGTCCTGGACGCGTCGTTCTCCTTCGACGGCGTCATCGGCGCCTTCGCCGTGACCAACGACATCGTCCTGATGGCCCTGGGCCTCGGCATCGGCGCCATGTACGTCCGGTCCCTGACCATCTACCTGGTCCGTCAGGGCACCCTCGACGACTACGTCTACCTGGAGCACGGCGCGCACTACGCCATCGGCGCCCTCGCCGTCATCCTCCTGGTCACCATCCAGTACGAGATCCACGAGCTCATCACCGGCTCCATCGGCGTGATCCTGATCGGCGCCTCCTTCCTGTCCTCCGTACGCCGTAACAAGCGGCTCGCCGCGGCCGGGGGCGACGGCGGCAAGGCGAAGGCGGAGGTCTCCTCCGGGGTGTGAAACCCTGCTGTCACCGGAGCCGGTTCGCCCCCGGTGCGCCTGCTCCTTCGGTGTGAACACGGCCCGGTTGAGGAACGCTCTGTGCGGGGCGGCCTACGAGGACGACTCCTCGGGGCCGCCCCGTCGGCGGTCACGGCGGTCGAGTGAAGGTGGGGGCGGGAATGGGCTTCTTGGACGGTCTGTGGCGAGGACGCGAGGCCGAGTTCGACTCGGGCAGCGCGGCGACCAACACCATCCAGCTGACCAAACGGCACAGCCAGGTCTCCCTGTCCAAACAGGGCGCGGCCACCGGTCATCTCCGCATCAACCTCAGCTGGCGGATGCGCACGTCGGACATCAGGGGCGTGCAGCGCGAGAGCCTGCTGCGGCACCCCTTCAAGGCGCTCAAGCCCCCCGAGGTCGTCGGTCACAGTCAGAGCATGGTCAACGTCGACCTCGACCTCGGCTGCCTCTACGAGCTCCAGGACGGCACCCGCGGGGTCGTCCAGCCGCTCGGCGGCTTCCTGGGGGACGCCAACGCCGCGCCGTACGTCAAGCTCAGCGGCGACGACCGCTTCGGCTCGGCCTCCGGCGAGACGATCTACGTCAACCTCGACCACAAGGACGCCATCAAACGCCTCCTGGTCTTCGCCTACATCTACGACCAGACCCCGGCCTTCGACCGGACGCACGCCATCGTCACGCTCTACCCGAGCAACGGCCCCCGCATCGAGATAGGCCTCGACGAGCGCCATCCGCAGGCCCGGTCCTGTGCCGTGGTGATGATCGAGAACATCAAGGGCGAGATCTTCGTCCGCCGCGAGGTGAAGTTCGTGTACGGCTTCCAGGGAGAGCTGGACCGTCTGTACGGGTGGGGCCTGCAGTGGGGCCGGGGGCACAAGAGCAAGGCGGAGCGCTGAGGCTCCGTTCGTACCCGTACCCGTACCCGTTCGCCGAGATCCCGCCCGTACCGTCCGGGCGTCTACCTTCCGACGAACTGCGGCCCCTGCGGGGGCAGCCGGAAGTCCGGGTCGGGGGTCCCGGCGACCGGCGGCGGGTAGCCGTAGCCGGCCTGCGCGCCGGTGACCCCCGCAGCGGCGGGCGCCTGCGGATACCCGTACCCAGGGTGTCCGGCCGGCTGCGGATAGCCGTAGGCCGGCTGTGCCGTCGGCGGCTGCTGCGGATAGCCGTACGCGGGCTGCGCGGGCACTCCCACGGGCTGCTCCGGGGGCAGCGGCCGTGAGATCTCCGGGACGGGCTGGAGGGGCTGGACGGTGGTCGGCTCGTCGGGACCGACCGCCGGCGGGACGGGCGTGGACCGGGCCGGAGCGGGTGCCTGAGTGGGCGGGGCGGGCGTGGGTGGCGCGTGCGTGGGCGCGGCCGGTTCGGGCCTGGGGGCCGAGATGGGGTCGTCCGCCCCCTCCGACTCGTCCACCGAGATGCCGAAGTCGGTCGCCAGACCCTTGAGCCCGTTCGAATAGCCCTCGCCCAGTGCCCGGAACTTCCAGCCTTCCCCGCGCCGGTAGAGCTCGCCGCAGATGAGCGCCGTCTCCTCGCCCGTCTCCGGCTTGACGTCGAAGTACGCCAGAGGTTCCGCGTCGGCGGCCGTGGCGTCGTACAGCAGGATGCGCAGCGAGTGGACCCGGTCGAAAGCGGTGCCGTCCGCCGAAGCGACCAGCAGGATCCGGCCCACCGAGGACTCGACCCCGGAGAGGTCTGTCTGGATCGTGTCGGTCAGGCTCTCGGCGACCCGCTTCTTGCCCAGCCGCCAGACCTGGCCCGAGGGATGCCGGGGCTGGTTGTAGAAGACGAAGTCCTCGTCGGAACGCACGCGGTCGTCCGGCCCCAGCAGCAAGGCGGAGGCGTCGATGTCGGGGACCCCCTGCCCGGGGGTCCAGCGCAGCACGGCGCGTACCGTGGTGGCTTGCAGCGGGACGTTCGACCCCTTCAGCATCGCGTGCGTCATGCCGTCATCCTGCCCTCTCGGCCCTGGTCACGACAATGCGGGGGCGGGTACACGGGTCGGCCCCGCTCACCCCGGGTCGCCGCCGCCGTCATGCCCGGGTTACCTGGAATTCATGCCCGGTGGGAACCTCCGACATGGATACGTACGTACTATTACCGGCCACCTTTGGACAGTTCACAGGTCGCCCAGACACCACGGGGGAGTTTTAATGCGTCATTTCGGACAGATTGCCCCTGATGTGCGAAAGCGCCTCTTTCATCAGGAGCCCTGCACCTTCACGGCGGACTCCCCGGCCCGGCTGCTGTCCGCGGCCCTGGGCGCCACGCTCTACAGCCCGGCCACCCGGCCCAGACTCGCCGACGACATCCTCAAGCAGAGCGCGAGCGGCGTGGTGTCGATGGTGCTGTGCCTGGAGGACTCGATCGACGACGCCGACGTACCGGTCGGTGAGGAGAACCTCGTCCGTCAGCTCACGGACCTGACGGAACGTTCCAGCGCGGACGTCCCCCTCCTGTTCGTCCGGGTCCGCACCCCGGAGCAGATTCCCGACCTCGTACGGCGACTCGGCCCCGCCGCGCGGCTGCTGTCCGGATTCGTGCTGCCGAAATTCACCGAGGAACGGGGCATTGCCTTCCTGGAGGCGCTCGCCGCCGCCGAGGCCGCCAGTGGCCGAAGGCTCTTCGCGATGCCCGTACTGGAGTCCCCGGACCTGCTGTACCGCGAGTCCCGCGTACAGACGCTGGAGGGCATCTTCCGCGCCGTCGACAAGTACCGCGACCGCGTGCTCGCCCTGCGTCTCGGCGTGACCGACTTCTGCTCCTCCTACGGGCTGCGCAGGGGCCCCGACATGACGGCGTACGACGTCCAGATCGTCGCCTCCGTGATCGCCGACGTGGTGAACATGCTCGCCCGGGCCGACGGCACCGGATTCACCGTGACCGGACCGGTGTGGGAGTACTTCCGCGTCCAGGAGAGGATGTTCAAACCGCAACTGCGGCAGAGCCCCTTCCTGGAGGTACAGGCCGTCGAACTGCGGCAGAAGCTGATCGCGCACGCCATGGACGGTCTGCTGCGGGAGATCTCCCTGGACCGCGCCAACGGCCTGCTGGGCAAGACCTGCATCCACCCCTCCCACGTACTCCCCGTGCACGCGCTGTCCGTGGTCAGCCACGAGGAGTTCAGCGACGCCCAGGACATCCTGCGGCCCGAACGTGGCGGCGGGGGCGTGCTCAGGTCGGCGTACACGAACAAGATGAACGAGGTGAAACCCCACCGCGCCTGGGCCGAGCGCACCCTGCTGCGCGCGGAGGTGTTCGGGGTGGCGAACGAGGACATCGGCTTCGTGGAACTGCTCGCCGCCGGCCTGTCCGACTGAACGCAAGGAATCCATGACCGACGCAAGGGCCCAGACCGCGGTGGACAACGGGAGGCACGACTACATGACCGAGAGGGCGCGCGCAGAGGGGGGCGCCGGAGTCTGGTCCGGCAGCTGGGTCGCCGAGCGGCTCGGCGTCGAACTCGCCGGCGACGACACGCTGACCGGCCTGCTGGGACTCGCCCTGCGCCGCAACCCCAAGCGGGCACACCTGCTCGTCTCCAACGTGCTCGGCAAGCACGTCCCGCAGTCGCCCTCCGTCGTGTACGGCCACGGCGTCGCCCTCGGCCGGCGCGTCCGCGAACTGCTCGGCGCCGAAGCGGCCGGGAGCGCGGTCGTGCTCGGCTACGCCGAGACCGCCACGGGCCTCGGCCACTCGGTCGCCGACGGCCTGGGCCCCGCCCCGTACCTGCACTCCACCCGCCGTCCGGTCACCGGCGTCGCCCGGGCGGGCGGCTTCGAGGAGTCCCACTCGCACGCGACCTCCCACCTCCTGTTGCCCGAGAACCCGGCGCTGCTGGCCGGCGACGGGCCGCTGGTCCTCGTCGACGACGAGTTCTCCACCGGCAACACGGTCCTCAACACCGTCCGCGCCCTCCACGAGCGCTATCCGCGCCGGCGGTACGTCGTGGTGGCCCTGGTCGACATGCGCTCGCCCGCCGACGCCGGCCGGCTGGAGGACTTCGCCCGGGAGATCGGCGCCCGCGTGGACCTGGTGACGGCCGCCTCGGGCACGGTGCGGCTGCCCGAGGGCGTACTGGAGAAGGGCCAGGAACTGGTCGCCCGGTACGAGGCGCGTGCCGCTGAACCGACCCGGGACGGCCCGGCCGCCGAGGCGCCCGCCCCGACCTCCACCGGCTCCGTCGCCCACGTCGACCTGCGGTGGCCCGGCGGGGTCCCCGACGGCGCACGGCACGGGTTCACGGCCGCCCAGCGGGACCGGCTGGAGAGCGCCCTGCCCGGCATGGCGGAACGGATCGCCGAGGCGCTGCCCACGGACGCGCGGAGCGTGCTCGTCCTCGGCTTCGAGGAACTGATGTACGCCCCGCTGCGCCTGGCCCACGCGCTGGAGCAGACCGTCGACGCCGACGTGCGCTACTCCACCACCACCCGCTCTCCCGTCCTCGCCGTCGACGACCCCGGCTACGCGATACGCACCCGGCTGGTCTTCCCCGCGCACGACGACCCGGCCGACGGCCCCGGCGAGCGCTACGCCTACAACGTCGCGGGCGCCCGCTTCGACGCCGTCGTCGCCGTCGTCGACTCGGCCGCCGACACCCCGGCGCTGCACGCGCCCGACGGACTGCTGGCCCGGCTCGCCGCCCACGTCCCGCACGTCCTGCTCGCGGTCGTCCCGTCGTACGTCCCACGTGCCCCGCACGCCTCCGAAAGGCCCTCCATGCTGCCCGAGCCCCTGCGCGGCCCCGACTTCTCCTCGTACGCGTCCGACGAGGTCGGCTGGCTGCTCCAGGACCTCTCGGACACGACGCTGGAGGCACCGACCGAGGAGCGCGAGGAGGCGATCCAGAGCGGCGGCGCGCATTACGCGGAGTCGCTGCCCGTGGAGTACCAGCCCAGTGAGCAGTACCAGGAGCTGTTCCACGCGGCCCTGGAGGCCTCCGCCGCCCGGCTGGCCCGCGCCGTCGGCGCCGTCACCGAGCTCGTGCTCGCGGAGCGGTCGCCCCGCCCCGTACTGGTCTCCCTCGCCCGCGCGGGCACACCGGTCGGCATCCTGATGCGGCGCTGGGCGCGGTTCCGCCATGGTCTCGACCTCCCTCACTACGCCGTGTCGATCGTCCGGGGACGCGGCATCGACGCCAACGCCCTGCGCTGGCTGGCCGACCGTCACGACCCCGCCGACGTCGTCTTCGTCGACGGCTGGACCGGCAAGGGCGCCATCACCCGCGAACTCGCCGCCGCCCTGCGCGACTTCGAGGTCTCCGACGGCGTCACCGGTTTCGATCCGGAGATCGCCGTGCTCGCCGACCCCGGTTCCTGCGTACGCACCTACGGCACCCGCGACGACTTCCTCATCCCCTCCGCCTGCCTCAACTCCACGGTCTCCGGCCTGATATCCCGCACCGTGCTCCGCGCCGACCTGGTCGGCCCGCACGACTTCCACGGCGCGAAGTTCTACCGCGAACTCGCCGGCGCCGACCTGTCGCCGGCCTTCCTCGACGCCGTCTCCGCCCGCTTCCCGGACGTCGCCGACACGGTCGACGCCCAGGCCAAGGAGCTCCTCTCCGCCGACCGGACCCCCACCTGGGCGGGCTGGGCCGCCGTCGAGCGCATATGCGAGGAGTACGGCATCCACGACGTCAACCTCGTCAAGCCCGGCGTCGGCGAGACCACCCGCGTGATGCTGCGCCGCGTGCCCTGGAAGGTGCTGGCCCGGGCCGGCGCGGGCGCCGACCTCGACCACGTACGCCTGCTGGCCGAACAGCGGGGCGTGCCAGTGGAGGAGGTCGCCGACCTGCCCTACACCTGCGTCGGGCTGATCCACCCCAAGTACACCCGGGGCGCGACCGGCGCCGACGGCAAGGCGGTGGCCCTCTGATGCCGGTGCTCGTCGCCAGTGACCTCGACCGCACGCTCATCTACTCCGCCGCCGCGCTCGGGCTGACCATGCCCGACCCGCGGGCACCCCGCCTGCTGTGCGTCGAGGTCTACGAGAGCAAACCCCTCTCCTACATGACCGAGACGGCAGCCGGGCTGCTGACCGACCTCGCCGACACGGCGCTTTTCGTGCCGACCACCACCCGGACCCGCGCGCAGTACCAGCGCATCAACCTCCCCGGCCCTCCGGCGAAGTACGCGATCTGCGCCAACGGCGGCCACCTGCTGGTCGACGGCGTCTCCGACCCCGGCTGGCACGCGCGGGTGACCGCACGGCTGGCCGACGAATGCGCCTCGCTGACCGAGGTCCGCGACCACCTGATGAACACCGCCGACCCGCTGTGGGTGCGCAAGCACCGGGTCGCCGAGGACCTCTTCGCCTACCTCGTCGTCGAGCGCGAACTGCTGCCCGAGGACTGGGTGAAGGAACTCGCGGTGTGGGCCGAGAACCGGGGCTGGACCGTGTCCCTCCAGGGCCGCAAGATCTACGCCGTCCCCAAGCCGCTCACCAAGAGCGCAGCCGTGTACGAGGTCGCCCGCCGCACCGGCGCCGATCTGACCCTCGCCGCCGGCGACTCACTCCTCGACGCCGACCTGCTGCTCGCCGCCGACCGGGGGTGGCGCCCCGGCCACGGCGAGCTGGCCGACTCCGGCTGGACGGCTCCGGCGATCAGCGCCTTGCCCGAGCGCGGCGTCCTGGCCGGCGAGCGGATCCTTCGTGAGTTCCTGCGCGAGGCGAGTCCGGCTCGCTGATCCCGTCGTCGCATATCCCGTCGTCCGGGCTCCCGGCACCCGCCCCGGCACCGTCCCCGGTGCCGGGGCGGGTGCCGTCGGAGGGCGGCCGTATGTCCTGCCGCTGGTCCCGTCCGCGACCCCGCCTGCGGTGGCCGGCTCCCGGCCGCAGCATCCGCATGACGATGAAGACCAGCAGGGCCAGCGCGGCGATCGCCAGGATCACCTTCGAGTACGTGGAGGCGATGCCCGAGACCTCGGACCAGTTGTCCCCCAGCGCATAGCCGGCGAGGACGAACACGGTGTTCCAGATGGCGCTGCCCAGAGTGGTCAGCGCGAGGAAGACGGGCAGCCGCATCCGCTCCACCCCCGCCGGCACGGAGATCAGACTGCGGAAGATCGGGATCATCCGGCCGAAGAACACCGCCTTGGTCCCGTGCTTGAGGAACCAGGCCTCCGTCTTCTCTATGTCGGACACCTTCACCAGCGGCAGCTTCCCCGCTATCGCCACCGTGCGGTCCCGGCCGAGCAGCGCGCCGACCCCGTACAGGGCGAGCGCACCGATCACCGACCCCGCCGTCGTCCACAGCAGGACGGCAATCAGGCTCATCCGGCCGGAGCTCGCCGCGAACCCCGCGAGCGGCAGGATCACCTCGCTCGGCAGGGGAGGGAAGAGATTCTCCAGAGCGATGGCGAGGCCGGCGCCCGGTGCGCCGAGCGCGTCCATGAGGTCATTGATCCACTGCGGAGCCGCACCGCTCTCCGCGGCCGTCTGCGCTGCGATGGCTGTCATGTCGACCACGCTAGAAAACCGCAGCTGAAGGGAGACTGAGGAAAACCGCAGGATCGACTGCGGTGTACCACAGGCGGGAATTGTGGTTTTCCGCAATGTGTGCGGCTGTCGCGCCCGGCTAGCCTCGCGATCATGCGAGACATGGCGCGACGCGTAGTGCGGTGCGGGGTGGGCCTCATCATGGGCACCGCCGCGGCCGCCGTCGAGCTGCTCTTCTCCCTGCTGGCCGGCGCGGCACTGCTGCCCGTGGCCGCCTGGCCGGCCGGTCGACGTGCCGTGCTGCGCCCGGTCCTCGCGGGCGCGAGCAGACTGGCGGGGCTGGAGCGCGCCCGCTTGGCGATGTGGCTGGACCTCCGGGTCACGCCCGCGTACGAGGACGTGCGGGCGCTGCGGTACGTGGCCTGCCACTGGGCGCTGGGCGTACTGGGCGGGGTGGTGATGCTGACCGCCGCGATCGGCCTCGGGTACGGCACCTTCGGGATATACGGCTGGATCCTGCTGGACGGCATACGCAACCCCGGTTCGTTCGTCCTCGGCAGTCTGGGCGGCTTCTTCCTCGTGTTCCTCGCCGTGCAGGGAATATTCGGCGTGGTCGGACTGGAAGGGCAACTGGCGCGTCACTTCCTCGGCCCCCGCCACCAGGAGGAGCTGGAGCGGCGGATCGCCGAGCTGTCCGCGAGCCGAGCCGACGTGGTCGACGCGGTGAACGACGAACGACGCCGCATCGAGCGCGACCTGCACGACGGCGTGCAGCAGCGTCTCGTCGCCCTCGGCATGCTGCTCGGCCGTGCCCGCCGCAGTCAGGACGCCGACCGCCGGGACCGGCTGCTGGGCCAGGCCCACGACGAGAGCCGCCGCGCCCTGGACGAGCTGCGCGAGGTGGCCTGGCGGATCTATCCGACCACGCTGGACGAGGCGGGACTGCGCGCGGCGCTGGAGACGGTCGCCGAGCGGGCGTCCGTCCCGGTGGGGGTGGAGTACGACCTCGCAGAGGAGCCCGAGCAGGCCGTGGCGACCGTCGCGTACTTCGTCGTCTGCGAGGCGGTCACGAACGCGGTCAAGCACGCGGCGCCGACCCGGATAAGCGTCGCCGTCAGAGTGGAGGAGAAACGGATGTACGTGAGCGTCCAGGACAACGGCTGTGGCGGGGCGAACACGGCCGGCAGCGGACTGTTCGGGCTCGCCCGGCGCGTCGCCGCCCTCGACGGCAGCCTCAGTGTGGTCAGCCCGCCGGGCGGACCCACCCTCGTGGCCGCGGAACTGCCATGCGGGTGATCCTCGCCGAGGACTCGACCCTGCTGCGGGAGGGGCTGGTGCGGCTGCTTGCGGAGGAAGGGCACGAGGTGCTCGCGGCCGTCGGCAATGCCGAGCTGTTGCTGAAGGCGGTCACAGAGGATCAGCCGGATGTCGTGGTCGCCGACGTCCGGATGCCGCCCACGCACACGGACGAGGGGCTGCGCGCGGCTCTGGAGATACGCGAGCGCTGGCCGGCGGTCGGGGTGCTGGTCCTCTCGCAGTACGTCGAGAAGCGATACGCGACGGAGCTGCTGACGGGTGAGACAGGTGGAGTGGGATACCTGCTCAAGGACCGGGTGGTCCAGATCGACGAGTTCCTGGACGCGCTGGAGCGGGTGGCCGCCGGACGGGCCGCCTTCGATCCGGAGGTCGTCCGCCAGTTGCTCGGCCGCACGACCCACTCCGACCTGCTCGCCCGGCTCACCACCCGGGAGCGGGACGTGCTGGCCGAAATGGCGCAGGGTCACACCAACGCGGCGATCGCACGGAGGCTGCACATCTCGCAGAGCGCGGTGGAGAAGCACACCAACGCGATCTTCGACAAGCTGGAGCTGACCGGAGGTGAGGGCTATTCACGCAGAGTGCTGGCGGTGCTGCGCTATCTGGGCAGCTGAGGGAGGCTGAGGCACCGGGGCGGCGATGCCGGGGCGCGCGGTCCGGACCGGGAGGTCAGCCGCAGCAGCCTCCGCCGCAGCAGCCACCTCCGCCACCCGACGAGGGCGCCGGGGCAGTCGCGGAGGCCGAGCCGCCGACCGCGACCGTCGACAGCAGCTTCACCGTGTCGTCGTGGCCCGCCGGGCAGGCGGCGGGAGCGGAGGACTCGGCCATGGGACGGCTCAGTTCGAAGGTGTCGCCGCAACTGCGGCAGCGGTACTCGTAGCGAGGCATGCGCACAGATTACCGGCCCGGCCGACGACCCGTCCCGGCGACGAAACCGGCCCGGGGCAAGGACCTCGGGCGCGCCTGGTTACCCCGCCGCGGACTGGGGCCCGGTCGGCGAAGCAACCGGCAACCGGCACCTGGCACCCGGTAACCGGCAGCCGCTCGGTGCTCAGTGGGCGGCCCCGCGCTCCTCACGGATCCGGGTGACCACGCCGGCCACCGTCTGCCGGACCGCTTCCGTCTCCGTCAGGAAGCGCCAGTAGTCAGGGTGCCGGCCCTCGAGCGTGGTGATCGCCCGCTCCAGCCGGGACACGGCGTCGTCCAGCGGACGGGCGTGCCGCGGGTCGGGGGTGTTGCGGCCGGCCATGGCCAGGCGCTGGGCGTCGCGGATGGCGAAGCGGGTGCGCTCGATCTCCTGCTGGGGGTCTTTCTGTACGGCGTTCAGCTGCCGCAGCCGGTCACCGGCGGCCGAGACGGCCTCGTCGGTGGAGTTCAGCAGCGCTCGTACCGTCGACAGCAGGGCGGTGGCGTCGGGCCAGCGCTGTTCGTCGCGTGCGGCCTGCGCCTCGGCCAGTTTCCGCTCGGCCTGCCGGACCGAGTCGGTGGCCTGGTCCGGCACGGCCTGGAGGTCCTGCCAGCAGGCGACGGTGAACCGCCGTCGGAGCTCGCTCAGTACCGGTTCGACCTGTTCGGTACGGGTGGTCAGTGCCTGGGCGCGGGTGCGCAGGGAGACCAGCCGGTGGTCGATCTCGGCGGCTCGCTCGGGCAGCCGTTCGGCCTCGGCGCGGACCGACTCGGCCTCTCGGGTGACTCGCTCCGCCCGGTCGAGGGTCTGGGGCACGCCGTGCTGCCCGGCGCCCTGGTTCAGCCGTGTCAGTTCCGGGCCGAGGGCGGCGAGCCGGGCGGCGAGGTCGTCCGCCGTCAGTCCGGATCCTCGGGCGGTGTCCAGGGCGTTGGAGGCGGCGAGCAGGGTCTGCCGGGCGCGTTCGACGGCGGGCGCCAGCCGGGCCAGCTGGGTCTCGGCCTTGCCCAGCAGGGGGCCCAGGCCGTCGGCGAAGCGGTCCAGGTCCCGCTTGACCCGGCCGAGCTCGTTCTTGGCGGTGGTCAGTTCGCCGCGGGCGCGGGAGGCCGCCGACGCCTCCAGGTCGTCCCGGTCCAGGTCGTGGGCGTCGACGGCGCTGATGTACTGGTGGCTGACCTCGTCGATACGCCGGCCGAGCGCCTCGAAGTCGGTGACCGCCTGCCGGGCGGCGGGGGAGGCGTCGACGGCCGCGATCGTCTCTATCGAGATCCGCAGGTCCCGTTGCGCGGTGTCCAGCTCGTAGAAGGCGGCCGCCGCGTCGTCCTTCGCCGCCTGCGCCTCCGCCCGCTGGCTCTCGGCCCGCCCGCCGAACCAGCGACGGGTGCCGCCCCCGGCGAACGCGGCGGGCAGTGCGAGCACCGCGAGGAGCGGCAGGCCCATGAGGGTGAGCGTGTCACGGACCGTGCCGGAACCGCCGCGGCGGTGGCCGTGGCGGTGGGAATGGTGCGGCAGGCGCTGCGCGCGCGGCACCATCGGCGAGTACGGCTGCGATGGTGTCGCCGTCACATCCCTCTCCCGTGTCGTCCGTCCTGCCCGGGTTCATTCTCCCACCCGTAAGGGACGAACACACGGGCCGGTCAGTTCGCGATTCGGACCGTGACTTTGCCGTCCTGGGTCCGGGCGGTCACCACGTGGGAGCTGGCGTCGGCTCGGGGTACGGACACGTCGACCGATCCGTCGTCGGTCTCGGCGGTCACCTTGTACGTGGCCCGGGGCAGGGCGACGGTCACGGAGCCGTCGTCGCTGCGGGTCTCCACCAGGTCCGGCACGACTCCGAATTCGAGGTGGACCGAGCCGTCCTGGGTGGACGCGTTCACCCGCCGGGAGGAGACGTCCGCGTGCAGCGACCCGTCGTCGCTGTGGAGCTTCAGCGGCCCCGTGGAGTCGCTGACACGCACGGATCCGTCCGCCGTCCGGATGTCCAGCGAGTCCCTGAAGCCCTGCGCCCGCACGCTGCCGTCGTCGGTCTTCGCCCGGACGGCGATGCCGCGCGGCACCTCCACGCGGTGTTTGGCGGCGCAGTCGGCGGCCAGCCCGGAGCACCGCATCCGCAGCACCAGCCGGTCGTCGTCCATCTTCCAGGTCACCTCGGGGCCGGAGCCGATGGCGACCGACCCGGAGAACCACCGGGTGACCTCGACCTTCCCGGACGCGTGGTCGTCCGAGGCGACGATCTCCACGTCGGAGTCGTCGGAGTCGACGGTGAGTGTGCGGCCCTGAAGGGCGAAGGACCGGTGCTCTGGGTCCTTGTCGTCCGAGGCGGAGGCACAGGCACTGAGACTCGCGACGAGAACGGCGGCGGTGCCGAAGGCGGCGAACGCGCGAGCAGGAACGGTACGGGCGGCCATGACGAATCCCCCTGGGACGGACGACGAAGGTGCCGCGCCCTGAGCCGTTCCGGAGTGGTGGAGGCCCTTGCCGACGAGGCTCTTCGACCGTACTGAGCACCGGCCCGTGCCGGGATCCGGGTCACTACCGGATCGAGGGTGGGGTTAACCCCCGGCCGGGAAACTCCCCCCCCACACGTTTGCCGGACAGTGGTCCGGGCCATGTAGGCTGTCCACTCGTCCTGGGTGCGTAGCTCAGGGGTAGAGCGCCTGCCTTACAAGCAGGATGTCGGCGGTTCGAAACCGTCCGCGCCCACCAGGACCGGCGCCGATCTCGTCGGTGCGGAGGCCCCCGGAGATTCTCCGGGGGCCTCTCGCGTGCGGTCCTCCGTGGCCTCCCTAGGATGAGGTCCGTGAGCCGTCCCGAGCAGCACGTCCAGCGACCGCCCGTGCGGTGGTGGCAGGCCGTGTGCGTGCTCGGGCTGCTGGCCGGGTTGCTGGGCATGCACGGGCTGGCGCCCGGCGGGGGCCTCCCGGAGCGCACGCTTGCGGCCCATCCGGAGCACTCCGCCCGGCACGCCTCGGGGTCCCCGGGCCCCTCAGCGCCCACACAGCCGTCCGTGTCCTCACAACAACCGCCCGTGGCAGTGCCGTCCGTGCCGGTGGTCGCCGGGACGGCGCACGCCGGGTGTCCGCAGGACGACGGTTCCTGCGGCGGCGGACATCTCGAGCACGCCGACGCGGTGTGCGCGTCCGGCGCGGTGAGCGACGGGCCGGTGCTGCCCGCGCCCGTGCCCGACCCGGTCCCCACCGCCGTGTGTGACGGCGTCGTGCGCGCCTGCGCGGCCGACGCACCGGACGGCGCGCGGGCGCCGCCCTCTCTGGCCGAACTTCAGCTCCTGCGGATATAGACACCGCCCCCGCACCCGCGCTGCCCGAGCGCGGCGTGGTGCACAGGCATGTCGATCCCCCTCACAGCAGGAGTTCACGCATGAACAGCATCCGTACCCTGACGCGCCGTACCGCCCTGGTGCCCGCGACCGTCGCCGCCGCCTTCGTCCTCGCCGCCTGTGGAGGCGACGGCGACGGCGGGACCGGCCAGGAGGGCCCGCACAGCTCGGCCTCCGCGAGCGCCGACGCGGGCCGGCAGGCGCACAACGCCCAGGACGTGGCCTTCGCGCAGGGCATGATTCCGCACCACCGGCAGGCGCTGGAGATGGCGCGGCTGGCCGCCGGCCGTTCCGCGTCGTCGAAGGTCGAGGACCTCGCGGCACGCATCGAGAAGGCGCAGGATCCGGAGATCTCGACCATGACCGGCTGGCTGAAGGCCTGGGGCGAGGAGGTGCCGCGGGCCTCGGAGCCGATGCCCGGCATGGACGACCACTCGACGCACTCCGGCATGCCCGGGATGATGGACGGCCAGGACATGGCGGAGCTGGAGGAGGCGTCCGGCAAGGCGTTCGACAGGATGTTCCTGACCATGATGGTCGAGCATCACGAGGGCGCCGTCGAGATGGCCGCGACCCAGACGGCCAAGGGACGCTACGCCCCCGCCAAGGCCCTGGCCGGCGACATCGCCACCGCGCAGAAGGCCGAGATCACCGAGATGAACAAGCTCCTCGGCAGGGACTGACCCGGCATGGGCTGACCTGACGGGGACCGAGACCGAACGTCCTCGTGGGAGGCACGGACCCCGCCCGGGTGACGCTGCTCAGGCGTCCCCGGGCGGGGTCTCCCTGGCAGGGGCCTCGTGGGCGCGTTTCAGCTCGGAGCGGGCGTTCACCTGGTCGGGGCCGGTGATCTCCGACCAGTAGCGGTGGGTACTGACGAACACGGCGAGCTCGCGCTCACGCTGACGGAGCTTCTCCACCTCGGCCTGTTCGTCCGCGGACCAGCCGGGGGAGGCCGGGCGCTCGACCTTGCGCCAGCCGTTGTCGTCGCTGAATCCGTCGAGCGGCTCGACGGACCATGGAAGTCTCTTCAGCAGGGCCGTCAGCTCGGCCCGGACCTGATGCAGTTCCTCCTGACCGGCGAGGAGGTCACTGGGAAAATCATAGGTCGTAGCCACGCCTCAATGATACGTCTGTTCGATTTTGAGGCGCGCGTTCCCTTCAGTGGTTCACGCGAAAGGGTGGCGCCGTAGGGGGCGGCGAGTCGGGCGTAGTTCTGGCACCCGGGTCCGCCGCCGGGGCCGATTGTCAGACCCCTGCCCTACCGTGAAGAACATGGATGGCATGGATGAGCGGGCCGGGAGGGGCGGGGAGGCCGGGGGGCGGGTGTGCCTGGTCCCCTGGGCGGAGGGGGATCTGTGGCTGCTGCGCAGGACCAACAGCCCCGAGATGACCGCGCGTCTGGGCGGACCGGAGACCGAGGAGCAGCTCGCGGCCCGGAACCGGCGGTACGTGGATCCGGGGCCCGGGCGGATGTACCGGGTCACGTCGGCGGACGGCGGCGAGACCGTCGGCTCGATCGGGTACTGGCAGCGGACCTGGGAGGGCGCGGAGGTCTGGGAGACCGGGTGGGCGGTGCTGCCGGAGTTCCAGGGGCGGGGGCTGGCGGTCCGGGCGGCCCGTGCCGTGCGGGACGCGGCCCGAGCCGACGGGAGGCACCGGTATCTGCACGCGTTCCCGAGTGTTGACCACGCCGCCTCCAACGCGGTCTGCCGCGGGGCGGGGTTCACCCTGCTCGGGCAGGCCGACTTCGAGTATCCGAAGGGCCACTGGATCAGATCGAACGACTGGCGGGTGGACCTGGAGAGAGGAGACTGACGCCATGTGCCGCAGCATCAAGACACTGCGTCCGCCCGCGCTGGCCGAGGAGGCCACCGAGGACGAGATCAGGGCCGCGGCCCTGCAGTACGTGCGCAAGATCTCCGGGTTCCGCGCGCCGGCCGCGCACAACAGGGAGGTCTTCGATCAGGCCGTGGAGGCGGTCGCCGGGGCCACGGCCGACCTGCTGGCCGGCCTGGAGGTGCGGGGAGGCGCCGGCACGCGGCGCGCCTCGTGACACCGTGCCGCGCACGTCCTCGTCACCGGCCATGATCGCGAGCCTTGGCGGGCGTTGACCGGTGTTGGCAGGCGTTGGCCGACTCGGCGAAGCCCGCCTGCTACGAGGCCGCCCGCTCCACAGCCCGCCGGCTACGGAACCCGTCCGGCCCGAAGCCGCTCGCGCTCCGAGGCCTGCCGGTTACGGGGCCCGCCTGTTACGGAACCCGTCCGGCCCGAAGCCGCTCGCTCCGAGGCCCGCCTGTTACGGGGCCCGTCCGGCCCCAAGCCGTCCGCCCCGAAACCCGCCCGCTACGAAGCCTCCGTCGCCCGGGGCTGTCGGCGCATCAGGTACGCCGCCCCCGCGCCCGCGCCGAAGAGCGCCACCAGCGACACCGCCGCCCCCAGCCAGGTCGCGCCCAGCCACTGGCCGCCGAAGTAGCCGAGGGCGACGCTGTAGACGGCCCAGGCCAGCCCCGCGAGGGCCGACCAGGGGAGGAACTCGCGGACCCGGCGGTGGGCGGAACCGGCGATGAGAGAGACGACCGAGCGGCCGGCCGGGGCGAAGCGGGCCAGCACGACGAGGGCGCCGCCGCCACGGGCGAGGGCCCCGCCGAGACGTTCCTGCGCCGTGGTCAGCCTGCGGGAACGGGCGATCGCGCGGTCCAGTCGCGGCCCGCCGCGCCAGGCGAGGCGGTAGACCGCGAGGTCACCGAGGACGGACGCGGTCGCCGCGCACAGCGTCAGGATCAGGATGTCGGGGACGTCCTGTGGGACCCGCCCGGCGGCGGCGGCGCCCGTACCCGCGGCCGCCGCCGTGGCAGCCGTGATCACCAGGACGCCGCTCGGCAGCACCGGCAGGAAGATGTCGAGGAGCACCGAGACAGCCACCAGCACATAGATCCATGGGCTGCTGACCAGCGAACCGATACTCCCGAGACTGTCGAGCACCACAACTCCCCGTTATCCCCCCGTGAGCCGCTCCATGCCGCGAGACGCGGGGGCGGCAGGAGCGGCCTCTGACAGCCATCCAGCGTACGCCCGGGGTGTGACAGACGGTTCACAGGGGGCTTGTGCGGTCGGCACGGAGCCTTCACCTGGAAGGGGTTGTTCACGTGTCTCGCGGGCGGCGGACCGTCGCTCCCGGAGGTGCTGGCCGCCGGGAGCGACGGCGGTGCCCCGGCCCACGGTCCGGTCCGGGGGGCACCGCTCCGGGTCGGTCAGGCGGCGACCGGCGTCTGCGGCTCCGCGGCGGCCTGCTCCTGCCCGGACGCGCGCCGGGCGAAGAGCCGGTCCAGACCGAAGGCGCCGGAGCCGGTGAAGGCCAGCAGCAGGAAGGCCCAGCAGAACATGGCGGAGGCCTCGCCGCCGTTCTCCATCGGCCACAGGGCGCCCGGCTGGTGCACCTTGAAGTACGCGTAGGCCATGGAGCCCGAGGAGACGACCGCGGCTGCGCGGGTGCCGAGGCCGAGCATGACGAGGCTGCCGCCGACCAACTGGATCACGGCCGCGTACCAGCCGGGCCAGGTGCCCGACTCGATCGTGCCGCCCGTTCCCGATGCGCCGCCGAGGACGCCGAAGAGGGAGGCCGCGCCGTGGCAGGCGAAGAGCAGGCCGACGACTATGCGGAACAGGCCGAGGGCGTAGGGCTGGGCGCTGTTGAGGCGTGCGGACATGTGGGGGTGCTCCTTCGGTCGAACCGGCCCCGTGGGGCCGGTGGGGACGGAACCGAGTGGGCTGCCCACGTTAGGTGCGCCTTACGAGTACTTGCAAGTTCAACATTTGGCCATGACTTGGCGCATGGTCACCGTTTCGCTTCGGCGGCCATCGCAGGTGGGAGCGCTCCCATGAGCGCGGCGAAGGCCGCCGGTGTGTCTGGATTCATACCCGGCCGCGCCTCCGGCCTACGCAGTTCTTGTGCCAGTTCTTACGCCAGTTCCCTGTCGGTGACCATCCGCAGGGCGGTCGTCCCGTCGCGTTCCGTCCGTGCCTGCTCCAGACGCAGCCGGGCCGATCGCCCTTGCAGGGTCAGCGTCATGAGCTGGTTGCCGAACCAGGGGCCGCCGGTCTTGCGCCAGCCGACCGCCGGCGGGGCGCAGCGTCCGTGCCGGGCGATGCGCCGCCCGAGGGCGCGTGCCGGGGCGCTCCAGCCGAAGCGGAAGCCGAGGCGGATGGAGAGCGGCACGGAGTTGTGGACGGGGGAGCAGGTCAGTTGTGCCACCCGTGCGTCGGGCGTGCGGCCCGGCCAGGACGGTTCGGCCACGTAGGCGTGGTGGACGTCGCCCGACAGCACGTTCACCGTCGCGGGCGCCCCGGGCCCGGTACCGGCTTCGGCGATCAGGTCCGCGAGGGCGTCGAAGGAGGACGGGAAGGCCGACCAGTGCTCCAGGTCGGCCCCGCGCCTGATCTTCTCACCGCGCCGCGCCCAGCCCGCGCCCCGTTCACCGGCGCACATCGCGGAGTTCCACGCCTCCACGTCGTGCACCAGGTGGGGCAGCAGCCAGGGCAGGGAGGTGCCGATCAGCAGGTGGTCGTAGGAGTCCCGCTCGTCCAGGATCTGTTCGCGCAGCCAGGTGGCCTCGCCCGGGTCGAGCATGGTGCGGCTGTCCTCCCTGAGGACGCGGGCCGCGCGCGAGTCCACCATCACCAGCCGTACGCGGCCGAAGTCGCGCCGGTAGCTCCAGCGGACGGACGCCGGGTCGGCGTCGGCCCGCGCGGCGAAGGTGCGGAGCGCGTCGGTGCCGTCGGGTACCTCGCGGACGGCCGCGTAGAGGGGGTCGGCGGCCAGTTCGTCCGGGGAGAGGTTGCCCAGCTGCTGGTACACCCAGTAGGACATCAGCCCGCTCAGCAGCCGCTCGCGCCACCAGTCCGTGGCCCGCATGTCGGCCAGCCAGGCCTCGGAGGTGTTCCAGTCGTCGATGACGTCGTGGTCGTCGAAGATCATGCAGCTGGGCACGGTGGACAGCAGCCAGCGCACCTCGGGATCGAGCCAGGACTCGTAGTAGAGGCGGGTGTACTCCTCGTAGTCCGCGACCTGGTCGCCCGGAGCTTCGGCCAGGTCGCGGCGGCCGGCGATCCAGTGGCGTGTGGCGTCGGAGACCTCGTCGGCGTACACCTGGTCGCCGAGCAGGAGCAGCAGGTCGGGGCGCTCGCCCTCCGGGTCCGCGGCGATGCGGGCGGAGAGGGTGTCCAGCGCGTCCGGGCCCACCCGGTCCTTCCCGCCGGCCGGCGGCGCGGCCCAGCGGCAGGAGCCGAAGGCGATGCGCGTCTTCTCGTGCGCCGCCGGTGACGTGGTGATCACCGAGGGCGGGAAGCGCGAGTCGGGCGGCGGCCACACACGGGCGCCGTCGAGGAGCACCTCGTACTCCGTCGCCGTACCGGGTGTCAGGCCGCTCACCGGGACCAGGGCGTAGTGGTGGCCCGCGATCTGGAACGTGCGGGTGGTGCCCCGGGCGCCGTCGGCGCAGCGCACCTCGGCGGTGCAGGGCCGGTTTGTCTCGACCCAGACGGTCGCGCACGAGCCGTCGGTGTATCTCAGCAGTGGTCCAAGGCGCAGTCCGGCCATGGTGTTCGCCTCCTCCGTCGCCCCGTACGGTACGGAACGACGGAGGCCGGCGGGGAGGCTCCGCGCCGAACACGCGGTGGCCGGGCCGCGGCCCGGGGCGTCAGCAGTTCGCGAGCCGGCTCCGCAGCGCGGACTTCTCGGCGGAGTCGACCGAGAGGTCGTAGTAGTACTTCACCTGGACCCAGGCGCGGACGTACGTGCAGTGGTAGGCGCTGCGCGAGGGCATCCAGGTGGCCGGGTCCTGGTCGCCCTTGGACTGGTTGACGTTGTCGGTGACCGCGAGGAGCTGGGGACGGGTCAGGTCGTTGGCGAAGGACTGGCGCCGGGAGGTGCTCCAGGATCCGGCGCCGGAGTCCCAGGCCTCCGCGAGCGGCACGAGGTGGTCGATGTCGACGTCGGAGGCGGCGGACCAGGTGGCGCCGTCGTAGGGGGAGTACCAGCTGCCGCTGGTGGCGGCGCAGGAGGAGTCGGTGTCGACGCCCGAGCCGTCGCGCTTGAGGACGGTCTCGCGGGTGTTGCAGGAGCCGGACTGCGTGATCCAGTGCGGGAAGAGGTCGCGGTCGTAGCCGGTGCGGCTCTCGGTCCTCACGGTGAGGGACGCGAGGTAGCCGCGGGCGGTGGCGGCGCTGACCGGGGTGGGGAGGGCGGCGGAGGCGGCCGGGCCGTTGAGGAGCCCGGCGGAGGCTATGAGCCCGGTGAACGCGGCGACGAATCCGAGCCGTCGACGCGCGTAGAACTTCGGCATGCGAACTCCCTGGGAGTGTGGGGGTGTTGGGGCGCGGGCAGGGGAATGCTCGCGACGCCGCATGGCGCACAGGTGTGCGGCCGGTAAGAAGTTAGTGACGTGTGCATGGCACGTCTATGGGTGTGACGGGACTCGTGACGGAATGTCCCGGGACTTTCGCCCCTCGGCCCCGCCGGCGGGGCTCGCGTACTATGGACGGCGCAGAAGGGGAGTAGCTCTTCGCCGGACCGTCGACATACTGCTCAGCTCGTCTGAGCCGGCGCCCGGAGGCAGGCCTCGTGCGCGGGGCCGGCCAGCGAGACCTTCGGCAAGCAGTGCACGCCCGTGCCGTACGGCGGGGGCGACCGTGTGCTGCCGTGCCGAGGTGTCCGCAGCGCAGGACCAGCACTCTCGGTGGGGCGGCCCCGACCGATAGAGGAACCCTTGATCAGCCTGACCGTGACGGCAGTCGTCTTCGGCGTCGTCTTCCTGGCCGAACTGCCGGACAAGACCGCGCTCGCCGGTCTCGTCCTCGGCACCCGCTACCGGGCCTCCTACGTCTTCGCCGGTGTGGCCGCCGCCTTCCTGCTGCACGTCGTCCTCGCGGTCGCGGCCGGCAGCGTGCTGACCCTGCTGCCGCAGCAGATCGTGCACGCGATCACCGGCGTGCTGTTCCTGGGCGGCGCCGCCGTGCTGCTGATGAGGAAGGACGACGAGGACGAGGAGATCCGCAAGCCCGAGAACCAGTCCTTCTGGAAGGTCTCCGGGGCGGGATTCATGCTCATCCTGGTCGCCGAGTTCGGCGATCTCACGCAGATCATGACCGCGAACCTCGCTGCCCGCTACGACGACCCGCTCTCCGTCGGCCTCGGCGCGGTGCTCGCCCTGTGGGCGGTGGCCGGGCTCGGCATCGTCGGCGGGAAGGCCCTGATGAAGCGGGTGCCGCTGGCGCTGATCACCAAGATCGCGGCGCTGCTCATGCTGGGCCTCGGGGTGTGGAGCCTGTGGGAGGCGGTCACCGGCTGAGCGGCGGCCCGGGGAGGGTCCCGTCGCCGTGCGTATCGCCCCGTACGCACCGCCCCATACGTACCGCCCCGTACGCGTCCCTCGTGTGCGTCCCCCGTACGCGGCCCACGCCGACGGTGGCGTGCGGACTGAACGGTTCGTGAACGTTCGGGCGGGGCGGTGGCGCGATGCCCGTTCTGTTTTGTACCGTGGATGAACAAAGTGACTCCCGTCCGTTCTCCCTGACCGGCGGGCGGGGTCACCTTGTTTCCTCCCCGCGCCTTGGAGTCTGCCGATGACGGCCACCGCCCCCACCGTTCTCACCGCCCGTGCCCTGCTGCTGGACATGGACGGCACCCTCGTCAACTCGGACGCCGCCGTCGAGCGCGTCTGGCGGGGCTGGGCCGACCGGCACGGCCTGGACGGCGACGAGGTCATGAAGGTCGTCCACGGACGGCAGGGTTACGCCTCGATGGCGCTGCTGCTGCCGGACCGGCCCATGGAGCAGAACCACGCCGACAACGCGCGCATGCTCGCCGAGGAGACCGCCGACACCGAGGGCGTCGTCGCGATCCCCGGGGCGGCGGAGTTCCTCGCCTCGCTGCGGGGGCTGCCGCACGCGCTGGTGACCTCGGCCGACGTGCCGCTGTCCACCGCGCGGATGGCCGCCGCGGGGCTCGCGCAGCCGGACGTCCGGGTCACCGCGGAGTCGGTCGGTGCCAGCAAGCCCGACCCCGAGGGCTTCCTCAAGGGTGCCGCCGAACTCGGTGTCGCACCCGCCGACTGCATCGCCTTCGAGGACTCCGGCGCCGGCATCACGGCGGCGCGCGCCGCGGGGATGCGGGTCGTGGGGGTGGGTCCGCGGGCCGGTCTCCACGGGCCCGACGTGGTCGTGGAGGACCTGACGCGGGTACGTGCGGAGGCCGGCGCGGACGGGACGCTGCGGCTGCGTATCGGCTGACATCGGCCGATGTCGGCCGACGTCGGCCGACCGTGGCCCGAACAGCACACCTAGGGACAGCACACCTAGGGACAGCACACCTAGGGGGCTCGCGTCTCCGACTCCAGCTGGCGCCGGGTGTCCTGCCCGTAGACGCCGAGCTCGTCGGAGCGGATGCCGCGGGCCCACTGGAAGGTGCGCACCGCGTCCTCGACCTGCCGGTTGTAGGTGCCGTTGACGTCGCCCATGTAGAGATACAGCTGGGCCAGGCGCTGCTGGAGCTCGGCGACCTCGGAACCCCGGTCGCCGCGGTGCAGCGTGCCCCCGCCGTCGGGAGCGTCGTCGTCGTCCTCGGACTCCTGCGTGGGATTCTCGGCCGGCGGGCTCGTCGCGGTCCGCGTCGGCTCGGCCGACGGGGACGGCGTGGGCGAGGCGCTCGACGCCGACGGTGACGGCGAGGGCGAAGGACTCGAACTGGCCGACGCGGAGGCGGACGGGGACGGCGACGGCGAGGCGGTCGGCCGGGCGGACGTGAGGCTCGGCTCGGGGGCCGCGGCGGCGGCGCTGGTCGACGGGTCCGGCACGCTCGCCCGGACCTCGTCCGGCAGCGCTCCGTCCCGCGAGGGCGACTCGTAGGAGAACAGTCCGCTCGCGTACCCGGCCGCCCCCACCACGACCACGACCGCCCCGGCGGCGCTGAGCAGCACGCCACGGCGCCGCCCGCGCCGCGGACGCCCACCGGTACCGTCCGTGCCGTCCGCGCCGGGCCCCATGGGCGCGGACGGGGCTGCGGGTGTGGTGGCCGAGGTCTCGAACATGCGCAGGTCGTGCGCGCTGGGTGTACCGGTCGAGGGCGCCAGGGGCATGGGCAGTACGGAGGTCGCCTCCGTGTCCGCCCCCGGTGGCCCGGCGTCGACGGCGCGCAGCGTCATGGTGGCGTCCGGGTCGGGCGCGGACCCGGACCCGGGCCCGGGCGCCGGGGCGCGTGTGGCGGGCGCGGTCGGGGGCGTGGACGGGGACACCACGGATGCTGCGGACGCCGGTCCCTCGGACACGGGTCCGCCTGACGCGGGCGTGCCGGACATGGGTCCGCCTGACGCGGGCGTGCCGGACATGGGTCCGCCTGACGCGGGCGTGCCCGGCCCAGACGTGCCGGACGGTGTACCGGAGGGAGCCGTCGCCCCGGTGACCGGGGGTGTCGGGGCCTTCTCCGAGCCGTCCAGCTCGACGTACGGCCGTATGCGCAGCGGGTCGAAGTCCTCCGCCGCTGCCGCCTGCGCCGTACGCGCGTCGCGCAGGGCGTCGGCCGCCCGCAGCCCGCAGGCGCAGGAGGGCGTGTTGTCCGCCTTCCTGGGCGTTCCGCACTCCGGGCACGAGTGCCCCTGGGGCCGTTCTTGCGGCTCCTGTGGCGGCTCTTTCTGCTGTTCCACGCGTTCGTTCCTCCCCTCGCGACTCCCCTCGCGAACTCCAGAGTTTATGCAGATCTTCTCCACACTCCCGCGCGCACGCCCCCGGAACACCGGCTTCCCACAGGACTGAACCGGCGATATCGGGTCACACCGACCAGGATGGAAGGTGCGTGAAGGCACCCGTGAGAGACCGTGAGACGCCCGTGGGAGGTCTTCATGGCGGGAGATGTGCGCGGAGCTGCGGACCCGGACCCGAGGAACCCGCCGGACCCGGTGCGGTCCGGCAAGAGCGGGAAGGGCCAGGGCCAGGAGCAGGAGCAGGGCCAGGGACAGGGCCAGGGACAGGGGCAAGGTCAGGAGCAGGTCTCCAGCGGCGTTCTCGTCTCGATCGGCGCTCTGCTGCTCGGGATGCTGCTCGCCGCCCTCGACCAGACCATCGTGTCGACGGCGCTGCCCACCATCGTCAGCGACCTGGGCGGCCTGGAGCACCTGTCCTGGGTGGTCACCGCGTACCTGCTGGCCGCGACCGCCGCCACGCCGCTGTGGGGAAAGCTCGGCGACCAGTACGGGCGCAAGAAGCTCTTCCAGACGGCGATCGGAATCTTCCTGGTCGGCTCGGCGCTGTGCGGCGTGGCGCAGAGCATGCCCGAACTGATCGCCTTCCGCGCTCTCCAGGGGCTGGGCGGCGGCGGGCTGATGGTGCTGTCCATGGCGATCGTCGGCGACCTGGTCTCCCCCCGCGAACGCGGCCGCTACCAGGGGCTCTTCGGCGCGGTCTTCGGTGCGACCAGCGTGCTCGGGCCGCTGCTCGGCGGGGTGTTCACCGAGCATCTCAGCTGGCGCTGGGTCTTCTACATCAACCTGCCCGTCGGTATCGTCGCGCTCGCCGTGATCGCGGCGGTGCTGCACATCCCGCGCCGGACCACCCGGCACGTCATCGACTACCTCGGCACCCTCCTCATCGCCTCCGTCGCCACCTGCCTGGTGCTGGTGGCCTCGCTCGGCGGCACGACCTGGGCCTGGGGGTCGCCGCAGATCATCGGCCTGGCGGTGCTGGGAGTCGCTCTGGCCGCCCTCTTCGTGGCCGTGGAGCGCAGGGCCGCCGAGCCCGTCCTCCCGCTCAAGCTCTTCCGCGTCCGCACCTTCACGCTCTCCGCCGTCATCAGCTTCGTAGTCGGCTTCGCGATGTTCGGCGCGATGACCTACCTGCCGACGTTCCTCCAGGTCGTGCGGGGCGTCAGCCCGACCATGTCCGGTGTGCACATGCTGCCGATGGTGTTCGGCCTGCTGCTGTCCTCGACGGTCTCCGGGCAGATCGTCAGCCGCACGGGCCGCTGGAAGGTGTTCCCCGTCGCGGGCACCGCCGTCACCACCCTCGGCCTGCTCCTGCTGCACCAGCTCGACGAGAACAGCGCGACCGCCGAGATGAGCGCCTACTTCTTCGTCTTCGGACTGGGCCTCGGCCTGGTGATGCAGGTCCTCGTCCTCATCGTGCAGAACGCCGTGGCGTACGAGGACCTGGGCGTCGCCACCTCCGGCGCGACCTTCTTCCGTTCCATCGGCGCGTCCTTCGGCGTGGCCGTCTTCGGCACGATCTTCGCGGGGCGCCTCGGCGACAAGCTCGCGGACGCCTTCCGGGGCGCCGAACTCCCGCCCGGCGTCTCCGTGGACACGCTCAAGGCCGACCCGCGCGGCATCGGCGCCCTGCCGCCCACCCTGCGCCCCGAGGCACTGAGTGCCTACGCCTCCGCCATCACCGACGTCTTCCTGTACGCCGCCCCCGTCGCCCTCCTCGGCTTCCTGCTGGCCTGGTTCCTGAAGGAGGACCGGCTGCGCGGCTCGGTCAGGGCACCGGACGCCACCCAGACCCTGGCCAGCAACCCGGTGGAACGGTCCTCGCGCGACGAGGTGTGCCGTGCGCTGTCGGTGCTCGGTACCCGCGAGGGGCGCCGGGAGATCTACCGGCGGATCACCGCGCGGGCGGGCTACGACCTGCTGCCGGCGTCGAGCTGGATGCTGCTGCGGGTGAGGAAGTACGGCCGGGTGGAGCCTGCCGTGCTCGCCGAGCGCAGCCCCGTGCCGCTGACCGCCGTCATGGCCGCCGCCCGCCAGGTGGAGGAGCGGCACCTCGCCGTCCGCGAGGGTCCCGACCTGGTCCTCACCGACCGGGGCCGGCAGGTGGCGGAGCGGCTGGCGACGGCCCGCGAGGAGTCCCTGGCCGAGCTGCTGGGCGACTGGTGGGGCCCGGACCGCCCGACCGACCTGGTGCGTCTGGTGAGGGAGCTCACCGGCGAGTTGTGCGGCTCGGAGCGGGAGCGCCCGCACGAGGGACGTACGCGTGAGGGACGTACGCGCGAGGAACGCACCCCGGCGCGGGCCGGCTGAGCCGCCCCTGTCGGCCTGCACGCTCCGTCAGGCGGCGCGCGGGAGCCGCTTCAGCCGCTTCGTGAACCAGTGCTCGGCGTACGGGTCCTCCTTGTACGCCTCGGTCTCCGTGTAGCCGAGGCGCGCGTACAGGGCACGGGCCTCGACGAGGTCGCCCCGCGTGTCGAGGACCATCCGCGAGGCCCCGAGCGCCCGTGCCGCGTCCTCGGCGGCCCGCACCAGCAGCGCCGCGCCGCCCAGACCGCGCATCCGCTCGTACAGGAACACCCGGGTGAGCTCGGCGGTGGTGTCGTCCCGCAGTCGTACGCCCGAGGTGCCGGCCGGTTCGCCGCCGTACCGGGCGACCAGCAACCGCCCCCGGGGCGGTACGAGGTCGGCGCCGCGGTGGGCGGCGATCTCCCGCTCCAGCTCACCGGGGTCGGTGGTCCGCCCCTCGTGCAGCAGGTAGTAACGGTCGCTGACCTCTGTGTAGTACGCGCGCCAGAGGGCGGCGGCGACGGGGGAGTCGTACGGTTCCGGGGCGACGGTCCAGGTCATGACCGGCATTGTCGGGACGGCACCGGCATGCTGCGCAAGCGTATTTTCCCACCGATGCGCCGTCGGCGCGCGTCGTGCGCCGTTTGAGCGCGGACTCCGGGGCAACCCGAACAGCGAACCGGCCCGTTCGGAGAGCCGGTAGGGCCGAGAACCCGGAAGGCACTCATGTCCACAGGCGTGATCATCGCTTTGATCGTGATCGTGGCGGCCGTGCTCGTTGTCGCGGCCGTACTGGCCCTGCGCGCGCGGGGCCCCCAGCACGGCGGAAGCCTGAAGCGGCGCTTCGGGCCCGAGTACGACCGGGCCGTGGCCCGGCACGACGGCGACACCAAGGCCGCCGAGCGCGAACTCGCCGACCGCGTGGAACGGCACGGCTCGCTGCACGAGAGGCCGCTGGAGCCGGCCGAGCGCGAGCGCTTCGAGGCGCGCTGGACCGCGACCCAGGAGCGCTTCGTCGACTCCCCGCGCGAGGCCGTCGGCGAGGCGGACCGGCTGCTCGCGGAGCTGGCCGGCGCCCGGGGCTTCCCGGACGGCGGGCAGTACGAGGAGCAGCTCGCGGCACTGTCCGTGCACCACGCCCACCACGTCGACGGCTACCGGCGCGTGCACCGCGTGACGCACGCGCGCGTGGACGGCGCGCAGGACAGCGGCGCGGGTACGGAGGAGATGCGCGAGTCCCTGGTCGAGGCCCGCGCGCTGTTCGAGGACCTGGTACGCCCCGGCCGCCACGACGGAAGCCGCCATGACGGTGGCGGCAGGCACGACGGCGGCGGGCACGACGGCGGCAGGCACCGCGCCGGTACGGACGGCGACGGACGCGCGCCCGCCCGCGCCGCCCGCACCCACCACTCCTGGTCGCTCAGCAAGCGCCAGCCGAAGGAGAGTTGAGGCACATGTCCGATGTGACCCGGCAGCCCGGCGGCATCCCCGCCGAGCGGGACAGGCAGATACCCGACGCCCGTGACGAGAGGCCCCTGGGCGCCGACCGGACGGACGACGCGTACCCGGCCCCCGGCGCCCGCGCCGACCACGCCGTCGGCGCGGGCGCCGACACCACCCCCGGCCTGCGGACCGACGGCCCGATCGACGGCCCGGACCGGATCGACGGCCCGGACCGTACGAAGGGCACCACCCCGGCCGCCCACGCGGGCGCGCTGCTCCCGCACGAGGAGTGCGACAAGCTCGGGCAGCGGTTGCAGCACGCGGTGGCCGGCTTCGTCGACGCGCCGCGTGCCTCCGTCGAGGAGGCCGACCGCGTCCTGGAGGAGATCGGTTCCCGCGTCACGGACGCCGTGACGCACCGGCGCCGCACACTGCGCACGTCCTGGCGGGACACGGGCGAGCCCGAGCACGCCGCCACGAGCACCGACACCGAACAACTCCGCCTGGCCCTGCGGGACTACCGCGAGCTGGCGGACCGTCTCATGCGCCTGTGACACACAGGCACACAGGCGTCACCGATCCGCCCGGCGCTCCCGCCACTGCCGTACGACCTCTTCGACGTCGTAGGGCCTCAGACCCAGCGGGGGGCCGGGCGGCGGCTTGAACATGACGTCGGGGATCCTGACGTTGATCTCCTCGACGATGCGGCGGACCACCCGCTCCGACGGCGCGTTCGCCGCCGCCTCCAGGGCGTCCTCCGCCTCCTTGCGCAGGGCCGGCGTGGGCGGCAGCACGGAGAAGCCCTCGCGGGCCATCTTCCGCTTGACCCACCACAGTTCGTCGTAGGTGCTGTCCACTTCGCTCGGAAGGGTTTTCCCCGCGCCGGGCAGCTGTGCGAACTCGCCGCGCGCGTCCGCGTCACGAATCAGTTTGTCGACCCTCCCCCACTCTCAACTTCGTTCGAGCGGGGGGACCCCCATATCGAAGTCGACGCCGGGAGGCTTTCGCTCGGTCATGACCCCAGTGTGCCGGACAGCGCGCCACCGGCCGATCTATCATGCGGCGGCAGTACGTCAACGAGGGACGTCCCAGGTTCCTCTCGGGCCCCAGAAGGAGCGCGCGTGCTCGAACTCACCATGGCCGCCGTCACCGCGGCGGACGCGGGTGCCACGGCCGGCATGCAGATGGCCGACGCGCCCAGCGAGCCCGGGGCGGTGCTGAAGGTGGGCCGGGACAGGTCCGTGTGCCGGCTGTCGACGCCGGACGACTGGCTGTTCGTCTCCCGGGTCCACCTGGAGTTCCGCTGCGGTCCCGACGGCACGTGGCGGCTGACCTGGCTGCGGGGCTCGCAGCCGGACCCTTCCTCGGAGGTCCGGCTCACCGTCGGCGGACACACGCGGCCCCTGGACTACGGCGGCACCGTGCCGCTGCCGAGGGGCGGCAGCGGCGAGATCGTGGTCCAGGACCGCGCGGAGCCGCGCAGCGTCAACGTCGGCTTCTACCACGAGGCCTGAGCACCCGCGCGCCGGTGCCTGCCCAGGGGCGCGGGTGCTCAGGCCAGCACCCGGGCCAGCGCGAATCCGTCGTACCCCTTGCTGCCGACCGTCTGGACGGCCGTACCGCTGAGCCGCGGGTGGCTGCCGATCAGCTCGATGGCGGCGCGGGTGCCGCGTACGTCGTCGGCGTCGTCTTCGGCGTCGGCCACGCGGCCGCCGCGCACCACGTTGTCGAGGACGATCAGGCTGCCGGTGGCGGTGAGCCTCAGGGCCCACTCCACGTAGTGCGGGTTGTTGCCCTTGTCGGCGTCGATGAAGACCAGGTCGAAGGGCGGCGGACGCTCGTCGGCGAGCTTCGGCAGCGACTCCAGGGCGGGACCCACGCGTACGTCGACGAGGGCGTCGAGGCCGGCGCGGGCGATGTTGCGGGTGGCGACCTCGGCGTGCCGGGCGCTGTACTCCAGCGTGACGAGGCGGCCGTCGGCGGGGAGGGCGCGGGCCAGCCAGATGGTGCTGTAGCCGCCCAGGGTGCCGATCTCCAGGATGGTGCGGGCGCCCTGGACCTGGGCGAGGAGCTGGAGGAGCTTGCCCTGGTTGGCGGTGACGTTCACCTGCGGCAGCCGGGCGGCTTCGCTGTCCCGCAGGGCGGCCGTCAGGGGGTCGTCGTCGGGCGCGAGGTGGCCGGTGAAATAGGCGTCGACGTCGTCCCAGAGCTGCGACTCGCTCATGACGGGGCCTCCCGTGTGCGTCGTCAGCTTTTCCGAGTAGGTGCGCTGACGAAGATATCCGCGCGGTGGCGGCGTGTCAGGCGTTCGCCGGGGTGCGTCCGCGGGGCACGGGCCCGGGGCCCCCGGGAGGCCCCGCGGAACACCCCGGGGGCCCCGCGGAACACCCCGGGGGCCCGCGCTCAGCCCTCCACCGACGGAGCCGACCCCGGCAGGGGGCGGCCCGCCGACTCCGACATGAACCACACCGCCACGCCACCGACCACGGCGGCGGCCATCATGTAGTACGCGGGCATCATCAGGTCGCCCGTCGCCCCGATCAGCGCCGTCACCACCAGCGGTGTCGTACCGCCGAACAGGGACACGGACACGTTGAAGCCGATCGACAGCGAGCCGTACCGCACCCGCGTCGGGAACAGCGCCGGCAGCGCGGACGGCATCGACGCCGTGAAGCAGACCAGCAGCAGCCCCAGCGCGGCCATGCCCAGCCCCACCGCGAGCAGGCTGCCCTCACGGATCAGCAGCAGCGCCGGTACGGACAGGAGCAGGAACCCCGCGCAGCCCGCCGCGATCACCGGCCGCCGCCCGACCCGGTCGGTCAGCGCGCCGGCGAACGGCTGGACGACCATCATCAGCGCCATCACGACCAGCACCACGAGCAGCCCGTGCGTCTCGTCGTACTCCAGCTCGCTCGTCAGGTAGCTCGGCATGTACGACAGCAGCATGTAGTCGGTGACGTTGAAGACCAGCACCAGGCCGACGCAGAGCAGCAGCGCCCGCCACTGACCGGTGATCATGTCCCGCAGCGGTACCTTCGGCCGCGACGTCTCCGCCTTCTCCAGCTCGGCGGCGAACGCCGGCGTCTCCTCCAGCCGCATCCGCAGGTACAGGCCGATGATGCCCATCGGCCCGGCGATCAGGAACGGGATGCGCCAGCCCCAGGACGTCAGGTCGCCGTCGGAGAGCAGTGCCGTCATCAGGGTCACCAGCCCCGCACCGCCGATGTACCCGGCGAGCGTGCCGAACTCCAGCCAGCTTCCGAGGAAGCCGCGCCGCTTGTCCGGGGCGTACTCGGCGATGAAGGTGGAGGCGCCCGCGTACTCACCGCCGGTGGAGAACCCCTGCACCAGCCGGGCGACCAGCAGCAGCACCGGCGCCCAGACGCCGATCGTCGCGTACGAGGGGATCAGTCCGATGGCGAACGTGCCCGCCGCCATCATGATCATCGTGAAGGCGAGGACCTTCTGCCGTCCGACCCGGTCGCCCAGCGGGCCGAAGACCATGCCGCCGAGCGGCCGGACCAGGAACGCCGCGGCGAAGGCGCCGAACGTGGAGAGCAGCTGGGCGGTCGGGTTGCCCGACGGGAAGAAGACCTTGCCGAGCGTCACGGCGATGTAGCTGTAGACGCCGAAGTCGAACCACTCCATCGCGTTGCCGAGCGCCGCCGCCTTCACGGCACGCCTGACGAGAGCGGGATCGGTCACGGTGGGGGAAGCGGCCCCCGGAGCGGATCCCGGGGGAGGGGAGGAGTGCGGGTTCGTGCCGGACGGGTGAGTGGCGACGGGGGCAGCCGACAAAACTTCGCTCGCCTACCTTTCGACGGGAACAGGGACGCCACGACCCGCACGGCGGCACTGTCGCCGGGCCGGAAGAAGCCCGCGGCACTCGGCCACGGGCAGAAAAGCGACCATAGGCGCTGATGCGCCGCTTACGCCCGGTATGCTTTTCGTTGCACACTGCACCAAAAGGGCGTACACGCAGGGACGTCCGCGCCCCACGAAGCGCTCCCCGGCCGTGTGACCTGTGATCCTTCTCGCTCCCGCAGGAGGCGTCGGTACCGCTCCCGCACTATCGTCAATCCGGACAAACGGCCGGACGGCCGCGAAAATGCGGGACGAATCGCGGGCGGCGGGCAGGTGGAACGGGGGTTGCCTGCGTCTCCCCCCGGGGGTGGTGCGAGCCTCATAGGGTTCGCAAGGACAACACACCGCGTACACGGGCGCGGTACGAACGGGGCGGGAGGCCGACGAGGCGTGGCGAATGCGGAGCACAGTGGGCGACCGGCGGAGCCCTTCGGGGCACCGGCCGTCGATGCGACCAGGGCACGGCTGCGCGTCGCGCGCCTCGGCCTGTGGCTGGTCGCCGCCATCCTCGGCGTACGACAGCTGGCCGCGGTCCTCAGCACACCGAGCGGGGAACGGCTGACGGACCTGGACACCTGGGTCGGGGAGCACGGGGTCCTGCACGTGGAGGGGTCCCTCTACGACTCCACGGAGTTCACCGGCACCCCCTTCGTCGGCCTGGTCCTCAAACCGTTCACCCGCGCCGCCGAACAGGCCCTCGGCTGGGGCTGGACCTTCGGCTCGCTGCTGCTGGTCGTGGCCCTCGGCCTGGTCGCCGCCCGCGCCCTGCCCAAGCCGGTGGGCCGCCGTACGGCACTGCTGGCGGCCCCCGTCGCCGTCAGCCTGCTGATGCTGTCGCTGCCGGTGCGCAACGCGCTGTGGCTCGGCCAGACCAGCATCATCCCGGTCCTCCTGGTCCTGCTGGGCTGCTTCGCCGTACGCGGTGAGCACGGCGACCGGATCGGCGGCGCGCTGATCGGCCTCGCTGCCGCGTTCCAGCCGACCGTCCTCCTCTTCGTCCCCCTGCTGTGGTTCACCGACCGCAGGCGGGCCGCCGTGTCGACGGGGATCACCTTCGTCGCCTGCACCGCCGTCGCCTGGGCGGCGATGGCGCAGGACTCGTACACCTACTGGGTCCACCACATGGCCGGTGTGGGCCTGGGCGGCGAGGCCGACGACCTCGCCAACCAGTCGCTGCACGGCGCCCTGCTGCGACTCGGCCTCTCCGGCCCCCTGGAGATCGCCCTCTTCCTCCTGCTCGGCGCCGCCGTCGCCGTCCTCGCCCTGCGCCGCGCCGTGCGCTACGCCCGCGACGGACAGCTGCTGCTCGCGGTCGCCGTCACCGGCTGCGCGGCCGTCGTGGTGTCGCCGGCCACCTGGCAGCACCAGCTGCTGTGGGTGCTGCCCGCGCTCGTCGGCCGGGTCGGCAAGAAGGCCTCCGACCGGTACGTGTGGCCGGTCGCCGTCGTCCTGGTGATGACGCTGCCCGCGAAGATGATGCTGCCGAACATGGCGGCCCTCTACCCCCTGCGCGACAACGTCGTACTCCTCGCGGCGCTGGCCGCCGCCGTCGCCGTGCCCTTCCTGTCCCGCACGTCGCCGTACTTCGACGCGCCGGTCCCGACGAGCTACGCGCCGCCGGTCCCGACCCGCTTCAAGCACGTCCCCCTGCTGCCGTTCCTGCGCCGGGTCCTCACCCGCCCCAACCTCCTCCTGGAGCTCCTCCTCATCCGGGTCACGTACGCCGCCTACTCCCAGGTCCGCCTCGCGGCGACCGGCGGCAGCAACTCGGCGGGCCGGGCCCGGGCCGAGGAGCACGGCTGGCAGATCCTGGACATCGAGCGCTTCCTGCACATCGACATCGAGCACGCGGTCAACCACGCCGTCGTGAGGATCGGCTGGCTGCGGGACTTCTTCGACTTCTACTACACGTCGTTCCACTTCGTCGTCCCGCTGGCCGTCCTCGGCGTCCTGTACTGGCGCCGCCCGGTCGACTACCGCTGGGCCCGCGCGTCCCTCGGCTTCGCCACGCTGCTGGCCCTGGTCGGCTTCTGGCTGTACCCGCTGGCACCGCCGCGCCTGATGCCGAACCTCGGGATCATCGACACGGTGCACGGCGTGCAGGACTTCTCCAAGCCGGACTACGGCACGCTGACGCACCTCACCAACCAGTACGCGGCGATGCCGTCGCTGCACTTCGGCTGGTCGCTGTGGTGCGGGGTGGCGATCGCGATCATCGCCCCGAAGATGTGGATGAAGGCCCTCGGCCTCCTCCACCCCCTGTTCACCGTCGCGGCGATCGTGGCGACGGGCAACCACTGGATCCTGGACGCGGTGGGCGGCGCGGCCGTGGTCGCCGCGGGCTTCGGCCTGACGTACCTGTTCCAGGGGCCGAGGGCCCGGCTGGTCACCGCGACCGCGGCCAAGGACGCCTCGGCGGTCAAGGGCGCCACCCCGGCGAACGCCATCCCCGCCCCCGCGCCGCCCCCGGCCAAGGACACCGGCGTGCCCGCCGAGAAGCTCAGCAGCGATCCTCCGACTCCGGCGAAGGACCGTACCGGGAGCTGAGCCGGTACTCGCCCGGCGCCTCGACGGTCAGGCGGGTGAACTCGCCGTCCTGGGCGAGGCACCCGCCGTCGGTCCGCAGCCACGGCGACCAGGCGACCCGTACGGTCACCGGGCCGGGCCGGTCCACGCGGAGCACCAGGTCGGCGCTGCCGGTCGTCACGACGCTGCCGGGCTCGGAGACGAGCGGTACGGCGTCCCGCACCCGGTACACCCTCCAGTGCTCGTCCTGCCAGACGGGCTCCAGCCACTCGGGCCGCAGGTCCGGGTCCCGGACGAGTGCCGCCTCGGCCTCGGCGGGCCCGTCCGGCTTGCCCAGCGGCAGGACGACGAGGCCGACCGCCCAGTGGTCCAGCCAGGCCCGGTAGGTGGCCGCGGAGAAGGTGCCGTCGTAGAAGAGACGGGCGCGTTCCACGTCGAGCTGCCGGTTCCAGCCACGGGCCAGGTTGACGTGCGGGGCGAGCCGGGCCGCCTCGCGGTGGTCGCGGGCCGGCACCACCTCCACCCGGGTGCGGTCGGCCCCGAGGCCGTCCAGCGCCCGCAGGACACCGTCCGTCTCGACGGCCCAGGCGGGCACCACGGTGTACTCCCTCAGGTCGTCGTCGGTCTTCTTCCCCATCCACCCGACGGAGAAGACGAGGGCGACGATCAGCAGATTGCGCGCGACCCGCCGGGACCGGTCCGTGCTGAGCAGGGCGGCGAGCAGCACGGGGGGCGCGAAGTACTCCGCGAAGCGCTCGACGTTCGTGCCGACGGGCGAGGCGACGAGGTACGTGAGCACGGTGCCGGTCGCGTAGACGGCCCCGCTCCACCGGGCGACCCGCCAGGTACGCGGGGCGAACGCGGTGACCGCGAGGCCGAGCACGACCGGCGGCCATATTCGGGCCGCCGGCATCGGCTGCTCCCCGGTGAAGGGGAACAGCAGCGTGGTCAGCCCGACGACGACGGCGGGCGGTACGAGGAGCACCAGGGCGCGCCCCCAGTCCCGTACGAGCAGGTAACCGGCGCCCACGACGGCCAGGTACAGCCCGGCCACCGGCGAGGCCATGGTGGCCAGTGCCGCGTACCCGGCGGCGAGGACCGTCCGCCGTTCCCGGACCAGCACCACGCACGCCGCCAGTCCGAAGGCGAGCCCGAGCGCGAAGGTCGTACGCCCCGAGGCGACGTTGCACCACAGGGCGAGGGAGGCGAGCAGGGCGGGCCACAGGGGTCTGCGCACCCCGGCCCGCCCGATCAGCACGGCCGCCAGCCAGGCGCCGGCCAGCCCGGACACCGCGGTGACCGTGCGTACGCCGAGCAGGGCCATCAGGTGCGGCGATATGACGCTGTAGTTGGCGGTGTGCGTCCCGCCGTACCAGAACAGCCCGTACGGCGAACCGGCGTGCCGCGAGGTGAAGTCGGCCCACGCCTCCTGCGCGGCGAGGTCACCCCCGCCGGTGGCGAGAAACGCCCACCACACCGCGTACAGCGGGATGGTGGGCAGGGTGGCGAGCAGGGCCACGCGATGCCGGCGCCCGAAGGCGCGCAGGGCATCGCCCGGACGTCTCTCCCGCTGCCGCTCGGGGCGGGGGACGGTCGTCAGTGCGGCAGGGACCACGGTGGGGGTTTCCGTTCGGCGTCATCGGGGGCACGGCGGGGGCACGTGCGAAGACGATAATTCGAACAGAAACGTTTACCTGGACCCGGGCCGGGTCACCGGGCCACAGGGGCACCGGGTCATTCGGGCACGGCCTCCCGCGTCCGGTGAGTGACGGCGAGCCCGGTCAGGGTGAGCGCGGCGATCCCGAGCAGGACGGTCGCCGGATTCAGGTACGACGGGATGACGGCCTCGACCACCCGCCCGTCCCCGGCCCGGCAGCCGAAGTGCAGCGGGAGGAACGTCGGTACGTAACCGCTGACTTCGCCGCCGCCCAGGGCCCGGTGGCACGCCTGGGCCTGGGCGTGGTCGTCGAAGAAGAACAGGTGCAGGAGGCCCCAGGTGTACATGCCGGCCGTCGCGCCCCACGCCAGTACGGCCGCCGGTGCGAGGAACACCCGCCCGCCCGGGCCGGTCCTCCTCGCGCGCACCAGGCCCGTGATCCCACGAAGGGTGAGCCAGAGCACGGCGACGAGGCCGGCCAGGAGCAGCAGGAGCAGTACCGCCCCGTCGTGCTCGGCGTAGGGCTCGTCTCCGGAGCCGGACGCGATCACTCGGCGGTGGTGGAGGCCCAGGCGGTGAAGGCGGTGAAGGCGGCGGGGGCCAGGGTGAGGGCCGGTCCCGCCGGGTTCTTGGAGTCGCGGACGGCGACGGTGGCGTGGCGGGGCAGCTCGGCGACCTCGACGCAGTCGCCGCCCTGGTCGCTGCTGTACGACGACGTGCGCCAGGCCAGCCGGCCGAGCGGCGCGCACTCCACGCAGTCGCCGCCCTGGTCGCCGCTGTAGCTGGACTTACGCCACTGGATCCTCGTCGGCATCGCCTTGCTCCCCATAGCGTTCCTCCATCACCCGGCGGATCAGCTCCGCCGAGTCCTTGAGGGAGAGCGCGGCGGCCCGGAGATGATCGTAACGGAGTGAACAGTCCTTGACGCTCTCCGGGTTGGCGGTCGGATGACCGGTGCCGTACCCCTCCGTGTAGACGATGGCGGGGTCCCGCGCGAAGCGATAGAGGTTGAATGAGCCTTGAAGCCCCGCGTGCGCGCCCGCCGAGAACGGCAGCACCTGGACGTTGATCCGAGGATTGTCCTCGAAGGACAGGAGGTGGGTCAGTTGGCCGCGCATGGTCTTGCGGCCGCCGATCTCCTGGCGCAGCGCGGCCTCGCTGAGGACCGTCCAGAAGACCGGTGGTTCTTCCTTCTCGAAGATGCGCTGGCGGGCGAGCCGTACGGCGGTGCGGTCGTCGAGGTCGGTCGGGTCGAGCGTGCCGAGTACGGCCCGTACGTAGGCGTCGGTCTGGAGCAGGCCGTGGATCATGTGCGTCTGGAAGGTGCAGATCTCGACCGCGCGCACCTCCAACTCGGCCACCTGTTGGAACCACGCCGGTTGCTGGCTGCGCATCACCAGGTCGACCAGCCGGGACAGCAGCCCGCCCGTCCCCAGCGCCGCGTCGACGCGCTCGCTGAACTCCTGCGTCGGCAGCTTGCGCGCGGTCTCGATCTGGCCGACCAGTGAGCCGGTGTAGTTGACGATGTCGCCGAGCTGCCGCTGCGTCAGCCCGGCCGCCTCCCGATGGCGGCGCAGCTCGAAGCCGTAGTAGTCGAGCGGTGAAGCGCCCGGGTCGAGGACGTTGATGTGGGTCATGCGGAGAGCCCCCTCTCGCACAACTCGGTCCACCACGGGACCGGTTGTATCCGTTCGGTAGCCCACGGTAGTCGTCCGACGTCAGGCTCGTGCCGTGAACGAATACTTTCCCTCGGTCCTCGTGGGCCACTGCGCGAACCAGTACCGGATGAGCTTCACGGCGGGCGCCCACTCGGCCGGGCACGTCAGGCGCATCGTCCGTTCGTACCTGGGCGAATGGGGCCTCGACGAGCTGGCCGACGCCGTGGAGCTCGGCGTGACCGAGCTGCTGGCCAACGTCGTACGCCATGTCCCGGACCGCCGCTGCACGCTGCTGTTGCTGCGGCGGGCGGACGGCGGTGGTGTCCGGGTGGAGGTGGCGGACGGCAGCCCCCGGCTCCCCGTCGCGGCCGGGCGGGTGAGTGACGACTCGGAGAGCGGCCGGGGGCTGGTGCTGCTGGACGCGGTGGTCGACAAGTGGGGCGTGGGGCCGGGGCCCGGGGACGGCAAGACCGTGTGGTTCGAGGTCCGAAGTCTGCCGAGGTGATCTGTGAGGTGGTTGGATCACCTCTGTGCCGGTGAGGCGGGGGTGGCCGGAAGGGCGCCCGTAAGGGGAGGGGCCGCACGTGATGTCACAAGCGTTTCCGGTGGGTGGCTGGAGGAAGCGCACTGTCGCCGTTCCTCGTTCGAAGGGGGAGCCGGCGCTGTTGCGGTTGAGGTCGCGGGGTCCGGTGACCTCCTACAGCGTGACTCCGTGGATCGACACTCCGCAGGAGCGGACGTCGGCCGCCGCCCTTCTCCGAACGTCGGGGCGATCGTGGCATCCGTTCGTCGTCCCCGCCCGGTATACGCACCTGGAGGTGAAGAAGGCCGGGGAGAACGGTGTGGCCCGCTGGCAGCTCGACAGGTTGCGGCCTGACGACGTACCGCCCCTGCCGGCCTCCGTGGCCGGTCACGGCACCCAGCTCTTCACCTGGGAGGGCGGGGAGCTGGAGCTGCGGTACGAGAGCGTCGGCCGCACGAGGGGATTGGGCGTCGTGCATCAGGCGTTCGGCAGTGGCGAGCCGCTGGACACGGACGTGACGGGTACCGAGAGGGGGACGGTCCGCCTGAGTGGGCCCGGCTATGTGTGGGTCGCCTGCCTCCTGGCCGGTGACTGGACACTCAAGGTCGCCTGAGCGATGGGCGGGTCGTCCTCGGGCACGGAACGCCGAGCTCGGGAGCCCCGTCGGGGCAGGTGGCCGAGGGGCCCCCTGCCCCGACGGGGCTCGGTCTGCCGGGCGGGCGGGTCACCGGCGCCCGGCGAAGGCCGGTGCCGTGCGCGGCGCTCCTCGGCTCAGCCGAAGTTCACGTCGCTGCACCACATGTACGCCTGGTCGAGGTGCGAGGCCTGCCAGATCACGAACACCACGTGGTGTCCGGTGTACCCGGAGGTCTGGACGGGGAAGGAGATGTTCTGTGCCGGGGCGAAGCCGCCGGTCTGCGTGATGAAGTCGAGGTTGCCCCAGCCCAGGGTCTGGGTCTTGGGGTCGAAGCCCTGCTTGCTCACATAGACCTTGAAGTAGTCGGCACCGTGGGACGCCTGGTCGTACAGCTGCACCGAGAAGTTGCTGCCGACGTTGGTGGTCTTCCACTGGCCGGGCTTGTTCAGACTGGCGTTCCTCGCGAGGTTGTTGCTGCAGAGCGTCCCGTCGGGGGTCTTCGCCTGGAACTGGCCACCGAGGCCGTCGCGGAGGGCGCTCATCCAGTTCCACATGGTGTCGGCGTTGGCCTGGAAGGCCTGCCAGCACATGGGGTCCTGGGTCTGCATGGCCGGGTTCGTGTGGTTGCTGCCCCACGTCTTCCAGCACTGGTACGCGCGGGTGGCGGGACCGACGATGGTGCCGTGGGCCTGGGCGGGGGTAGACCAGGCCAGTGCGCCGACGACCACGGCGAACAGCATGACGAGCGCCTGGAGAGGCCGGCGGAGGGCCGACCGCGAACGCCCGGTTAACGGACTCGTTGTGCGCATGTGGGGGGACTCCTTCCAGAGGCAAGGCTGTAGTGGGAGCGCTCCCAAAATGACGACTCCTCAGTGAAATGTCAATGAAACAGACAAACTTGATCACAGCGGTGGGTCGCGGTCGGGGAATCCGCCCTGGTGCGGGAGCCCGTGTCCTTGCCGGACTCGGGCGGTCGGCCCTTCCCGCGGCGACTCCGGAACCACTCCTTGCCGTCGAGTCCCACCCATCGCCTCCGGAGGGGCAACGGTTTACCATGACGCCGCGTCAGTTCGCGGCCCGGCGTCTTCGGGCCGGCGGAGGAGACCGCCTTCACGGCCGAGTCCCCGCAGCACCACGCAAGCCGTTCGGTCAACCGTCACTCCATCGAGATGAGGTTCCATGAACCGAAACCGAACCGCCGTCGGCGCGTTCGTCGTGGCCCTGTGCACTGCCGGCCTCGCCCTCGGCCCGGCGACCGCCGCGAGCGCCGCCGAGGCGAAGTCCCGCGTCGGAGCCGACTGGGAGACCCAGTCGATCGTCTTCACGGCCGCCGCGGGCCACACCAACGACCTCAACGTCTTCTTCATGTACACCAGCGACGGCATCCAGCGGATCGGCTTCCGCGACGTGGTCCCGCTCGAACCGGGCGGCCATTGCGCGTACTCCTCGGCCGAGGACACCACCGCCGTCGTCTGCGAACTGCCCGCCGAGGGCCCCCGTCCCGACCGGATCGACATCCACCTCGGCGACGGCGACGACACGGTCGCCGCCTTCACCCCCGGGGTCGGCACCGTCAGCGGCGGCTCCGGGGACGACGAACTGCATGCCCACACGGCACGCACGGTGCTGGGCGGTGACGGGAACGACATGGTCATGGGGCCCGCCGTGCTGCACGGCGGCGACGGCACGGACCACCTCATGGGTGACGGCGACGACCAGCGGATGTGGGGTGGCGCGGGCGACGACATGATCGAGGGCTACGGCGGCGACGACACCGTGTACGCCGGCTCCGGCGACGACCATGCCATGGGCGGGGACGGCCGCGACATCGTTCTCGGCGGCCCCGGCGACGACATGCTGTACGGCGAAGGCGGCGACGACCTCGTCGGTGGCGGCCTCGGCAAGGACACCGTCGAAGGCGGGCCGGGCCGCGACATCGTCCTCCCGTAGGCGCACCCGGCGCACGCCCTCCCGTGAGCGCGCCGCTCAGCGCGAAGGCCCTGCCCCGCGGCGCGATCGGCGTCGCGAGCGCGGTGCCGCCGCAGTCGGCGCCCTCGGTCACGTGGGGCGGCTCACCTCGCCGGCCGCTCGAACGTGACCGGGGCCTCGAAGGCCGCCCGGCGGGTGGCGCGGCGCAGTGCCTTCAGGACCGGGGTGCCGAGCGCGAGGGTCAGTACGACCGTCACGGCGGCGCGGCCCCCGTCCCAGCCGAGGGACGTGGCCAGGCAGTAGGCGAGGAAGCGGGCCAGGTTGTCGGGGATCGACGCGTCCGGGTCGAAGGCGATGTTCGAGGCGAGCGTGTTCATGAAGGTCCAGCCCGCCAGGTTCATCACCGTGCCGTAGGCGAACGCCGCCAGGAAGCCGTACGCGGCCAGCATGAACAGCTCCGTGCGACCGCGCAGGCGGTCGGGGAAGGGCAGCAGGCCCGCCCCCATCGTGAACCAGCCCATCGACAGCATCTGGAACGGCATCCACGGGCCCACCCCGCCCGTCAGCAGCGAGGAGGCGAACATCGTGACCGAGCCGAGGACGAAGCCGAAGCCCGGGCCCAGGACCCGGCCGCTGAGGACCATGAGGAAGAACATCGGCTCCAGGCCCGCGGTGCCCGCGCCGATGGGGCGCAGCGCCGCGCCCACCGCCGCCAGGACACCGAGCATCGCCACGGCCTTGGGGCCGAGCCCCGACTCCGAGATCGTCGCCGCCACCACGGCCACCAGCAGCACCAGCAGGCCCGCGAACAGCCACGGCGCGTCCTGCGCGTGGGCGTTCAGCGAGGCTTCCGGCGGGGCCAGGAAGGGCCAGCCGAAGCCCGCCACGCCCACCGCGCTGACCAGGAGCAGGGCGGCCACGGAACGGGGGCCGAGGCGGACGGCGCGGGCCTGACGCTGGGGAGGGACGCCGCCGGTCATGCCAGCGCCTCCCGCACCTGCGCGACGGTCAGCCACTGCCTCGGGGCCAGCACCTTCGCGACCTGCGGGGCGAAGGACGGCGATGCCATCACCACGTCCGCCGCCGGACCGTCGGCGATCACCTCGCCCTCGGCGAGCAGCACGACCCGGTGGGCCACCTCGGCGGCGAGTTCCACGTCGTGCGTGGCCAGCACGATCGCGTGGCCCTCGGCGGCCAGGCCGCGCAGGATGCCGGCCAGCCGGGCCTTCGCCGCGTAGTCCAGGCCGCGCGTCGGCTCGTCCAGGAGGAGCAGCGGCGGGCGCGCGGTGAGTACGACCGACAGCGCGAGGGTGAGGCGCTGGCCCTCGGAGAGGTCGCGGGGGTGGGCGTCGTCGGCGATGCCGGGGAGCAGTTCGGTGAGGAGGGCGCGGCAGGTGCCCGGGTCCGCCTCCGCGTCCCGGTCGGCGGCCGCGCACTCGGCGGCGACCGTGTCGGCGTACAGCAGGTCGCGCGGTTCCTGCGGGACCAGGCCGACCCGGCGTACGAGGTCGCGGGGGGCCGTGCGGTGCGGTACGGCGTCGCCGGCGCGGACCGAACCGGCGGACGGTTCGACCAGGCCGACGAGGGCGGACAGGAGGGTGGACTTGCCGGCGCCGTTGCGGCCCATCAGGGCGACGGTCTCGCCGGGGCAGACGGTCAGGTCGATGTGGCGCAACGCCTGGATCCGGTCCCGGCGGACGGCGAGGGAGCGGGCCTCGGCGGCGTACGGGGTGGGGTCCGAAGGGGCGGCCTGCGGGGCCTTCCCGCGGCGGCGCCAGCGGGACGCGCGGGCGGGCCGGAGCGGGGGAAGGGGCGGGAGCGTGGCGGCCGGCGGCGTGTGGTCCGGGATCTCCCGGCCGGCCAGCCGGTCCCGCAGCGGGGCCGCGCGGCGCCGGGCGTCGCGGATCGTCAGCGGCAGCGGCGACCAGTCCGCCAGCCTGCCCAGGCCCACCACCGGCGGGTACACCGGGGACACGGCCATCACGTCCGCCGGAGGACCGAGGAGCGGCGCCGCGCCCGGGGACGCGAGCAGGACGACCTGGTCGGCGTACTGGATGACGCGTTCCAGGCGGTGCTCGGCCATCAGGACCGTCGTACCGAGGTCGTGGACCAGGCGCTGGAGGACGGCCAGGACCTCCTCCGCGGCGGCGGGGTCGAGGGCGGAGGTCGGCTCGTCCAGGACCAGGACGTCCGGGTGCGGGGTGAGGACCGAGCCGATCGCGACCCGCTGCTGCTGGCCGCCGGAGAGCGTGGCGATGGGGCGGGACCGGAGATCGGTCAGGCCCAGCAGGTCGAGGGTCTCCTCCACGCGGCGGCGCATCACGTCCGGGGCCAGACCGAGGGACTCCATGCCGTAGGCCAGCTCGTCCTCGACGGTGTCCGTCACGAAGTGGGAGAGCGGGTCCTGCCCGACCGTGCCGACGACGTCGGCGAGTTCGCGCGGCTTGTGGGTGCGGGTGTCGCGGCCGGCCACCGTGACCCGGCCGCTCAGCGTGCCGCCGGTGAAGTGCGGCACGAGGCCGCTGACCGCGCCGAGGACCGTGGACTTGCCGACACCGGACGGGCCGGCGAGCAGGACGAGTTCGCCCTCGGGGACCTCGAAGTCGACGCCCCGGACGGTGGGTTCGGCCACTCCGTCGTACGTCACGGAGACATCCTCGAAGCGGATCACGACGGCTCCTTGACGGGGGCGGGTACGCGGGTGGGTACGGAGGTGGGGGCGGGGGTGACGAACGCCGGGAGCAGGCCGATGAGTACGGCCGCCGCCGGCCACAGCGGGAGGGCGGGGGCGACCAGCGGGACCACGCCCGGGTGCAGCGCCGCCGGGTCGCGGGCGGCGGCGAGGAACATCAGCGCCGCCACCGCCACGCCGGAGGCGGTGACCAGCCAGGCACGGGCGTCCCAGCGGTCCGGCCGGTACCGGGTGCGGACCGACCGGCGACCGCCGAGCCACAGCCCCGCGAGCGCGGCGGCGACGCCGGCCAGCAGGACGGGGACGCCGTACGTGCCGCCCGCCGCGGTCAGCAGCCCGTACGTCCCCGCGCAGACGCCGAGCAGGCCGCCCAGGGTGAGGGCGGCGGTGGTACGGCGGACGGGGGCGGGGACCTGCGCGGTACGGCCGTAACCGCGGGCGTCCATCGCGGCGGCGAGGGCGACGGAGCGCTCCAGGGCGCCTTCGAGCACCGGGAGACCGACCTGGAGCAGGCCCCGTACGCCGCCGTCGGGGCGTCCGCGCAGTCGGCGGGCGGCGCGCAGGCGCTGGACGTCGGCGATGAGGTTCGGCGCGAAGGTGAGGGCGACGACGACCGCCACGCCCATCTCGTACAGGGCGCCCGGGAGGGACTTCAGGAGGCGGGCGGGGTTGGCGAGGGCGTTCGCGGCGCCGACGCAGACGAGGAGCGTGGCCAGCTTCATCGCGTCGTACAGGGCGAAGGTGAGGCCCTCGGCGGTGACCCGGCCACCCAGGCGGATGCCCTGTGCCCAGTCGGGGAGGGGGACCTCGGGGAGGGTGACGAGGGTGTGCGTGCCGGGGATGGGGGAGCCGAGGACCGTGGTGAAGAGGAGGCGGATGACGAGGACCGCGAGGGCGAGCTTGACGAAGGCGCCGTAGGAGCGGGACCAGGGGGCGTGGGGGCGGCGGGCGATGACGACGTAGGCGGAGACGGCTACGAGGAGGGAGAGGAGGAGGGGGTTGGTGGTGCGGGTGGCGGCGGTGCCGAGGGCCAGCGCCCAGAGCCACCAGGCGCCGGGGTGCAGGGCGGGGCCCCGGTGGTGGCGGGGGGTGGGGATGCTCGCCGGCGCTTGCGGGGTGCCGCCTGCGCCCACCCGTGCCGCCCCAGCGGCACGACTGCCCGCAGGCTGGGGCGGCGTGGGGTGGCTGCCCGCAGGCTGGGGCGGCGTGGCAGAGGTGCCCGCCGACTGCTTGCCCGCGGGCTCAGTCGGTGGCATTCCTGCGCCGCCTCGCCTGCCAGGCCGCCGCTCCGGCCAGCGCCGCCACGAGGGCGATGCCCGCGTAGAGGCCGACCGACGGGCCGTCGTCGTCCTGCGTGCTCTTCTCGTCCGGGGCCGCGGTGGCCGTCGAGTCCCCCTGTGTGTCGTCCGGCGAGCCCTCGTCCTGCGCCACCTGCTCGCCGCACCCCGACTTCGGGTACCCGGCGATGCCGCACAGCAGGGCGTTGGTGTTGTAGCGGAGCGGGTCCGCCACGGCGGCCAGGGCGTCGGCGGTCGTCGCGTCGGGGGAGACCCGGGCGCAGGCCGTGCGCGCGGCCGGCGGAGTCTCGCCGGACGGCGCGTCGGACGCCGTGCCGAAGTCGAGGACCAGGGCGACGCGCTTGCTGCCGTCCTCGGCCGGCGTCTTCGCGCAGATCGTCGCGAAGTCCGCCGTGCCGCGCGGCTGGGCCGCGTCGCCCGAGTTCTCGCTCACCGCGAAGCGGAAGCCCTGGACGTCGCCGTCGGAGGGACGGACGAGCGACGGTCCCTGGGTGGCGTAGACCCAGCTGTCGCCGTCGCGGTCCCAGAAGGACCAGTAGCGATACCCGGCGGCCTGCGCCTGGCCCGCGCTCCCGATCAGCAGGATCGTGGCCAGGAGGAGGAGAACGGCGCGGCGGGTCACGGCTGCTGCCTCTTGGTGCGGGCGCGCAGGACGAGGCCGGCGGCGACGGCGACGGCGACGACGAGGCAGACGCCGACGATCCACCAGACACCGAAGCCGGAGTCGTCCTTCTTCTCGTCCTGGTCGGCGTCCTGGGCGCTGATGGTCGCGGTGTCCGTCACACCTCGCGGAGCCGGCCCCGTCGCGTTCAGCTTCTCCACCAGGTCCGTGCCGCCGAAGGCGCGCGGGTCGGTGCCCGTGGCGTGCGCGGCGAAGATCAGCTGGGCGTAGGCGGCCGGGCCGCTCTGCTCGGCCCACTTCGCGGCGTTCTTCTTCAGCCAGGCCAGCGGCTCGGCGGCCTTCTGCGCGCCGCCCCGCGCGGCGAGGGCGACGACCGCGTCGGCGGTGTTGCCGTAGTCGGGCTGGTCGGCGGAGCCGCCGAGGGCGGACTTCAGGTGACCGTCCGCGGCGAGGGCCTGGGTGAGGTGGGCGGCGCCGTTCGCGGCGGCCTGCTCGCGGGTGGGCTTGTCCGCGTCGGCGCAGGTGGCGTCGGCGGTCTTCCCGCCGGCCTCGGTGACCAGGCCCTTGCCGAGCGCGCCGAGGACGCCGGCGGCCGTCGCGTCCGCGTTGGCGAGCAGCTTGCCGTCCTTGTCGGGCTGGAAGGCGAAGGCTCCGGCGCCCTTGTCCTCGGCGCAGGGCAGGGCGAAGGTCAGCAGGGCGTCGTACGGGGACTTGCCGTCCTTCTCGACCCGCTCGGGGTCGGTGCCCGTGGCGGTCAGGGCGCCGATGACGACGGAGGTGGAGTTGGCGTCGCTGGCACCGCCGGGGGTGTAGCCCCAGCCGCCGTCCTTGTTCTGCACGGACTTCAGCCAGGCGAGGGCGTCCTCGACGGCATCGCCGTGTCCGCCGACGGCCCACAGCGCCTGGACGGCGGCGGCCGTGCTGTTGGTGTCGACCATGGTCTTCGCGTCGCACGCCTTGGCGGTGTCGGCGCGGTACGGGGCGAAGGCGCCGCTGTCGCACTGCTGCCCGGTGAGCCAGTCCACGGCCTCCGACGACGGGAGCATGCCCACCGTGTCCTGCGCGAGCAGGGCGAGGGACTGGCGCCAGACGCCGTCGTACTGGGGGTCCGTGGTGCCGAACAGCCCGGACGGCTGGGACGGCTTGGACGACGTGGACGTGGAGGCGGAGGCGGAGGCGGACGGCGACGGGTCGGCGGCGACCGCGGGCGCGGCCGCGGCGCCGAGCACGGCTATGACGGCGAGGGCCGCGGCGCTGCCACGACGGCGGACGTTCATGAGCGGCGGGTGCCTTTCCCTGTGCGGGGCCGGACAGCACGGGGCACCCCCGGCGGCTCGGCCCCGTATGCCTCGACGGTGCCCGTGCGCCGGCGGGTGCCGGGCACGTGAGCCGGTCACGTCCGTGCGGGGCAGTCCGGCTCACCGTCCGCGGACGACCCCGGGGGCTTCGCGGACGGCTCACGGTTGCGGGTCAGCGCCGGAATTGCACCGGCTTCCCCCCGTACGGCGTGATGACGACGCGGCCACCTTACCCGGAGCCGACGGGGCCGGGCCGGGGCGCCCGCCCGCGCACCCCGGCGTCCGTGAGGTCGATCAGCCGGCACACCGTCGCGATGTCCACTCTCACCTGGGCGAGGGAGGCGCGGCCGGAGAGCCAGGTGATCAGGGTCGAGAGCCAGGTGTGCTCGATGACGCGGACCGCGGAGAGCTGCTCGGGGGTCGGGTTCTCCAGGCCGCCCATCGCGTCCAGGATGATCGCCGTGGTCTGGCGGGATACCTGGTCGACCTCCGGGGAGACGCCGCGGTCGGCGAAGGTCAGGGCCCGGGCCATGGCCTCGGCCAGCCGGGGTTCACGCTGGAGCGCGCCGAAGGCCCGCATCAGGGTCTGCGCCACCCGGTCCGCCGCCGTCTCACCGGACGGCGGGCTCTTGCGCAGGGTGCCGTGCAACTGCTCCAGCTGGTCGTGCATGGTCGCCACCAGCAGATGGACCTTGGACGGGAAGTAGCGGTACAGCGTGCCCAGGGCGACCTGCGACGACTCCGCGACCTCGCGCATCTGCACCGCCTCGAAGCCGCCCCGGCAGGCCAGCCGCGCGGTCGCGTGCAGGATGCGGCGGCGGCGCTCCCGCTGCCGCTCGGTGAGGGGCGGGGCTGCTGAGCGGTACGGGGCGGCGGTACGAGGTGGGGCGGCGGAGCGGGGTGCCCGGCCGGACGCGTTCGCTGCCGGGTTGTCCACCTTGGCCACCTTCTCCCCGTCGCCGTGGCGTGAATCACCCGATCCACTCGTCACAGCACCCCTACCTGCCGGTAGATTCGGAGCCTCTGAACGATCAAGTCTGAAACTTGTTCTAGATTAACGTCCCGGCATAGTGTCACGGGACAGCGCAGTGAGGAGGGGGCCCAGGGTGACCGCCGAGGCCAGTCAGACGGGTCCCCGTCCGGAGCCAGCCGCCGACGGCTTGCCACCGCTCCGTATCGCACTCCTCACCTACAAGGGGAACCCGTTCTGCGGCGGGCAGGGCGTCTACGTCCGCCATCTCTCCCGCGAACTGGCCCGCCTCGGCCACCGCGTCGAGGTCATCGGCGCCCAGCCGTACCCCGTGCTCGACGAGGGTCTGGCGGACCGGCTGTCCCTCACCGAGCTGCCCAGCCTCGACCTCTACCGCCAGCCCGACCCCTTCCGCACCCCGAAGCGCGGCGAGTACCGCGACTGGGTCGACGCGCTGGAGGTCGGCACGATGTGGACCGGCGGCTTCCCCGAACCGCTGACGTTCTCGCTGCGCGCCCGCCGTCATCTGCGCGCCCGCCGCGGCGACTTCGACGTCGTCCACGACAACCAGACCCTCGGCTACGGCCTGCTGGGCGACGTGGGCGCCCCCCTCGTCACCACCATCCACCACCCCATCACCGTCGACCGGCAGCTCGAACTGGACGCCGCCGAAGGCTGGAAGCGCCGGTACTCCGTGCGCCGCTGGTACGCCTTCACCCGCATGCAGAAGCGCGTCGCGCGCCGCCTGCCCTCTGTGCTCACCGTCTCCGGCACCTCCCGCCAGGAGATCGTCGACCACCTCGGTGTACGGGACGACCGCGTCCACGTCGTCCACATCGGCGCCGACACCGACCTGTTCTCGCCCGACCCCTCGGTGCCGCGGGTACCGGGCCGGATCGTGACGACGTCCAGCGCGGACGTGCCGCTCAAGGGCCTGGTCTTCCTCGTAGAGGCACTGGCCAAGACGCGCACCGAACACCCGCGGGCCCACCTCGTCGTCGTCGGCAAGCGGCCCGCCGAGGGCCCCGTCGCGCAGGCGATCGAGCGGTACGGCCTCGAAGGCGCCGTCGAGTTCGTCAAGGGCATCTCGGACGCCGAACTGGTCGACCTGGTGCGTTCGGCCGAGGTCGCGTGCGTGCCGTCGCTGTACGAGGGGTTCTCGCTGCCCGCCGCCGAGGCCATGGCGACGGGCACCGCGCTGCTCGCCACGACCGGCGGCGCCGTCCCGGAGGTCGCCGGACCCGACGGGGAGACCTGCCTCGCCGTACCGCCGGGCGACGCGGGGGCGCTGGCCGCCGGACTGAACCGGCTGCTCGGCGACCGCGAACTGCGGGCGCGGCTCGGCGCGGCCGGACGCGAGCGCGTGCTGCGGCACTTCACCTGGGCGCGGGCCGCCGAAGGAACGGCCGCCCGCTACCGCGAGGCCGTCGGCCCCTCCGCGACCGCTCCCAGGGCCGTTCCCGCGACCCCGACGAGTGCGACCAGTGACACCGGTGTCTACCCCGAAAGCAGGGCCACGTGCTGACCGTCGACTTCTCCCGGTTCCCGCTCGCCCCGGGCGACCGCGTCCTGGACCTCGGCTGCGGCGCCGGCCGGCACGCGTTCGAGTGCTACCGGCGCGGCGCCCAGGTCGTGGCGCTGGACCGGAGCACGGAGGAAATCCGCGAGGTCGCCAAGTGGTTCGCGGCGATGGAGGAGGCCGGCGAGGCCCCGGCCGGAGCCACCGCCACCGCGATGGAGGGCGACGCGCTGGCCCTGCCCTTCCCGGACGAGTCCTTCGACGTCGTCATCATCTCCGAGGTGATGGAGCACATCCACGACGACAAGGGCGTCCTCGCCGAGATGGTCCGCGTCCTCAGGCCCGGCGGCCGCATCGCGATCACCGTGCCGCGTTACGGCCCCGAGAAGGTCTGCTGGACGCTGTCCGACGCCTACCACGAGGTCGAGGGCGGCCACATCCGCATCTACAAGGCCGACCAGCTCCTCGCCCGCATCCGCGAGGCCGGCCTCAGGCCCTACGGCACCCACCACGCGCACGCGCTGCACTCGCCGTACTGGTGGCTGAAGTGCGCGTTCGGCGTCGACAACGACAAGGCGCTGCCGGTGCGGGCGTACCACAAACTGCTGGTCTGGGACATCATGAAGAAGCCACTGGCGACGAGGGTCGCCGAGCAGGCGCTGAACCCGCTGATCGGCAAGAGCTTCGTGGCGTACGCGACCAAGCCGCACCTCCCGCCGGTGGACGCCGCGTGACGTCGCCCCAAAGTCCTCGCACGCCCCGCACGGAACACCTGATCCTGCCCGGCGTCCTCACCGACGACGAGGCCGCCGCCACCGTCCGCGGCATCCTCGCCGAGCAGCGCGAGGACGGCGCGATCCCGTGGTTCCGCGGGCACCACCTCGACCCGTGGGACCACGTGGAGGCGGCGATGGCCCTCGACGCGGCCGGCGAGCACGAGGCCGCCGAGCGGGCGTACGAGTGGCTGGCCCGCCACCAGAACCCCGACGGTTCCTGGTACGCGGCCTACGCCGACGGGGACTTCGCCGACGTCACCGACCGCGGCCGGGAGACCAACTTCGTCGCCTACGTCGCCGTCGGCGTCTGGCACCACCACCTCTCCACCGGTGACGACACGTTCCTGGACCGGATGTGGCCCGTCGTCCACGCTGCGGTCGAGTTCGTGCTGCGTCTCCAGCAGCCCGGCGGCCAGATCGGCTGGCGGCGCGACGACGACGGCACCGACACCACGGACGCGCTGCTGACCGGCAGTTCCTCCGTCCACCACGCGCTGCGCTGCGCGCTCGCCATCGCCGAGCAGCGTGAGGAGCCGCAGCCCGACTGGGAGTTGGCGGCGGGCGCGCTGCGGCACGCCATCCGCCGCCACCCGGAGCGGTTCCTGGACAAGGGCCGCTACTCGATGGACTGGTACTACCCGGTGCTGGGCGGCGCGCTGACCGGCACGGAGGCCAGGTCCCGCATCGCGGAGAGCTGGGACCGCTTCGTGGTCCCGGACCTCGGCGTACGCTGCGTCGTCCCCAACCCGTGGGTGACCGGCGGCGAGTCCGCCGAACTCGCGCTCGCCCTGTGGGCGGTGGGCGAGTCCGACCACGCCCTGACCGTCCTGCAGTCGATCCAGCATCTGCGGGACGCGGACAGCGGCCTGTACTGGACGGGCTACGTCTTCGAGGACAAGGCGATCTGGCCTCGGGAACTCACCACCTGGACGGCCGGCTCCCTGCTCCTCGCCGTCGCCGCGCTAGGCGGCCACGAGGCCACCTGCCAGGTCTTCTCCGGCGACCGCCTGCCGAGGGGACTGGACCCGGACTGCTGCGTCTGAGCGGTCAGCGGCGGCCCAGGCGGCCCGCGATCGCGTGGCCGACGAACAGGTAGACCAGGGCTGCCAGGCCGTACCCGGCGACGACGCGGGCCCAGGCCTCGTCGAAGGTGAACAGGTCACGTGACCAACCGGCGAGCACGTCGGCCACATCGTGGACGAACCGCACCAGGTCGTTGGCCGGGTTGGCGTCCAACAGGTACATGAGGATCCACAGCCCGAGGATGACGGCCATGATGTCGGCGATGACCGCGATGGCCGTCCCGGCGCTGGAACCACTGCGAGTTCTAGGGGACATGACTTCCGTCTGGCCTCGGATGCCTGTCCGAAACCTGCGGAGGCGGATACGCCGACGGCCCCTCGTTCCCGGAAGTCTCCCGGAACGAGGGGCCGTTGACGTGGAACGCGCGGTCAGCCGCGCTGGATGCCCGAGGTGTCCTGCAGTACGCCGCGGCGGCCGTCCTGCGTCTGGGCGACCAGGTTCGCGCCGCGCTGCTCGACGGCCAGGTACCAGGTGCCCGGCGCCAGTTCGGCGATCGGCGTGGGCGAGCCGTCCTCCGCGAACAACGGACGCGGCACCGGCACGGCGAACCAGAACGGCGAGAAGTCCCCGGCCGGAGCCGGCTGCGCCTGCGCCTGCTGCGGCTGGGCCGCCTGCGGGGCCTGCGGCTGCGGCTGACCCGGCTGCGGCTGCTGCCCGCCGAAGGACTGACCCGGCTGACCGGGGCCCGGCTGTCCGTGGCCCGGCTGTCCGGGACCGGGCTGGCCCGGCTGGCCGCCGTACGGCTGCTGCTGCGCGCCCGGGTAGCCGTAACCACCCTGCGGCTGACCGCCGTAGGGCTGCGGCGCGGCCGGACGGGCGGCCGGGATCAGGGAGCCCTTGAGGGCCGGGACCAGGGGGGTCGCGACGGCGGCGGCGGCCATGATCAGGGTGGCGATGAGGGCGAGGATCAGGCCCGTGCCGGCGCCGAACTCGTTGGTGATGCCCCCGTCGCCGTCGAAGGCGCCCGCCGGGTCGAAGATGTTGCCGAGCGCGGACCAGGCGGCGAAGACGGTGAACGCGACGCCGAACTGGCCGAGGTCGAGGCCCGCCACCTTCTTGGGCTGCGGCAGCGCGCGGGCCACGACGACGAGCACGGTGCCGATGATGCCCGCGAGGACGACACCGAGCACGACCGCCCCACTGCCCCACAGGCTGGGAATGTCGGCGTCGTCCGGGGCACCGTCGATCGAGTAGATGTCGAGGAACGACGCGATGAACAGCAACACCGCTGCTCCGATCACCACGCCGTCGCCTCGAGTGAGGGAGCGGATATTCACTTCAGGTCCTTCGTAGGTCGTCTCGTCGTCGGTAGAGGCGTCGCTGTCACCATGTCGCCATCAGGTTCCGGAGTGAAGCGCGGGGGTGGCCCCTCATCGTACGGACGACACTATCGTCCGTACGTCGGAGCTGTCCGCAGGGATGAGCGCGCTGGTCACTACCCGCGCAGGAAACTCACGATTCCGTCAGACATCCCTTGCGCCGCCTTCTGTCGCCAGGCACCACTGGTCAGCAGCGCCGCGTCCTTGCTATCGCGCATGTTGCCGCACTCGATGAACACCTTGGGAACCGTTGACAGATTGAGACCGCCCAGGTCCGTGCGCGTGACGAGGCCGGTGCCGCCACCGACGTAGTTGGAGGGCGCGCTGCCCGTGGCGCGGACGAAGTTGCCCGCGATGCGTTGGCCGAGCTCGGCGGACGGGGCGACGATGGCTCGGGTGTCGGCGTCGCCGTCCCGCACCGAGCCCGGCAGGATGACGTGGAAGCCGCGGTTGCCGGCCCCCGACCCGTCGGCGTGGATCGAGATCGCGGCGTCCGCCTTCGCCTCGTTGCCGATCCGGGCCCGCTCGTCCACGCAGGGCCCGAACGGGCGGTCGTCGTCCTGCGTCAGCCTCACCGTGGCGCCCTGCTCCTCCAGGAGCGTGCGCAGCCGGTGCGCCACGTCGAGGGTGAACGTCGCCTCGGGCCAGCCCGCGTTGGTGGCGGTGCCCGTGGTGTCGCACTCCTTCCAGTGCGTGCCGACGTTCACCTTGCGGTTGATCTCGGAGGCGTGCTGGAAGTTGCCCGGGTTGTGGCCCGGGTCGATGACGACGACCTTGCCCCTGAGGGGACCGGACGCCGCGGCGGGCGCGGATTTCGAGCGGGAGGGGGAGGGCTTGGCCGTCGTCGCCGACGGGGAGGTGTCCGTGGGCCTCTTGGCGTCGTCGGTGGGCGACGCGGGACCACTGGAGGACGGCGCCGGCGACGACGTACCCACGCTGCCCGCGCGGTCCGCACCGCCCCCGCCGCCGTCCCCGTCGTCCGGGCCGCCGACCGCCGCGTACACCCCCCACCCGAGCAGCGCCCCGGGAACGAGCGCGGCGATCGCCACGGTCAGCGGTCGGCGCAGCGGGGAGCGGCGGGGCTGGGGAGGATCGAAGTCCGGTCCTGTGTACGACACGCAGCGACTCTAGACCGCGCCCTCAGATCCCCGCGCCCGTTCGCCGCAGCACGCGCAGCGAGTCGGTCACGGAGACCTCGGTGAACGCCCCGGACGCGAGAGCCCTGAGGTGGACGCGGTACGGGGCCTGTCCGGTGAACTCGTCGGCCGGGTCCGGGAAGACGTCGTGGATGACCAGCAGCCCGCCGTCGGCCACGTGCGGTGCCCAGCCCTCGTAGTCGGCGTTCGCGTGCTCGTCGGTGTGGCCGCCGTCGACGAAGACGAGACCGAGGGGGGAGTTCCAGACCGCCGCCACCTGGGGGGAGCGGCCGACGAGCGCCACGACGTGCTCCTCCAGCCCGGCCCGGTTGAGGGTGCGGCGGAAGGTGGGCAGGGTGTCCATCACGCCCAGCTCCGGGTCGACCGTGTCCGGATCGTGGTACTCCCAGCCCGGCTGCTGCTCCTCGCTGCCCCGGTGGTGGTCGACGGTGAGCGCGGTCACCCCGGCCAGGCGGGCCGCGTCGGCGAGCAGGACCGTGGAACGCCCGCAGTACGTGCCGACCTCGAGCAACGGCAGCCCGAGCCCGCCCGCCTCCACGGCCGCCGCGTACAGGGCGAGGCCCTCGTGCGTGGGCATGAACCCCTTCGCGGCCTCGAAGGCGGCCAGGGAGTCGGGGGTGGGTGCCGCGGGCATGGGGGTCCCTTTCGGTGAGGCGGGCGTACGGCGCCTTATGCTGCCGCACCCCCGGCCGCGTGCTGCGACGGGGGTGCGGGAGCCGGAGGGGGCGGGCGGGTCAGGCGGAGACCGTCTCGCCCGGCAGGGACAGGTCCAGGTCGACCGGGCGGTCGACGCCGGTGTGCGTGGCCGAGTGGGCGAGCGGGCCGTGGCCCGTGGCGCGGGCGGCCAGTACGTAGGGGCCCCGGGCGGGGACGGCGAGGGCGTAGCTTCCGTCCTCGGCGGAGAGGGTCGCGCCCGCCTGGCGGCCGTGCCGGTCGATGAGCGTGACCTTGGCACGGGCGACGGGCGCGCCGTCGGCGGCCAGCACCCGGCCGCGGAAGCCGCGCGGCGGCTCGCCGGTCGCGGTGGTCGCGGTCGCGGTGGTCGCGGTCGCGGTCGTCGCGGGCATGGCGGTCGCGGTCGCGGTCCCGGTCGTCGCGGGCAGGGGTATCTCGGTCACGGTCGTCCCCGTTCCGGGCGTCCCCGTTCCGGGCGTCCCGGCCAGTGCCCGCTCGGCGCGGGCCAGGTTCGCGTCCTCCTCGCTGCTCGCGCGCAGCTGGGTGGTCGTGTCCGGGCGGCGGCGCGGGAGGAAGAAGGCCAGCGCCAGGCCGACGGCGACCGCGCCGGTCGCGATCAGGAAGGAGACCCGGAAGCCCTCCATGGTCGGGACGGCGACCCCGCCGACGTCGTCCGCGGTGTTGGCGAGCACCATGCCGATGACGGCGCTCGACACCGACGTACCGATGGACCGCATCAGGGTGTTGAGGCCGTTGGCCGCGCCCGTCTCCGAGGCCGGGACCGCGCCGATGATCAGCGCGGGCAGCGAGGAGTAGGCGAGGCCGATACCGGCGCCGAGCAGCACCGAGGTGACGACGGTCTGCCAGGCGGCGCTCATCAGACCGAGGCCGCCGCCGTAGCCGATCGCGATGATCAGCAGGCCGAGGAGCAGGGTCGTCCGGGGGCCGTAGCGGGCGGACAGGCGGGCGTACACCGGCGCCGTGAACATCATCGTCAGGCCGAGCGGGGCCACGCACAGACCCGCGACGACCATCGACTGTCCGAGGCCGTAGCCGGTCTCGGCGGGCAGCTGGAGGAGCTGGGGCAGGACCAGGGAGACGACGTAGAAGGCGACGCCGACCATGATCGAGGCGAGGTTGGTGAGCAGGACCTCGCGGCGGGCCGTGGTGCGCAGGTCGACCAGTGGGGCCGCGACGCGCAGCTCCATCAGGCCCCACAGCAGCAGGACCACGACGGCGGCGCCGAACAGACCGAGCGTGGTGGGCGAGGACCAGCCCCAGTCGCTGCCCTTCGTGATCGGCAGAAGGAAGAGGACCAGGCCGGCGGCCAGTCCCAGCGCGCCCGGCAGGTCGAAGGAGCCCTTGGCGCGCAGCGGGGACTCGGGTACGACGGCGAGGGTCAGGGCGATGGCGAGGACACCGAGGCCCGCGGCGCCGTAGAACAGGGCGTGCCAGTCGGTGTGCTGCGCGACCAGGGCCGCGGCGGGCAGCGCCAGTCCGCCGCCGACGCCGATCGAGGAGCTCATCAGCGCCATCGCCGAGCCGAGCCGCTCGCGGGGCAGCATGTCGCGCATCAGGCCGATGCCGAGGGGTATCGCGCCCATCGCGAAGCCCTGGAGGGTACGGCCGACGATCATCGGGAGCAGGGCGTCGGTGAACGCGCTGACCAGCGCGCCCACCACCATCACCGACAGGCTGACGATCAGCATGCGGCGCTTGCCGAAGAGGTCGCCGAGCCGGCCCATGATCGGCGTGGCCACGGCTCCGGACAGGAGCGTGGAGGTCATGACCCAGGTGGCGTTGCCGGGGGTCGTGTCCAGGAGTCGGGGCAGGTCCTTGAAGACCGGGACGAGCAGGGTCTGCATCACCGCGACGACGATGCCCGCGAAGGCGAGCACCGGGACGGTGGCCCCGCTCGCTTTCCGGGCGGGCTCGTCGGTCGTCGTGTCGGACATTGAGTGAGGCCTCCAGGCCGGTGTGAGCGGCGAATGCGATGCGTTTCGCGCGGTGCGGTGCGGTGCGTTGCGTGCGTTGCGTTGCGAGGTGATGCCATGCGTGAACCGCGCCGCGGAACGTGCGGACGCGGTATGTGTGCAGGCTGAACCTCGTGCGCCGGGGCAACTATTCCGTTACTTCGAGTCCCTAACGAATTCTTGACCTTCTCTTTGGGGAATGTCCACGTCCGCGGGCCTGGGGCCGCCCCCGGACAGGACCGGACCGCCCCCGCACGGGAACCGGACCGACCGGGGACCGAATACCGATGCAAGGACCGCACCCGGGTTGAGACCATGACACCCATGCTGGAAGCCACCGGTACCAACACCGCCCGAATATCCCCGCGCCGCACACCACCCACCTGGCTGGTCGTGGCGCTCGCGTGCGCCGGCCAGTTCCTGGTCGTGCTCGACGTGTCCGTCGTCAACGTCGCCCTGCCGTCCATGCGGACCGACCTCGGGCTGAGCGCGCAGGGGCTTCAGTGGGTGGTCAACGCCTACGCCATCGCCTTCGCCGGGTTCATGCTGCTGGGCGGGCGGGCCGGGGACCTGTACGGGCGCAAGCGGATGTTTCTGGTCGGGCTCGGACTGTTCACGCTGGCCTCGCTGGGCGGCGGACTCGCCCAGGAGGGCTGGCAGTTGCTGGTCGCACGGGCCGCGCAGGGACTGGGCGCGGCGGTACTCGCCCCCTCGACGCTCACGATCCTGACCGCCGCCGTCCCGGAGGGCGCCGCGCGGGCCCGGGCGATCGCGACCTGGACCGCCGTCGGCGCGGGGGGCGGTGCCGCGGGCGGCCTGGTGGGCGGCGTCCTGGTGGACGGGCTGTCGTGGCGCTGGGTGCTGCTGATCAACGTGCCGGTGGGCGCGGTGGTGCTGGCCGGGGCCGCGCTCTGGCTGACCGAGGGCCGGGCGGGCGAGCGACGGCGCCTCGACCTGCCGGGCGCGCTCCTGGTCACCGCCGGCCTGGCCACCCTGGCCTACGGCATCTCGCAGACCGAGTCAGAGGGCTGGACGGCGTCCGCCACCCTGGTGCCGCTGCTCGCCGGGCTCGCGCTGCTCGCTCTGTTCCTCCTCGTCGAGGCGCGGACGGCGGCGCCGCTGATGCCGCTGGGGCTGCTGCGGCTGCGTTCGGTGGCGTCGGCGAACGTGGCGATGCTGGTGTCCGGCTCGTCGATGTTCGCGATGTGGTTCTTCATGACGCTGTACGCGCAGAACGTACTGGGCTACTCGCCGCTGGAGGCCGGTTCCGCCCTGGTGCCCAGCTCACTGGCGGTCGTCCTCGCGTCGAAGGCGGCACCGCGGTTCATGCGGGTGATCGGGGCCCGGAACACGGCCGTGCTCGGCACGCTCGTAGCGGCGGCCGGCTTCGGCTGGCAGTCGACGATGACCGCGGACGGGGGTTACATCACCGCGATCATGATCCCGGGGGTGCTGATGATGCTGGGCGCGGGCCTGGCGGCGACTCCGCTGGCGTCGCTGGCCATCTCCGGCGCGGCGCCCGACGACGCCGGGCTGGTCTCCGGGCTGGTCAACACCTCCCGGACGATGGGCGGTTCGCTGGGACTCGCCGTGATGTCGACGATCGCGGCGGCCCGGGCCGGGGGAGAGGACGCCGGGCCGGTGGAGCTGACGGAGGGTTACGCGCTGGTGTTCCGCACGGCGGCGGTGGTGCTGGTCGCCGGGGCGGTGCTGATGCGGGTGTGGCTGCCGCCGGGGGAGCGGGCGAAGCGCGGGGCGCGGGGGTGACTACGGCTCGGGCGCCGGGCGTACCGGGCCGGGAGTCTCGGCCGTACCGGGCCGGGAGTCCCGGCCATAGCGGGCTCGGACCCAGGCGTCCAGTCGGCGGGGGCGGGCGGCAGACGCGGTTGTCCGGAGAACGGCAGGACGAACGTCCTGGGCGGCCGGCGTCCCGTACGGTCGTGCTCGTCCGCGATCACCCGTGATCCCCGTACCGGGAGAGCCATGCCCATCGACGCAGCCGAGGCGCTCGCCGCCGCACCCCGCGTCCGCGAGATCGCCTGGGACCACAAGGACGTCCAGCTCTACCACCTCGGCATCGGCGCCGGCCTGCCCGCCACCGACCCACGCGAGCTGCGCTACACCCTGGAGTCCCGGCTGCACGTCCTGCCGAGCTTCGCCACCGTCGCCGGCGGCGGTCCGCCCGGCGTGATCGGCGCGCTGTCCGTGCCCGGCGTCGACGTCGACCTCGCCCATGTCCTGCACGGCGGGCAGCGCCTGCGCCCGCACCGGCCCGTTCCGGCGCGGGGCCGGGCGAGCGCCGCCTCGCGCATCGTCGCCGCGTACGACAAGGGCACGGCGGCCGTCCTGGTCCTGCGCACCGAGGTCACCGACGAGGACGGGCCGCTGTGGACCGACGAGGCCGAGGTCTTCGTACGCGGAGAAGGCGGCTGGGGCGGTGAGCGGGGACCGTCCGGGCGCCCGGCACCGCCACCCGACGCGGCGCCGGACCACGTGGCCGAGCGACCCCTGCGCGAGGACCAGGCCCTGCTCTACCGGCTCTCCGGCGACCGGAACCCCCTGCACGCCGACCCGGAGTTCGCCGCGCGCGCCGGTTTCGACCGGCCCGTACTGCACGGGCTGTGCACCTACGGCGGCACGCTCAAGACGGTCGTCGACACGCTGCTGGACGGTGACGTGACCCGGGTGCGCGAGTACCGCGCGCGGTTCGCCGGGGTCGTGTATCCGGGGGAGACGCTGCGGGTGCGCATGTGGCGGTCCGCGGGGCCGGGGGACGGCGGCACGGTGCGGGTGGCGGTGGGCGCCGTGGACCGCGACGACGCGCCGGTCCTCGCCGACACCGTCGTCCGGTTCGGATGACGGCAACGGCCCCGTTCGTCGGAGTGACGGACGGGGCCGGAGCCGCTTGCCTGCTCGCTGCTTCTGTGTTCTGTCTCTTGTCGTGCCGTCAGGCCGCCGCGGAGTCGGCCTCTTCGGCCGGCTTGCGGTGGCGGCCCCGTGGAGTCGCCGCGTCGTCCTGGCTGGAGACCGGACCTCGGTGCCGGCCGTGGCCGGTGTCGGTCTCGCGAACGTCGGCACCGTCGGCCTGCATCGGCTGGGTCGTGCTGGCGTCGTTCATCGGAAGGAATTCACCCCGTCAACATGATCTTTCCTACAGCCGGGCGATTTTAACCGGCACCCCTCGGCCCGAATCCAGGCGACCACGCCAACCGGCACTACTTCGTTACAAGCTGTGCCAGCGGAGCCTGTTGCAGCGGTACGGGGCGGGGGGAAGCGGATGCCCGGGCGTCCGCTTCGCCCGTTCCGTCCGGGGTATCCGGAGTCGTAATCTCCGCATCCCGCCCGCTTGTGGCATCCCGCGCGGGCGTGGCACGCCTCGCGCGTTCCGCGTCCCCCGGGCCCCTCGTCCGTGGTCCGTCGCCCGCCTCGCGTGCGGTCAGCCGCGCCACACCGCACGGCGACCGCGGTGTGGCGCACGGCAGACGCAGCTCCCCGTCCGCGGTCCACAGCCCGGCCCCCGTCAGCCATCCCTCGGGGGCCGGAAGGTGACGCACCTGCCGTTCGTCGGGCCGCCACACGCCGACCCAGCTGCCGAACGCGCCGTCCAGGCGCAGTGCCACCGCGCAGCGCTCCGGCGTGAGCGCCTGACCCGGCTGGATCGCGAACGGTGTGACGACACAGTCCGGCAGCCGCAGGCACTCCGGGAAGCGCACCGGCAGTGTGCTGCCCAGGACGCCCCAGCCGAGCCGTTCGTGCCCCGGCGAGGGAGCGTCCGAGCGGATCAGCACCAGTCCGCTGTCCGGGTCGGCCAGCAGTATCCGGTCGTCGCTGTCCGCGGCGATCTGCAACAGCGGCGACACCTCGCCGGCCCGCTCCAGGTCCACCACGACCGTCTTGGTGCGCCCGCCGGTCTCCCGGTCCAGGGCGAGTATCCGGCCGGTGCGGTCCAGCCAGACCCCGCCCGAGCAGCGGCCGGGGATCTCGGCGACCCGCAGGGGCCCGAAGAGGCCGCCGGCGACCTGCCACAGCACCGCCGCACGCGGGCCGACGGCGAGGGCGTACGCCCGCTCGCCACCCGGGACCGGCGGCAGCAGCCGCAGCGCGGTGGTGTCCGACGGGCACTCGACCGCGCCGAGCGACAGCTCGCCGGTGCCGGGCCCGGTCGGGTACAGCAGCGAGAAGACGTGCCGTCCGGCCGCGACGCGGTGGACCAGGACCCGTCCGTCGCCCATCGGCTGCACCTCGGTGCCGGGCTCCTCCGGCTGGTTGCCGGGCAGCGGCACCGCGTACGGCTCGGGACCGTCCAGGGTCCAGCGCTCCGGGTACCAGGAGTCTCCCCGCAGGGCGAGACGCGCGGCGTAGGCGCCCTCCGCGGTGATACTGCAGGCCGCCCGCCGGGGGCCGCCGTTCCCGGGGTCCGCCGAAGGCTCGATTGCACAGACCGTCATCGTTCGGTCACCTCCAGCGACGAAGCTAGTTTCGTACGCACGGGCGGGGGACCGGCGACAGTCCGCATCACACATACGTGTGGCACAGGAACGATTCGCCTGAAGGAAGGATGCGGTGTGTGCTGCGCCTGAGCGGGGTGGTCGCGGGGGCACGCTGTGGGTACAGCGGCGCAGAACCTCCAGGTAGCCTTGCATCCGTGCCCCGTCTGTCAGAAGTAATCGCCGCGCTGGACAACCTGTGGCCCGCCGAGCGGGCCGAGTCCTGGGACGCGGTCGGTACCGTCGTGGGCGACCCCGACCAGGAGGTCTCCCGGGTCCTGTTCGCCGTCGATCCGGTCCAGGAGATCGTCGACGAGGCGGTGAAGCTGGGCGCCGACCTGCTCGTCACCCACCACCCGCTGTATCTGCGGGGGACGACGACGGTCGCGGCCTCCACCTTCAAGGGCCGCGTGGTGCACACGCTCATCAAGAACGACATCGCCCTGCACGTCGCCCACACCAACGCCGACACCGCCGACCCGGGCGTCTCCGACGCCCTGGCCGGCGCGCTCGACCTGCGCGTCGTAGGGCCACTGGTGCCGGACCCGGCCGACCCCGAGGGGCGCCGCGGTCTCGGCCGCGTGTGCGAGCTGGAGCACCCGCTGACCGTCCGGGAGTTCGCCGCCCGCGCCGCCGAGCGGCTGCCCGCCACCGCGCAGGGCATCCGCGTCGCCGGCGACCCCGAGGCCACCGTCCGCACGGTAGCCGTCAGTGGCGGTTCCGGCGACAGCCTCTTCGACCACGTCCGCACGGCCGGTGTCGACGCCTTCCTCACCGCGGACCTGCGCCACCACCCGGTGTCGGAAGCCCGCGCCCACAGTCCCCTCGCGCTGCTCGACGCGGCGCACTGGGCCACCGAGTGGCCCTGGTGCGAGCTGGGCGCGGCCCAGCTCGACGAGATCTCCGACCGGCACGGCTGGGACCTCCGGGTCCACGTCTCCAAGACGGTCACCGACCCCTGGACCGCCCATGCGGCGTCCGCCCCGACCTCCAACACAATGGGAGCCCCCAACTGAAAGCCGCGCCCGCCGACCAGATCCGACTCCTCGACGTCCAGGGCCTCGACGTGCGGCTCCAGCAGCTCGCGCACAAGCGCAGGTCCCTGCCCGAGCACGCCGAGATCGAGTCGCTGACCAAGGACCTCACGCAGCTGCGCGACCTGCTCGTCGCCGCGCAGACCGAGGAGAGCGACTGCGCCCGCGAGCAGACCAAGGCCGAGCAGGACGTGGACCAGGTGCGTCAGCGTGCCACCCGCGACCAGCAGCGCCTGGACTCCGGCGCCGTCACCTCCCCGAAGGACCTGGAGAACCTCCAGCGCGAGATCACCTCCCTCGCCAAGCGCCAGGGTGACCTCGAGGACGTCGTCCTGGAGGTGATGGAGCGCCGCGAGTCCGCGCAGGAGCGGGTCGCCGAGCTGACCGAGCGGGTCGGCGCGGTGCAGGGCAAGGCCGACGATGCCGCCGCGCGCCGCGACGCCGCCGTCGAGGAGCTGGACGGCGAGGCGGCCTCGGTGACCAAGGAGCGTGAGGTCATCGCGGGCTCGGTCCCCGCTGACCTGCTGAAGCTCTACGAGAAGCTGCGCGAGCAGCAGAACGGAGTCGGCGCGGCCAAGCTGTACCAGCGCGGCTGCCAGGGCTGCCGCCAGGAGCTGGCGATCACCGAGCTGAGCGAGATCCGCTCGGCGGCGCCCGACACGGTCGTACGCTGCGAGAACTGCCGCCGCATCCTGGTGCGCACGGCCGACTCCGGGCTGTAGGGCCGGTCCGGTGGCAGCTTCGGAGGCGGCTTCGGTGGCGGCTTCAGCGGCCGGTCCGGTGCCGAAGTTCGTGGTCGAGGCCGACGGCGGGTCGCGGGGCAACCCGGGGCCCGCGGGCTACGGAGCCGTCGTCCTGGACGCGGCGTCCGGGCAGACGCTGGCCGAGGCCGCCGAGTACCTCGGGGTCGTCACGAACAACGTGGCCGAGTACCGGGGCCTGCTGGCCGGTCTGCGCGCGGCGAAGGAGCTGGACCCGGACGCGACCGTCCACGTCCGGATGGACTCCAAGCTCGTCGTCGAGCAGATGTCGGGCCGCTGGAAGATCAAGCACCCCGACATGAAGCCGCTGGCGGCCCAGGCGGCACGTGTCTTCCCGCCGGGGCGGGTGACGTACGAGTGGATCCCCCGCGCGAGCAACAAGCACGCCGACCGCCTGGCCAACGAGGCGATGGACGCGGGGGCCCGCGGCGAGCGGTGGTCCGCGTCCACGTCGACGGCGGAACTGGACGCGGGCGCGGCGGCAGGCGCTCCTGAGGCCGGTATCGGTGCCGATACCAGTGCCGATACCAGTGCCGATGCCGGTGCGGGCGCCGCCGTGGACGAACGCGTCGCCCAGGCGGCCCGGACGGACACCGAGACCACCGGCGTCCCCCGCCCCTCCACCGCCGCTCCCGCTGCCCCTGCCACCGCCCCTGCCACCGCCGACGCCGCCGACGTGCGGGCCGCGAAGACCGTGGCCTCACCCGGCTGGGGACCCCCCGACATGGGCGCCCCCGCCACCTTCGTCCTGCTCCGGCACGGCGAGACACCCCTCACCCCGCAGAAGCGGTTCTCCGGAAGCGGCGGCAGCGACCCGTCCCTGTCCTCCGTCGGCCGGGAGCAGGCCGAGAAGGTCGCCGAGAGCCTCGCCCGGCGCGGCACGATCCAGGCGGTCGTGGCGTCCCCGCTGGCCCGTACGCGCGAGACGGCGGGCATCGTCGCCGCCCGCCTCGGCCTGGAGGTGACGGTCGACGAGGGCCTGCGGGAGACCGACTTCGGGGCCTGGGAGGGGCTCACCTTCGGCGAGGTGCGCGAGCGTCATCCCGAGGACATGGACGCCTGGCTGTCCTCCCCGGACGCCGAGCCGACCGGCGGCGGCGAGAGCTTCGCGGCGACCGGCGCCAGGGTCGCCGCCGCCCGCGACCGGCTGGCAGCGGCGTACGCGGGCCGCACGGTGCTGCTGGTCTCCCACGTGACGCCGATCAAGACGTTCGTACGGCTCGCCCTGGGCGCCCCGCCCGAGTCGCTGTTCCGTATGGAACTGTCGGCGGCCTCGCTGTCGGCGGTGGCGTACTACGCGGACGGCGGCGCCAGCGTCCGGCTGTTCAACGACACGTCCCACCTGCGCTGAGTTCCGCCGCCTCCCGGGCCAGCGCCTCCACGCGCCCCCAGTCACGCCCGGCCACCGCGTCCTTCGGCAGCATCCAGCTGCCCCCGACGCAGCCGACGTTGGGCAGCGCCAGGTACTCCGGCGCCAAGGCCGGGGTGATGCCGCCGGTCGGGCAGAAGCGGGCCTGCGGCAGCGGAGCGGCGAGCGCCTTGAGGTAGGCGGTGCCGCCCGCGGCCTCGGCCGGGAAGAACTTCATCTCCCGCACCCCGCGCTCCAGCAGCGCCACCACTTCCGAGGTGGTCGACACCCCCGGCAGGAACGGCACCCCGGACGCCCGCATCGCCGCCAGCAGCCCGTCCGTCCACCCCGGGCTGACCAGGAACCGCGCCCCGGCCGCCACGACCTGCCCGACCTGCTCCGGCGTGATGACGGTGCCCGCGCCGACCACCGCGCCCGGCACCTCACCGGCGATGGCGCGGATCGCGTCGAGCGCGACCGGCGTCCGCAGCGTCACCTCGATCGCGGGCAGCCCGCCGGCGACGAGCGCCCGGGCGAGCGGCACGGCGTCGGCGAGGTCGTCGACGACCACGACCGGCACGACGGGCGCGAGATCCAGTACCGACGGCGTCGAGACGTGAGGGGAGGAGGGCAGGGGAGAGGTCATGCCCTCATCGTGCCGCCGGTGAGCGCTCTGTGCAATAAGCGTTGCGACATACGCAACGGGCGAGGAGTCGGTGGCTCAGTGAACCTCCGCCACCAGCACATCCAGCGCCCACGGCTTCCCCGCCTTCGCGGGTGCCTGGGCCTCCACCTCGTACCCCAGGTCCCGCAGCGCATCCACCAGCTCCGCAGGCCCCTCGGGCACGCTCGCGGACGCCAGCAGGCTCCGAACGATCCGCCCCTTGGTCGCCTTGTTGAAGTGGCTGACCACCTTCCGGGTCGGCGCGTGCAGCACCCGCACGGTCGCCGTCCGCCCGGCGACCTCCCCCTTCGGCTTCCACGCCGCCGCGTACGCCGACGAGCGCAGGTCCAGCACCAGCCCGTCCCCGGCCGCCTCGGGCAGCACCTCGGCCATCGGCGCCCGCCAGTACGCGCCAAGCGCCCCGAGCCCGGGAAGTCGCACGCCCATCGAGCACCGGTAGGAGGGAATCCGGTCGGTCACCCGCACCGCACCCCACAGCCCGGAGAACACGAGCAGCGAACGGGCGGCCCGCTTCCCGGCGGCCGCGTCCAGCGAGGCCAGGTCCAGGGCGTCGTACAGCACGCCGGTGTAGATCTCCCCGGCCGGACGCGCCCCCGCCGTCCGCAGCTCCGTGTTCTTGGCGACCTCGCCGCGCAGTCCCTCGCTGAGCCCGAGCACCTCGCGCGCCTTCTCCTCGTCACCGGCGCACAGCTCGACCAGTTCGGCCAGGACGGTCTCCCGGGCCGGGGTGAGCCCCGGCAGGGACAGCGACCCGGTCTTCAGCGGGGCGCCCCGACCGGACGCGGCCTTGCCCTCCGACGGGGGCAGCAGGACAAGCACAGACACTCCTTCACTCACTCCGCGCTCCCGGGCTCCATCACCCCAGGAGGCTCCTGGTCAGGGTACGGCGTACCCGTCCCGTGCCCGCTCGACGGCCCGTACGAGACCACCGGCGTCGTCGGCGTGAAAGCGCACGACGCGCACCTCGCGCCGCCGGCCGAGGAAGGTGGCGTAGGCGACGGGCTCGGCGAGTTCGACGGTGACGGAGGTCTGCGCGCCCACGACGAGATCGAGCTCACCGTCCGCCCGCTCGTGCGTCGTCCGCGGCTCGCGCCGCACGGAGGCGATCCGCTCCAGCGGTATCCGTACGTCGACGTGCACGGCCTGACGCACGCGCAGGGTGCCGGCGTCCGGGTCCAGGACGTGCGGGCGGACCACGGACGCGGCGTGCAGCCCGGCGACGAAGACGATGGTGTACACGTCCAGCACCAGCACCACGAGGTGCACGGTGGGCCAGTCGCGCAGCAGCAAGGACAGCATCACCGTCTCGACCACACACACGAATCCGAGACCGGCCATCATCGCGCCCTGCCCCCGCGCGTACCCGAACACAGCCCCGCCCGCCGCCGCCCCGTCGGTCCGCCGCGCCGCCCACAGCCACAGACCGGCCAGCAGCCGCAGCTCGTGCCGGACCACGAGGGACGGCAACGTGACGAAGGACCGGCCCCTCACGACCGCCGCCCCCTCGACGCGATCTCCATGGCCTGCCGGACCGCCTCCGCCTGCCCCGGCGCGAAGTCGGCGTACAGGGCACCCAGGAAGCCGGAGCCAGGGCCGGAGCCGGAACCGGAGTCCAGTACGACGCCCTCCTCGGGCAGCAGTCCCTCGGGCAGGCAGTCGGCGAGCACCCGGGCCGCCTGAGGCACCCGCGGATCGTCGGCGCCCGCGTCGGCCAGCTCGTCGAGCAGCGCGTAGGCACGGCGGGCCCGCGCCGCCGCCTCCGGCGAGCCCAGACCGTCGCGCAGCGCGGCCAGCAGACCCTCCCGGTCCTCCGGCGCCACCGTGCTCTCCAGCAGCGCCAGCATCTCCCGGTCCCGTACGGCCATGGGGGAGCCGGAGACGTCCCCCATACCGGCGAAGATCTCGGCCAGCTCCGCCGACACCGGCCCCTCGGGCGGCAGCGTGCCCTCCGTCTCCAGCAGCGCCCGCAACCGCGCCCGGCGCTCCCGGATCGCCTCCTCCTGCCGCGCCAGATCCGCGTCCAGCTCCTCCAGCACCTCGGCCAGATCCTTCCCGGCCTCGTCCGCGAGCACGTCCCGCACCTCCGCCAGCCCGAGCCCCAGCTCGGTCAGCCGCCGGATCCGGGCGAGCACGACGACGTGCCGCAGGGTGTACGTCCGATATCCGTTGGCCAGCCGCTCCGGCTCGGGCAGCAGGCCCTGATGGTGGTAGTGCCGCACGGTCCGCGTGGTGACGCCGACAGCGTCGGCGAGCTCTCCGATTCGCATGACTTCAGTCAAGACGTTGACGTTGCGACAGGGTCAAGAGCGGCGGGTCCGGGCTTCTGACGGCGGGCGTGATCGTGTGCCACGATCGAGGGAACGGTTTCCGATCTCTCGGACAGGTGATCAGCCGATGTCCCAGTCTGGCGAGCGACCGAAGGAGGGGCGTGACATGACTGCCATGGCCCATGAGCCGCTGACGCAGGCGGATGTCCTGCTGGAGGGGTTCCTCGCCCTGGACACGCCGGAAGGCTTCCGGGCCGAGCTGATCGAGGGGGAGATCGTTGTGACGCCGCCGCCGGACGGGGATCACGAGGACTACATCGGGCTGATCGTGAGCCAGGTGATCAGGAAGTCCCGGACCGACATGCAGTTCTCCGGGAACAAGGGCCTGAAACTCAGGGGCGGACTCGACTGTCCGATGGACCACGTCATCCCCGACGGCACTTTCGCTCCCACGGGACTGCGCCTGTATCGCGGCGCGGATCCCTGGATGCCCTGTCCTGGCGTCGCCATGGTCCTGGAGGTGACGTCCAGCAAGCCCCATGCCGACCGCGAGGCCAAGCGCCGCTGCTACGCCGGTGGCGGCATTCCCCTCTACCTGCTGGTCGACCGACAGGCGTCCTCGATCACGCTCTTCAGCACCCCGGAAAGGATCGACCACCGAGACGACTACCGAGAGCACCGCACCCGTCCCCTCGGCAAGCCGCTCACCCTCCCCGCCCCCTTCGCCTTCGAACTGGACACCGCGGACTTCCTCTGATCCCGTTGGGGCAGGGGGTGGGGGAAGGTGCACGCACGTGAACAGGCGCGGTGGACGAGGGCCAGGCTGGGGACGGACGGCCCGCCCCTCGACCTCCTGACCGCCCGGTTCGACCGGCACGTCTACGCCCCGCACGCCCACGACGAGTTCACGGTCGGTGTCACCGTCGGCGGCCTGGAGGTCATCGCCTACCGGGGCGGGCACATCCACTCGGGTCCGGGATCCATCGTCGTCCTGGAACCCGGCGAAGTGCACACCGGCGGCCCGGCAGCCCCCGACGGCTACTCGTACCGCGCCCTGTACGCGGCCCCTGACCTCCTCACCGACGGCATGCGCGGCACCCGCCCTCCGCACTTCCGTCAGCCGGTTCTCGACGACCCGGAACTCGCCGCCGCCCTGCGCACCGCGCACACGGACCTGACCCGACACCCCGATCCCCTGGAGGCCGAGTCCCGCCTCCCCTGGCTGCTCACGGCCCTGGCCCGCCGCCACTCGGTGGCCCGCGCGACCGACGACACCGTTCCCGGTGCCGACCGCGTCGCCCGCGCCGTACGCGACCGCCTGGCCGACGAACTCCTCGCCCCGCCGTCCCTGGCAGCCCTCGCCACGGACCTCGGCCTGTCCCGCTACCAGCTCCTTCGCGCCTTCCGTACGACGACGGGGATACCGCCGTACGCCTGGCTCGCCCAGCACCGGGTGGCCAGGGCGCGCGGCCTGCTGGACGCGGGAGCGCGCCCCGCCGAGGTGGCGGCACTGGTGGGCTTCGCCGACCAGGCCCACCTGACCCGCTGGTTCCGCAGGGTCCTCGGCGTGACCCCGGCGGCGTACCGCGACAGCGTCCGCCACGACAACGTCCGCCACGACGACGTCGGCCGCAACAGCGTTCAAGACGGCGCCGCCTGATCCGGCCGAGACTCGGCCGCATGACTGCACGCGGCTGGTTTCTCTTCTCCCTGATGGGAGTGGTCTGGGGCATCCCCTACCTGATGATCAAAGTGGCGGTGGACACCGTGTCCCCGTCCGGAGTGGTGTTCACACGCTGCGCGCTGGGCGCCGCCATCCTGCTCCCCTTCGCCCTGCGCAAGGGGGGCCTGGCCGGCACCGTACGACGCCACTGGAAGCCCCTCCTCGCCTTCGCCGTCATCGAGATCATCGGCCCCTGGTGGACCCTGACCGACGCCGAACGCCATTTGTCCAGCTCCACCGCGGGCCTGCTGATCGCGGGCGTGCCGATCGCCGGAATCCTCCTGGCCCGCTTCTTCGGCGACACCGAGCGCCTCGGCGTACGGCGCCTGACCGGACTCGGCCTCGGGCTGGCAGGCGTGGGCGTCCTCACCGTCCCGCACCTGACCGGCGGCGACGCCCGCTCCCTCGCCGAGGTGCTGGTGACGGTGCTGGGCTACGCCACGGCCCCCCTGATCGCCGCCCGCCACCTGAAGGACGTACCGTCCCTCCACCTCACGGCGTCCTGCCTCACCCTCGCCGCCCTGGTCTACGCCCCCGCCGCCATCGCGGGCCGCCCGGACCGGATGCCGTCCGGAGAGGTGTTCGCCGCGCTCACCGGCCTGGGCGTGATCTGCACGGCGATCGCCTTCGTCGCGTTCCTGGAGCTGATCAAGGAGGTCGGCCCGACCCGCGCGTCGGTCATCACGTACGTCAACCCGGCGATCGCGGTCGCGGCCGGCGCGCTCTTCCTGGACGAGACCCTGACGCCCGGCGTCATCGCCGCCTTCGCCCTGATCCTGGCCGGCTCGGTGCTGGCCACGGCGGCCACGGGACCGAGCCGGCGCGCACGCCCGGTACCATGGTCCACACGGCAGACGAGCCGGGCGGGCGGCCGCGTGGAGTCCCTTGCGGGACTTCCCGAGGAACGTCCGGGCTCCACAGGGCAGGGTGATGGCTAACGGCCACCCGGGGTGACCCGCGGGACAGTGCCACAGAAAACAGACCGCCGGAGGCTTTGGTCTCCGGTAAGGGTGAAACGGTGGTGTAAGAGACCACCAGTGCCCAGGGCGACCTGGGCAGCTAGGTAAACCCCACCCGGAGCAAGGTCAAAAGGAGACACCCCGGTGTCTCTGCGCGGACGTTCGAGGGCTGCCCGCCCGAGTCCGCGGGTAGACCGCACGAGACCGGTGGCAACGCCGGTCCTAGATGGATGGCCGTCGCCGGCGGGCCCGCGAGGACCCGCCGGAACAGAACCCGGCGTACAGCCCGACTCGTCTGCCGCCACCTGCGGGTTTCCCTCGAAAGGGCCCGAGCGCCGTACCCATGACTACCTGCGGCGCGGCATCACCGGCCTGTTCGCCGCCTTCGGCATCGCCGGCCCCGCGTCCGGCCCGACCACGTGCTGGGCGGCAGGGGATGCAGCTCCAGGGCCACCGTCCGGACATCGCGACCCGCTACGACAAGACCGCCGAGTCCTGCCCGGGCAGCCGTCACTCCCGCCTCACTCCTGATGCGGGCGTGACATCCAAGGTGAGGTCCGAACCGACGGCGTGCCCTCGGGAGTGGTGTACACACACGTGCCGAAGTCGCTCCACCCCGGCTGGAGTTCGTCCCAATCGCCGCTGCCGTAGTAGTCGGTGTCGTCCCCGCTCAGGGTCACGCCGCCGTCCTCCTGGCGGCCGACGTAATGCCTGTAGCCTCCGTCTCCGACGGACTGGAAGACGTGTAGCTCGGCGCGCCCGTCCTGGTTCTCGTCGGTCGCACGCACCGCGGCGACGAAGAGCGAACTCTGAACGCGGACGGTGCCGCTCCGGCTGCCGCTCAGGTCCCGGGCGAGCGGTCCGTAGCGCACCTCGTGCACGAGCAGGTTGGGGCGGGGACTGTCCCCGATGTCCTCCTGGCTGTGGAACAACGCCAGGTCGAGGTAGCCGTCGCCGTCGAAGTCACCGAAAGTGCCCCGGGTCTCCAGGTCCGGCGTCAGCAGGCCGCGGGCCTTCTGCCAGACGCCGATCGCCTCGCCGACACCGACGTCGACGCGGTCGTCGGCCCGGCTGAAGAGGACGGAGACCTTTCCCGAGAGGTCGGGGTCGCGCACCTCGTCCAGGCGCCCGTCCGCGTCCACGTCGGCGGTCAGGCCGGTGTTGTCGGTGTCGGAGCACACCACCGTCGATGCGTGATCACCGGGCTCGGGACCGGAAGCGGCGAAGAGCACTGTGGCGACCACTCCCAGAGCGACTCCCGCGCTGATGAGGAGCCGCCTTCGGCGGCCTGCGTACAGCCGTCTCAACCGTGAGGGGGATATGGATATGCCACTGACACTGTCCTGTTGAGGGCTCACGGGTTCCGCCATGGCGGGATCCTAGTGTCCGGACACGGCGTCACCGGAGGCGTTGATCACCAGGTCCGGCGCCGCCGTCTCGACGACCGTATCGAGACGGCGGGGATCGCGTAGGAACAGGGCAGCCGTCCCTCCCGGCGGCGGAGAATCCGGGCCCACGGGCCGGGTCAGCTCGCCCCACCCTGGCCCGCGCTGCCCATCGGGCCGACCGTGACGGGGGAGCCGCTGCCGTCGGTGACGGGCAGGGTGCCGGCGCCCGGCCACGCGAGGGTGACCGACTTGGTCTCGTTCGGCGGGGTCACCACCAGGCCGGTGATCCTGACGCCGGAGCCGCCCGAGTCGTTGAGCGGGTAGAAGATGCCGAAGGACACCGACTCACCGTCCTTGAGCGTCATGGGGTCGGACGCCTGGTCACTGCGCTCGGCGGACAGTTCTCCCGCGCTGGTCTTCAGGTCGATGCCCGCGTACCCGTTCAGGGCACAGTCGCGGCCGCCGCCGTTCTTGAACGTGACCGCGACCGAGCCTTCCTCGTCACCACCGATGGTGGCGTCCGACGCGGTGACCTCCAGTTCGTCGGTACGGCACTTGCCGGCCTGGGCGTCCGAGCCGGAACCGCCCCCGGCGGAGTCCGTCCCCCCACCCTGCTCCGAACCTTCCTGCTCCGCTCCTCCCTGCTCCGAGCCTTCCTGCTCCGAACCGGCGGAGCCCGAGGTGGTGCCCGAGGAGGATGCGGAGGAGGCGGATGCCCCGTCGCTCTGGGCCGCGCCGTCGTCGCCGTTGCAGGCCGTGAGCGAGAGACCCGCGGCGACGGCCAGGGCGGCGAAGGTGAGCTTGCGAACGCGCATCGTTACTTCCTCAGTCTCGGTGGATCGTGTCTGCCGCTCGGTCCGCTTCGGTACGAGCGAGCCTTTCTGATCACCAAGACATGTCCGCCCCACAACCCGTTCCATGCGACCACCGCTCCGGACACTGCTGTTACACAAACCCCGGTACACCGCGGACCGTCACGGGGAACGCGGTCGCCTCCGCACCCTGCCGTGCCCCTCACCCGACACCGCCCGGCCCGGTGATCCGGGGCCCGTCCCCGGTGCGTCCCCGGCACACCGGACCGCCCGACACCGGGCGCGGACACCGGTTCCGGCCCCGGGCCGGCACTTTCGCGCTCAACACCGGCTGGGACAGATCCGTGACCCGGTGGACATCATCTTCGGAAGACCACGCTCGACCCGGGCGTCGGATGCCGCTACTGCCCGGTGCGGCTTGGACAACTTGGTCAGGGGGGGGGGAGGCCGGTCTGCAGAGGCGAGTGAGCCTGATTCGATGTCAGGAAGTACGCATGTCCGCCATCATCGGGACATGCAAAAGCTCGAGGCGCACGAGATGCCCCTGCACAAAGTCTTCAGCAGCGACTACGACTTCAAGATCCCTGATTACCAGCGCCCTTACGCGTGGCAGGAGGAACAGGCGCTCCAGTTGCTGCTGGACCTGCGGGAGGCCTTGGACCGCGGGACGGACGAGCCGTACTTCCTCGGATCCATCGTCCTCGTCAAGGACGGTGGCGCCCCCAGGGCAGAGGTCATTGACGGCCAGCAGCGCCTCACGACTCTCACCATCCTCCTGTCCGTCCTGCGCGACCTCACGGACGACCCGGACCTGCGCGGCGACCTCGACCGCCTGGTGATGGAGCCCGGAGCCAAGATCCGCGGACTGCCTCCGAGGCCGCGGCTCACCCTGCGGAGCCGCGACGCCGACTTCTTCGAGAAGTACGTACAGAGCAAGGGCGCTGTGGAGACCCTGCTGGAACTCGAACCGGAAGGCTTGCGGACCGACGCGCAGAAGGCCGTGCTGCGCAACGCGACCGCCCTGCACCACAGTCTCGCCGCGCTGCCCGAGGAGAACCGGCTGGCCCTGGCCCAGATGCTCGCCGAGCGGACGTTCCTGGTCGTGGTCAGCACCCCGGACCTCGACAGCGCCCACCGCATCTTCAGCGTCATGAACTCCCGGGGCCTGGACCTGTCGCCCACCGACATCTTCAAGTCACGGGTGATCGGGGATCTTGACGACGAGGCCTCCGAGGCGTGCGCCACCACCTGGGAGGACGCCGAGGAGATGCTGGGGCGGGACGATTTCGCGGAACTCTTCCTGCACTTGCGGATGATCTTCGCCAAGAAGCGGGCGGAACAGGAGCTGCTCAAGGAGTTCCCCGATCAGGTGCTCAGTCACTACGTGCCGGAGCGGGCCGAGGTCTTCGTTCACGACGTCGTCCGGCCCTACGCGGAGGCCTACGCCCAGATCAGGGAAGCCCGCTATGAATCCGCCTCGGGCGCGGAGGCGGTCAACGCCTGGTTCAGGAGGCTCCAGCAGATCGACAACTACGACTGGCGGCCGGCCGCTCTCTGGGCGCTGCGCCACCGTGAGAACGACCCCGCGTGGCTCGACGCGTTCATGCGGGCGCTGGAACGCCTGTCGGCCAGCATGTTCATCCGCCGCGTCTACACGACACCGCGCGTCACCCGCTATGCCGAGCTGCTCCGGCAACTCGACGAAGGGCAGGGCCTCGACTCCCCGGCGCTCGAGCTGAGGGACGACGAGAAGCTGGAGACGCGCAACTGGCTCGACGGCGACCTCTACCTCGTCCGCAGGATCCGCAAGTACGTCCTCCTCCGCCTCGACGAGCTGCTGGCGCGCAGTCAGGGAGTGACGTACGACCACCCGCTCATCACGGTCGAGCACGTCCTGCCGCAGAGCCCCGGCGCCGATTCCCAGTGGGTCGACGTGTTCGACGACGAGCAGCGCGCGCAGTGGACACACCGCTTGGGCAACCTGGTGCTGCTGAACCGGGCCAAGAACTCCGCGGCCCAGAACTACGACTTCGCCGCCAAGAAGGCCAAGTACTTCACGGGTCGCGGGGGAGTGGTCCCCTTCGCGCTGACCAGCCAGGTCCTCCAGCACACCGAGTGGACCCCCGAGCTGCTCAAGGCCCGGCAGGAGGAACTGCTGGGCATGCTCGCCGAGGAGTGGCGTCTGTGAGAGCGCGGCCGGGGACTCACACCCCGGTCACCGCACCAAACACCCCACGAAGTCCCAAGAAAGGCCCCGCCCTCGCGCCCCCCAGAGGCGCGCTGTCCCCCTCCCGCCTGCGCCCCATCCGCGTGGCGGGACGACGTCGAGCGGGTGCTCGGGGCTCTGGAACCCCCTACGCGGTGACGGCCTCCCATCGCGATCGCACTGTCGTCGTAGGCGCAATACGGTGACTGGGTGGTGAAGACGCGGATCAGTATCGACCTGGAGCGAGACCAGGCCGAACGCATCAGAGAGCACGCGGAATTGGCGAGCATGGATGTCTCGGCGTACCTGGTGCACGCCGCCATGTGCCAGATGGCCGAGACTGAGGCCGTAGTGAAACAGTTCGCCGAGGTGGACGCGTTCATCGCCCGGGCGGAGCGGGCAGCGGACGGACTGCCCGCCGTACCCACTCAGGAATCAGGCGCGGAACTGACGGAACAGGAACGCCGCGAGGTCGAGGAGGCCCTCGGCCTCGCCCACGGCCTCGACCGGCACGGCTGCCGCCCGGGGCTCCCTGCGTGAGGGCACGGGCGCAGGGCTACGACACCGGCATGCGGTTTGCGCATCGCACTCGCCGACCGAAAGGCGAAGCAGTGGCTTACCACCAGTGGCTGCGGATGCTCCCGCACCGCGCTGGTGCTCGGCCCTCGCCCAGGCGTGGCGCGCACAACCGGCAGGAGCAGCGTCCTGGAGAACGCCTCGCGGCTTCCACTGATGTACCTAGGCTGGGGGTCTACGACAACCGAACGCCAGGAGGCCGTCCCTCATGCCCAGGACCACGCAACTGCGTACGTACACCGTTCGTGACGGCATGCTCGACGAGTGGGTCGAGCGCTGGCGGCAGGAGATTGTGCCGCTGCGGCTGAAGTTGGGCTTCACCATCGGAGGAGCGTGGGTGGAACGAGAGCGCAACCAGTTCGTGTGGCTCGTTTCCTACGACGGTCCCGAGACCTTCCAGGAGCGTAACGCGCTGTACTGGTCGTCGTCCGAGCGCGAGGCGATGAACCTCGACCCGGACGACTACCTCATCCACACCGACGACCGTACGGTCGAGCAGGTCCACTGATCACGGGTGGTCGAGCGGCAGCATGTGGTGCCGCCGCTCCTCCTCCGTGAGCGTGCGGAAGACCCGCCTCCTCGCGAACGCCTCCAGCCGGTCGTAGTCCGGTTCAGCGGGCCACACCCGGGCTGTCCCGTCGGCGGACCCGGTCAGCAGCTGTGTGCTGTCGCGCGACCACGCCACCGAGGTCACTTTGTCCTGGTGGACGCCGACGACACCAGCCTCCTCGAAGGTGGCCGCGGACCACACCCGTACGGTGCGATCGTCACTCCCCGTGGCGACATGCCTGCCGTCGGGCGACCAGGCGACGGCACGAACCCGCCCCTCATGCCCCTTCAGAACGTCGATGCGCCGCCCTGTGACCGCGTCCCACACAGCGGCCGTCCAGTCGCCTGAGGCCGTGGCGACGCGTGCCTCGTCCGGGGACCATGCGGCGTCCTCCACGTAGTTGTCGTGCCCTCGCAGGACAGTGAACTGCCGGCTGTCATTGGTATCCCACAGCCGGCAGGTCCGGTCGTCTGAACAGCTGGCGAGCAGCCGCCCGCTTGGTGACCAGGTCGTGCGGCCCACCCAGTCCTGGTGATCCTCGAACTTCATCAGTTCGGTTCCGTCCTGCGCCGACAGGATGCGTACGGCGCCATCGTGCCCGCCGGTCGCGATCCGTCGGCCGTCCGGGGACCAGGCGACACCCTCGACGACCTCTCCGCGCTGCTCGAAACGTGTGTGGCCCGTACCGTCCATGACCCGGAACAGCCCGTCATTGGTGCTGAGCGCGAGCCGGTCGCCGTGCGGCGAGCAGGCCACACTCCAGACGCGGTCCCCCAGCCTCACCGCGGGCCCGACGGGAGTGCCCGTCACCGCGTCCCAGATCCGCACGTTGCCGTCGTCGGAAGCGGTGGCGACGCGGCTGCCGTCGCCGGACCACGAGGCCTCGTTCACCGGGCCGTCGTGCCCGTCGACGAGCGTGGTCTCAGCGCCGTGCGGACGCAGGTCCCACACGATCCCGGTGCCGTCGGCCGAACCAGTGGCGAGCTGCGTGCCGGTGGGGGACCAGGCCACTCCCCACACGGTGTCGGTGTGTCCGCGCAGCACGGCCAGGACCTTCGCGTCCTCGGCGTCGACGACGCGCACGGTCCGGTCGGAGGAGGCGGATGCCAGCATCCGGCCGTCCGGCGACCAGGCCAGGTTCCACACCTAGTCGGTGTGTCCGCGCAGCAGAAGCCGGAGCGCGCCCGTCTCCACGTCCCAGACACGGGCGGTGTGATCACCGGAGCCGGTCGCGATGCGGCGCCCGTCCGGAGACCAGGCGACGCCCTCGACGAAGTCCGTGTGCCCCGCCAGGGTCACAGTGGCCGCTCCCGTCGCCCGGTCCCACACGATCACCGTCTGGTCGTGGGATGCGGAAGCGAGAAGGCTGCCGTCCGGCGACCATGCGACACCCCAGACATCGTCGTCGTGCCCACGCAGCTCATGCACGAGCCGACCGGTCGAGTGCTCCCAGACACGTACCACGCGGTCCTTGAACGTGGCGGCGACGTGCAGTCCGTCGGGCGACCAGGCCACCTGCCTGCCGAGGTCCCCGGCTCCAGTGAGCAGCCGTACGGGCTCTCCGGATACGGCGTCCCAGATCCGTACGACATGGTCCCGGCCAGCTGTGGCCACCTGGGCCGAGTCCGGTGACCAGGCGACGGACTCGACCATCGCGCCGTCGGACGGCAGGACCAGCACGGGCCGTCCCGACCGGGCGTCGTAGACGCGGGCCGTACCGTCCCGGGACGCCGTTGCCAACAGCCGTCCGTCCGGTGACCAGGCGATGTTGCGGACCGTGTCCGTGTGCCCGTCGAGCCGGGTGCGCAGGTGGCTGGTGGCCAGCGCCGCCATCAGACCCCGCCGTGCCAAGGGTGTCGACGTGCACTCGCCGAGCGCGGCCAAGGACAGCAACAGGGCACGCTCGGGTTCGGTCTCGGCGCTGCCGAGCACCTTCCGGCCGATGCCGTCGGACACACGACTCAGAAAGGCGATGTCCCGGCGCTGCGAAGCCTCGACGAGCGCCCGGGCAGGCGCCGACGCCTGACCGGTCTCGTCCAGAGCATCGAGCCACCGCCGCGCCACGGTGAGCCGTTCGCCGATGAGGAGGTAGTCGGTACTGCGTCCGGATCTCTCCCAGTCCCCGGCCCACCGCTCCAGCTCGGCGCGCTCCCGTAGCCGTTCGGTCCGCGTCTCGACCTCCTGCCGCAGCGGCGCCCACTGCCGGAACAGGGCCTCGTGCGTCACCTGCGCGTACGGCTCCTGGCCGACGGACGCATCTCCGCGTACGTCGGACCGCAGCAGCCGGGCATCGATGAACGCGTCCACCACATGCCGCTCACGATCGGTGAGGTCCGACAGCGGCACGTGCCGGCGGGCGACATCCTGCCCCTCCACGGTGACGAACTTCAGCAGCACCCGGAGTACGAAGTCGATGGTGTCGCCAGCACCGAGACCGGCCACGGTGTTGTCGGCCTGCCGCGCCAGCGCACCCGGCACGCCGCCGAGCCGCTGGTAGAGCTCCTCGGTGACCGTTCCGCCGGGGCCGGAGGCGAAGTACAGCTCCTGGAGGAGGTAGGCGAGCAGCGGGAGGGCGTCGTCGGTGCCCGTCTCGTTCACGATCGTGTCGACCACGCCGGGGGCGAAGGAGAGGCCGACCAATGCACCGGGCGCCTCTACCACCTCGGCGAGCTGTGCCCTGCCCAGAGTGCCGATCGCGACGGGATGCTGGAAGAGTTCGGCATGACCGGTGCCGAGAAGCCTCCCGAGGAGGTCCACGCGGAGCGTGGCCAGTACCCGGACCGAAGAGTCCTGTTCCAGACAGGCACGCAGCGAGTCGAGGAAGTGGGCTCGTTCGCGTTCGCCCCCGAGGGTGACGAGTTCTTCGAACTGGTCGACGACGAGGAGGGTCCGCCGAAACCGCCCGCTGCGCAACCGGGCCAGCTCGGACCGCAGGGCATCCGGCCCTTGGCGCAGCCGCCGCAGTACGGCGCCGGCCGTTTCCGGTTCTCCGGCGGCGGTCGCGAGCGACGCGGCCAGAGCGCCGAGCGGACTCGGCCCGGGTGAGAACGGAGGGACGACAGTCCAGCGGCGCTCTCGCAGCCGGGGCAGCAACCCCGCCCGCACGAGTGAGGACTTCCCGCTGCCGGACGCCCCGGCCAGCAGCAGGAACCGGTCGGAGGGCCGCGTCGCGGTGGCGTGCAGCCTGCGCGTCAATTCGGCGACCTGTGCCTCTCGGCCGAAGTAGACGGCCGCCTCGTCCTCGTCGTACGCGTCCAGGCCCGGATACGGGACCCGGTCGCGTGGCCAGTCGGCCCGCGGCGGCGCGGGATTCTCCAACCGGTACACCACGACCTGGCCGACCACCATGGCCACCACCAGCAGCCCGATCGCCGGAACAGAGAAGCGTTGGATGACCTCCAGCGCCCACGGCGCGTCATCCGTGCTGGTGGCGTAGTTGGTGGTGATGCCGAGTAAGCAGGCGATCAGTACCAGCACGACCTGAAGTGCCACCTGCATCCGATGCCTCATCCGGCACCACTCACGACCGCACCACTGCCCGCCGACACGACCCGCCCCCGATCTACCGGCCTCGAAGAACCGGCATCACGTTCCCTTGGCCCTCGCTGTGGACGTGAGGACTCGTGACCATCTTCCGGGGCGGGCAGGACTCGATCAACGGTGTGAGCCGGATCCGGCCACAGCGGGGCCGCGCCAGATCAGGAGGTTGACGGGTCCGGGCTCTCGCAGTCGCACTCGGCCCAGACCGTCTTGCCGCCGGGTGGATACGGCTCGACGCCCCAGCGGTCGGCGAGTGCGGTGACCAGGAGAAGACCACGGCCCGACTCGGCATCCAGAGACCTCTCGCAAGCGACGGACGACGACGGCAGGCACTCACCCCGGGCGTCGGTGACGCCGATGCGGAGCAGGCCGGCCGTGGTGTCGAGGACGAGGGTGAGCCGGATGTCACGGCTGTTGACCCGGCCGTGCAGAGCGGCGTTGGCGGCGAGTTCGGCGACGATCTGCTCGGCACGCTCGGTGACGCTGTGCGATACCGGCCACGCGCGGAGCTGCTCGGTGGCGAGGAGACGGGCCAGCCGTGCCCCGCGCCGGGTGGACGACAGAAGCTGGGCGAACGTGCGTACGGTGAGGCAAGCTTGGGATGCGGTGGCGTTCATGAGGCCACGGTGACGGGTGCGCGGAGCGTGTTCCACAGATGCGTTCCGTACGCTGCGTCAGCGTACGGGCACATTCCGTGGACGGTACGACGGTTCATACGTCACGCTGGGTGTCGTTGGGTGTGGCACGGCGAACAGCGCGGGTACGGAACCGGAGGTGGCCGCGGATGACCGACGGCGGTGTGGTGGACGACGACGGCATGCCGTGCGGCGAGGCGGACCGGGAACCCGACCCCTCGGACAGCCTGCGGACGTTCGGAGCGGTCCTGCAGGCCCTGCGCGAACACGCGGGGTACAGCAGGACGCAGTTCGCGGACCTGGTGAGCTTCTCCAAGCACACGGTCGAGTCGGTGGAGCTGGGGCGCCGGATGCCCGACGTGGCGCTGGTGGAGCGCTCCGAGGAGGCACTGGGCAACACGGGGGCGCTGCGACGGTCGGCGAAGCACGTGACACGGGGGCGCGGGGATGTGGGGCTCGCGGCCTGGTTCCGGCAGTGGGCTCGGCTGGAGCGGGTGGCGGTGAGTCTGTGCACGTATGAGTGCCGACTGGTGCCGGGGTTGCTGCAGTCGGAGGGGTATGCGCGGGCTCTGTTCGAGAACCGCATTCCGCTGCTGACCGACGAGCAGTTGGAGGCTCAGGTGGCGGCGAGGCTGGACCGGCAGAGGATGCTGCTGGAGCGGCCCACTGTTCCCTTCCATTTCATTGTGGAGGAGGCGGTATTCCGACGCAGGCTGGGCGGTCGTGACGTGCAGCGTCACCAGCTGGACTACGCGCTGGAGCGCACTGCGCCGCGCAACGTGACGCTGCAAGTCATGCCGTTGGAGGCGGAGTTCCATGCCTGCATGGACGGTCCCGTACGCCTCTTGGAGACGCCGAAGGGACGACGGTTGGCATACTCCGAAGGGCAAGAGAACGGCCGGTTGATCTCTGACCCGAAAGAGGTGAGTCTCCTCTGTCAGCGCTATGACACACTGCGCTCGCAGGCCCTGAACCCCAAAGACTCCCGGGGCTTGCTGGAGCGACTCCGAGGAGAGCTATGAGCACGACGGAACTGGCCTGGTTCAAGTCCAGCTACAGCGGCAGCTCGGGTGACGACTGCATCGAGGTCGCTGTCTCCGGACAGGCCGTGTGCGTACGGGACTCCAAGGACGTGACGCGCCCTCGCTTCGACATCGGCCACGAGGGGTGGTCGCGGTTCGTGGGGTTTGTGACGGAGGGCTGAGCGGTGTGTGGGTACGCCAATACGGTTGTGGCGTGCCCACACGCGCTGGCCTTCTAGGAGTTCATGGAGTCAAGGTGCCTGTTGAGACGTCTTCTCAGCCTGTGGGCCTGTCCACCAGGTCTCCCCTGCTGCCGATCTCTCCTGCCGACCAGGGCTCGCCGAGCAGGAGTAGCCCCTTGTTCATCAAGATCTCCACGGCCCGATAAGGCTCCGCGAGAACACCGGGCTCGGGGTAGTAGATCTTGACTGCCTCGGCCATCAGACCGTCGGGGTCAAGGCCGCCGGTGTCGTAGTTGCTCCCGCCGCGGGTGCCAGGAGTACGGATCAGGTCGACCTGGTTTTCGATCGCATAGGCGAAACCGAGACGTACTCGGTCCGCCAACTGCGTGTCCTTCTCCGAAATACCTAGCCAGTGGAGGAGATCATCTGCGGCCTGGGCCGCCTCAATGGTGAGCGAGATGTTCCTGAGATCAGCCATCAGACAGCCGCCCTCCGACATTCGATCACAGTGTGCTTGGAGCTTCGCCGCTCCAACTGGTACTCGGCCACCAGATTGCCGCCTAGGGCGTGGAGCGCGGCTCCTCGATCAAACTCTCCGTCGAACGAGAGCAGGATCACCTGCCTCGCCGTTCGTGGCGGAGCGGCGACGACGTGCGCCGTGTTTTCGGTATCCAGGCGACCGAATGGGTAGTCCATCACCACTGGTCCTCGTACCGCTGTGCTGTCTTGGAGGGCGGCAATCAGAGACAGGGCCACGAGATGCTCGTACCCTGCGGATCGCCTCACGACTTCGCCATCCTTGTCAAGGATCTCAAGCCCGTAGCTGTCGGTGATGCGCAGCCCTACGTAGTCGGGTTCGGACGCCAGGACGCGGAAGATTTCTGAGGCGTGCTTTTCGACGCGGCGACGAAGCTTTGTTCTGTAGGCGTCGATCGATTCGCTGAATAGATCGCGGAGCCTCGGGCACACAGCCGAACCTCACCAACGACGACGCCAAGCTGACCCCGCACACCAACGCCTCGGGCAACAACGCCCACCGGCCGACGGTGAACGCCTGGAACCCGGACCTCCTGGAACTGACCGCGGCGTGTCTCCAGCCCGGTGACGAGGCGGAGGCATGGGCGGCTTTCGTACACCAGCAGCGCTTCAGCGAGGACTACCGTGCCGGTCGGGAGGGCTTGGCTCTGCCCCTGATCTTGCATCTTGCGCGACTCGCCGACGACTACGCCCTGCCCCACGAGGTCGAGGACGCGCCGGACACCACCGCGCCGCGGGTCGCCGCCACGGGGGAGCACGTCTCGTCCAGCCAGCTGGCGTTCGATTTCGATCTTACTGACGAGGAAGACGGTTCGTGTCCCGACTCCTGAGAGAGAAGGGGGCCGGCCAGAGTCCCGTGCACGGAGCTCCGGCCACGTCGGCGCCGAGAGCCCGCCACGCCACAGCGACGTTCGGTGGGCTCGTTGTCCGCTGTGTCACTCCCGCGCTGAAGGGGACGACATTCTCGGCCCCTCACGCGAACGCCGGCATCACCCGTTCCGCGATGAGGCGCAGCTGTGTGTCCACGTCCGCCGCCTTCGGCAGGTCGCGGCCCGTGAAGGTCTTCACCAGGGTGCGGTCGGTGATCGCGCAGATCATGTGGTTCACGCCGCTGGGGGCGATGTCCCGTTCGATCTTCTCCCGGCACTCTTCGGGGGTGCCCGCGACGGAGAGGCGCTCGGCGATCTCCGGGGTGGTCAGTTCGATGCCGCGTGCCAGGTCGCCGGCGCCGATGGCGTCGATGACCGGCTTCAGCTCGGCCGGGTCCATGCCGTTGCGGAGGAGTTGTTCCTCGGGCATCGAGGAGGCGTAGATGCCGACCATGCTGCGTGCCGCCTCCTTGGCCGCCGCCGAGTCGGGGCCGGTCGCGAAGACCACCCAGGCTCCGATGTCCAGGGACCGCCAGTCCTTGCCGGCGCGCTCCGCGCCCGCCCGGATGTGGTGCACGGCGTAGTCGTAGGCCTCGCGGGTGTAACTCAGTGCGTGGTGGCAGCCGTCGGACAACTCCCCGGCGGCCTCGAAGGACTTCGGCCCGCGCATCGCGCCGAGCTTCAGTGGCAGTCGGTCCTGCACGGGGCGGGCGAACGTGAACAGGCCGTCGTAGGAGAAGAACTCGCCGTCGTGCGTGATGGCGCCCTCGTCGAGGAAGGTGCGCATCACGTGCAGGGCTTCCTTGACCCGTGACAGCGGCCTGGTGCGAGCCCAGTCGATGCGGTACTGGGCGAGCAGGCCGAAGTTGCCGCTGGACAGGACGCCTTCGGCGCGGCCGTCGGACAGTTCGTCGAGTGTGGCGAGGGCCTGTGCGATCAGGGTCGGCTCGCGCAGTGTCACCGGGGAGACGCTCGGGCCGAGGCGGATGCGGCTCGTGCGGCCGGCGGCCGCCGCGAAGAGGAGCCACAGGTCCTTGTGCCAGGTCTCGTCGGCGGCGTAGCAGGCGTGGAAGCCGAGTTCGTCGGCGAGCCGGATGGACTCCAGGGACTCGGCCAGCGGGTAGTCGGGGAGCATCGCGTAGCTGAACTTCACGGGCGACACCTTCCGGTGCGGGAAACGGTGTGCGGCTGTCTGGTGCTCTGCCTTCCCGAGGATTGAGGTACGGCTCGTCCTTGTCCAGAGGGCCGGTTGGCGGCGAAAGTTTCGACAGGTCGTTCAGTGATTTCTGATCACTCTTCCGCGTGACACTTCTTCGGGTTGGATGTTCGATCCGTACGGCCGGGCTGACCTGCTCTCGCGTTCGGTGCGCGAGCGTCGGCGCCGGGCCGAAGGTTTCGAAACATCTACCGAAAGTGTTGACGGTTGACGAGTGCAGGCCAACACTGGCGCCGTTGTCGCACCCTCACGAGACCTCACGACCCTCACGAGAGGAAGCACCCGCCATGAACGTGCTCGTCCACCCCGGGCGTCGCAGAAGCGGCCCCGTCACGCTGCTCGTCAGAAGCGCGTGGGCCTTCGCGCTGGCCGCGCTGGCCGCGCTGATGCTGCCGGGCACCGCCCACGCCGGCACGGTCGTCACGACCAACCAGGAGGGCACCAACAACGGCTACTACTACTCGTTCTGGACCGACAGCCAGGGCACCGTCTCCATGGACATGGGCTCCGGCGGCCAGTACAGCACCTCGTGGCGCAACACCGGCAACTTCGTCGCCGGCAAGGGCTGGAGCAACGGCGGACGCAGGACCGTTCAGTACTCGGGCACCTTCAACCCGTCCGGCAACGCGTACCTGACCCTCTACGGGTGGACGTCGAACCCGCTCGTCGAGTACTACATCGTCGACAACTGGGGCACCTACCGGCCCACGGGTGAGTACAAGGGCACCGTGACCTCCGACGGTGGCACCTACGACATCTACAAGACCACCCGCCACAACGCGCCCTCCGTCGAAGGAACCCGCACCTTCGACCAGTACTGGAGCGTGCGGCAGTCCAAGCGGACCGGGGGCACCATCACCACCGGCAACCACTTCGACGCCTGGGCGCGGGCCGGGATGCCGATGGGCAACTTCAGCTACTACATGATCATGGCCACCGAGGGCTACCAGAGCAGCGGCAGCTCCAACATCACCGTCGGCGGTACGGGCGGCGGCGGTGGCGGCGACAACGGTGGCGGCGGCGACAACGGCGGGGGTGGCGGGTGCGCCGCCACGGTCTCCGCCGGGCAGAAGTGGGGCGACCGGTACAACCTCGACGTCTCCGTCAGCGGGTCCAGTGACTGGACGGTGACGATGAACGTGCCGTCCCCGGCGAAGGTCCTGTCGACCTGGAACGTCAACGCGAGTTATCCCGGTGCGCAGACGTTGACCGCCAGGTCGAACGGCAGCGGCAACAACTGGGGCGCCACCATCCAGGCCAACGGCAACTGGACCTGGCCCTCGGTCTCCTGCAGCGCGGGCTGACCCGGACACGGACACAGACACGAGCAGAGGGGAGGACTCACTCGTATGCGCATCACACCTCGTCAGTCCCTGCGTTCCCTGGTCACCGGGGTGGCCGTCGCCGCGCTGGCGGTCGCGGGCACCGTCGCCGCCGACGCGGGCCCGGCGCGAGCCGCCGCCTGCGACGGCTACGTCGGACTCACCTTCGACGACGGCCCCTCCGGCAACACCCGGGCCCTGCTCGACGCGCTCGGGCGGAACGGGCTGCGGGCCACCATGTTCAACCAGGGCCAGTACGCGGCCCAGAACCCGTCCCTGGTCCGGGCGCAGGCCGACGCGGGCATGTGGGTCGCCAACCACAGCTACACCCACCCGCACATGACCCAGCTGAGCCAGTCGCAGATGGACTCGGAGATCTCCCGGACCCAGCAGGCCATCGCCAGCGCGGGCGGCGGTACGCCGAAGCTGTTCCGCCCGCCGTACGGCGAGACCAACGCGGCGTTGCGGTCGGTCGAGGCCAAGTACGGGCTGACCGAGGTGATCTGGGACGTCGACTCGCAGGACTGGAACAACGCCAGTACCGACGCGATCGTGCAGGCCGCCTCCCGGCTGGGCAACGGCCAGGTCATCCTCATGCACGACTGGCCCGCCAACACGCTCGCGGCCATTCCGCGCATCGCGCGGACCCTGGAGAGCAAGGGCCTGTGCTCCGGCATGATCTCCCCGCAGACCGGCCGCGCGGTCGCCCCCGAGGGCGGTAGCGGGGGCGGCGGCGGTGGTGGTGGTGGCGGAGGCGGTGGAGGTGGTGGCTGCACCGCCACTCTGTCCGCCGGGCAGCGGTGGGGGGACCGGTACAACCTTGACGTCGCGGTCAGCGGGTCCAGTGACTGGACCGTGACGATGAACGTGCCGTCCCCGGCTAAGGTCCTGTCGACCTGGAACATCAACGCCAGTTACCCGAACGCGCAGACGCTGACCGCCAGGTCGAACGGCAGCGGAAGCAACTGGGGCGCCACCATCCAGGCCAACGGCAACTGGACCTGGCCCTCGGTCTCCTGCAGCACGGGCTGACCCGGGCCCGGAGCTCGGCTGTGGCACGGTGGCCTCGGCCGCCGTGCCACACGCGTGCCGGCCGGCCCCAAAAGCACGTGCGCGCCCCCGAGGAGCCGGGATACGTTCATGCCTGTTCGAAGGGGGGACCGACATGGCGAAGCTGAACCAGATCATCGCTGTCGAAAAGGGCGTCAAGAGCAAGTCGCTCCAGGACGTCACCGCGGCGCACCAGAAAGTGCGGAAGCCGGCGCTGCTGGCCGGGATCTCGCGTACGTACCAGCCGAAGGACGAGGAGGGCGAGCAGCTGCCGCCCGAGTCCACGCGGGTGCAGGTGCAGGCCGAGGACGTGCTGCGTGAGATGGCGGCGTCGCTGACGCGGCTGTTCGACGTGACGGCGACGAAGGACTGGGCGAACTGCGCGGCCCGCGCGGACGTCACGGTCGACGGGCGGACGGTCGTCGCGGACGTACCGGTCAGCTACCTGCTCTTCCTGGAGAAGCAGCTCACCGACCTGCACTCCTTCGTCAAGAAGCTTCCCACGCTCGACGCCGCCGAGTCCTGGGCCCAGGACCCGTCCACGGACTGGTGGAAGACCGACCCGGTCCGCACCATCCGGACGAAGAAGGTCCCGCGCAACCACGTCAAGGCCGAGGCGACCGACAAGCACCCGGCGCAGGTCGAGGTGTACTACGAGGACGTGCCCATCGGGTACTGGACGACCGTGAAGTTCTCCGGAGCGCTTCCGGCGCGGCGGGTGAACGAGCTGCTGGAGCGGGTCGAGAAGCTCCAGCAGGCCGTGAAGTTCGCCCGCGAGGAGGCCAACGGCGGCGAGGTGACCGACCAGCGGGTCGGCGACGCGGTGTTCGGCTACCTGTTCGGCTGAGGCACAGGCCGCCCGGACACGGGTAGCCTCCACAAACGCCCCCGCGTGCGAGCGCGGGGGTGCGCGACAGGCGCGGGCCGGACTGAGGACCGGTTCGCGCGGTGAGCGCAAGCTGAAACTGAGGTTCAGCCTGAAGTGGCGCGGGCGGCGATCGCCCGGGCCGTCAATCTCAGACTCTCGCTCCAGCTTCAGCATCGCCGCCGATCGCCGGACCGACCGGGGACGGACGAACGCCGTCGGATGCGAGTTCGACTCTCGCCTGCACCTCTCACCTGGTGCGGTAGTTCAAAGGAAGAACACGACGGCATGATGACTGATCCGTCCTCTTAAACGCCGCCGGCGTGCGCAATTGGGTGGCATCCCCAGGGGCCCGGGAGCTGGATACGACTCCCGGGCTCCGTCACGTTCCGGCTCCGCCGGGCCGGGTGAGCAGCCGTCGACGGCGGCGGCTCGATCAGGCTCCCGGCGTGCCCAGTGACCGCCTCGCCACCCGCTCCAGATGCCGCCCGAACACCTCCCGGGCCTTCGGTGTCAGCGTCCGCAGGTTCACCAGTGCCGTGATCGCGACGTCGCACAGTTCCGCCTCAACGTCGTCCCACGTGTGGGTGACGCCCTTGCGCGGGTTCTGGCCGGTCGCGCCGATCACCGCCTCGGAGACCTCGCCGACCTCCTCGGACAGCTTCAGCATGCGCAGCAGGAAACCTTCCCTGCCGTCGACGGGCTCGTCCGCCTCCAGCCACTTCCACAGGGCGTCGACGGTGGTCCAGAGGTCGGCGGGCGCGCTGCCGTGATGGTCGTCGTTCATGCGCGGCAGCCTGCCACGGGCGGCCGGGGACGCGGTACGCGGTCGCCGTGTCAGTCGAACAGAGGTTCCTGCTCTCCCTCCGCCGCCTTCCGTACCCGCTTGTTGCGCGCCCCCACGATCACCGTCGTGGCCGCGGCCGTCGCCGCGAACGCCACCGGGACCATCCAGTTCCGGTTGACGGTGTGGCCGAGCGCGTGGTCCAGGGAGAGGCGGCCCGGGCCCGTGACCGCGAGGCCGACGGCCGTCAGGCCGAGCGACGCCGCGTACTCGTAGCCGCCGGCCTGGGCGAAAAAGCCGTTCGGGGCGTGCACCGCCGCGGCGCCCGCCATCGCCCCGGCCGCCGCCGCACCCGCGGCCGGGGTGGCCAGGCCCAGCGCCAGCAGTGCCCCGCCGCCGGCCTCCGCCAGGCCCGCCGCGGTGGCACTGGCCCGGCCCGGCGCGTAGCCCATGGCCTCCATGGCCTCGCCGGTGCCCTCGATCCCGCCGCCGCCGAACCAGCCGAGCAGCTTCTGCGCGCCGTGTACGGCCAGGACGCCGCCGGTACCCAGCCGGAGCAGCAGCAGCCCCAGATCACGCCGGTCAGAACAGTTCACGTCGACTCCCTCGCAGACAGCGGCGGCTCACCTCCCCACCGTCGCCCGCCCGCGTCGCGCGGGCCCGCTCCGGGCGCCGTTCGGGTGGTGGGCCGGGTGGCGGGCCGGGTGGCGGAGGTCCGGGGGCGGTGTGACGCTGGCCGGCATGACCATTCAGACCACGCGACTCAGCGACCCGGCCGTCCGCGCCTTCGTCGCCGCCGTCAACGCCCACGACCGCGAGGCCTTCCTCGCGCTGCTCGCGCCGGACGCCACCATGGCCGACGACGGGGACGACAGGGACCTCGACCAGTGGATCGACCAGGAGATCTTCTCCTCCCACGGTCATATGGAGGTCGACAACGAGTCGAACGGCGGGCGGGCCCTCATCGCCCGCTACAGCAACGACACCTGGGGCGAGATGCGTACGCGGTGGAGCTTCACCGTGGGCGAGGACGGGCGGATCGCGCGGTTCGAGACCGGGCAGGCGTAGCCCCCCACCCGCACGCCGGGCTCCGGTCCGCGACGGGCCGCGTCGGACCGCGTCGGTCCGCGTCGGACCGCTTTTGACCAGACCGAAGCAGCCCCATCCTCTTCGCTCCGGCCGCGTCCGTTTCGGTCCGCTCGGGCCTTGCCTTCGTGTGCGCTTCAATTCCTAGAGTCCCCGGCATGGAAAAGAACGGGACCACCAGAACCCTCGGCCGCAGCGGTATCGAGGTCAGCGCGCTCGGGTTCGGCTGCTGGGCGATCGGCGGGGAGTGGCAGGACACCGACGGGCACCCGCTCGGCTGGGGCCGCGTCGACGACGAGGAGTCCGTACGGGCGATCCGGCGCGCCCTCGACCTGGGCGTCACCTTCTTCGACACCGCCGACGTCTACGGCACCGGACACAGCGAACGCCTGCTGGGCCGCGCCCTCGGCCGGCGGCGGGACGACGTGGTCGTCGCCACCAAGTGGGGCCTCGTCTTCGACCCGGACACCCGCACCCTCACCGGCGTCGACGACTCACCGGCGTACGCCCGCAAAGCGCTCACCGCGTCGCTGGAGCGCCTGGGCACCGACCACGTCGACCTCTACCAGCTGCACCTCGGCGACGTCGATCCACAGCGTGCGGCGGAACTGCGTGACGTCTGCGAGGAGTTCGTACGGGAAGGACTCGTGCGGGCCTACGCCTGGAGCACGGACGACCCCGAGCGCGCCGCCGTGTTCGCGGCCGGGGAGCACTGCGCGGCCATGCAGCACCGGGCCAACGTGCTCCAGGACGCGCCCGAGATGATCGCCCTGTGCGAGGCCTCGGGGCTGGCGAGCGTCAACCGCAGTCCGCTCGCCATGGGGCTGCTCAGCGGCGGACACGCGGGCAGCCGGGCCCTGGAGTCCGGGGACATCCGCAGCAGGCCGCCCGCCTGGCTGCCGGGGTTCAGGGACGGTGCCGGCGCCGACCCGCGGTGGGTGGCGCGGGTCGAGGCGCTCAGGGACGTCCTCACCGCGGACGGCCGTACGCCCGCCCAGGGCGCCCTGGCCTGGCTGTGGGCACGCAGCCCGCGCACCGTGCCGATCCCCGGGTTCCGTTCCGTCGCGCAGGCCGAGGAGAACGCGGGCGCGCTGGCCAAGGGGCCGCTCAGCGGTGAGCAGATGGCGGCCGTCGACCGGGCCCTGGGCCGCTGACACGGGCGGTGGTCCTCGCGGCAGCCGTTCCGCCCACCGGTGCGTGTCCCGCGGTCCCACGCGGGAACCACCGCATTCGGTGGGGCGGAACGGCGAGGGCGGCGCGTGGGACGCTCAGCCCCGTCCCACGTACGGCATCGCCGTCGCCATGACCGTCGCGAACTGCACGTTCGCCTCGGGCGGCAGCTCCGCCATGTGCCGCACCGTGCGCGCCACGTCGGCGACGTCCATCACCGGCTCGGGCGACGTCTCCCCGTTGGCCTGGAGCGCGCCGGTCCGCATGCCGGCCGTCATGTCGGTCGCCGCGTTGCCGATGTCGATCTGGCCGACCGCGATGTTGTGGGGCCGGCCGTCCAGCGAGAGCGACTTCGTCAGGCCCGTCAGCGCGTGCTTCGTCGCCGTGTAGGCCACCGAGTGGGGGCGCGGAGTGTGGGCCGAGATCGAGCCGTTGTTGATGATCCGCCCGCCCCGCGGGTCCTGCTCCTTCATCTGCCGGTACGCCGCCTGCGCGCACAGGAACGCGCCGTTGAGGTTGGTGTCCACCACGTGCCGCCACGCCTCGTAGGGCAGTTCCTCGACGGGCACACCGCCCGGGCCGAACGTCCCGGCGTTGTTGAACAGCAGGTCCAGTCGTCCGAAGCGGTCGCGCACGGCGGCGAACAGGGCGTCCACGTCCGCCGGTCGTGACACGTCGGCGCGGACGGGGAGTGCCGTCGCGCTGCCCGGGGGTGCCAGGGCGGCCGTCTCCTCCAGCGTCTCGGGACGCCGGCCGGCGAGAGCCACCGACCAGCCCGCCGCCAGCAGTTCGACGGCGACCGCCCGGCCGATGCCGGACCCGGCGCCCGTGACGACGGCGACGCGCGGCGTCCTTTCCCCGCCGACGCGCGTCTCGCCGGAATGCTCCTGGCCGGCCTGTTCCCCGGTATTGGTTTTCACGGTGTTCATGAGTCGGCAGCGTACGCGTGACCGATCATGCGGAACTCATCCTTCCGATGTGAATTCGACATGTCCGCGCCAAGGGGTCGTCGTCCCCGGCCATTCGAATGCCCCTTGCAACCACCGCAAGGGGAGGAACGGATGACACCCGCGAACCACCAGCCCCGGCCCCAGCCCTCACACGCCCCCGAACTCCGTGCCGCCGCCCGGAAACTGGGCCGCCGCCGCTTCCTGACCGTCACCGGCGCCGCCGCCGCGCTCGCCTTCTCCGTGAACCTGCCGGGCGCCGGCACCGCGAGCGCCGCCGAACTCGACGCGGCACAGCTCACCGACGACCCCTTCACGCTCGGCGTCGCCTCCGGTGACCCGCAGCCCGGCTCCGTCCTGCTGTGGACGCGCCTGGCCCCCGTCCCGTACCAGGCCGACAGCGGGCTGCCCGCCAAACGCGTCGACGTCGGCTGGGAACTGGCCCTGGACGAACGGTTCCGTCGTGTCGTCAGACGGGGCAGAACCGCCGCCCACCCCGAGTTCCACCACACCGTCCACGTCGAGGTCGACCACCTCGCCCCCGGCCACGTCTACTACTACCGCTTCCGCGCCGGCCGCTGGGTCAGCCCGGCCGGCCGCACCCGCACCGCGCCCGCCGAGCGCGGCCGGGTGTCCGACCTCACCTTCGGCCTGGTCTCCTGCCAGCGCTACGACCAGGGTTACTACACCGCGTACCGGCACCTCGCCCAGGAGGACGTGGACGTCGTCTTCCACCTCGGCGACTACCTCTACGAGTACGCCGTCAACGACGTCGCCGGCTCCCGCGCCTATCCGGCCGGCACCCTGCCCGCCCTGTTCAACCGCGAGACGGTGACGCTGGAGGACTACCGACTGCGGTACGCCCTCTACAAGTCGGACCCCGACCTGCGGGCCGCGCACGCCGCGCACCCGTTCGTCGTCACCTGGGACGACCACGAGACCGAGAACAACTACGCCGACGAGACGCCGGAGAACAGCGTTCCGGCGGAGGAGTTCCTCATCCGCCGCGCTGCCGCCTACCGTGCCTACTGGGAGAACATGCCGCTGCGCCGACCGCAACTGCCCGACGGCGCCGACCTGCGGCTCTACCGCCGCCTGCACTGGGGCCGGCTGGCCCAGTTCGACGTGCTCGACACCCGGCAGTACCGCTCCAACCAGGCCTACGGCGACGGCTGGCAGTTCCCGGGGCCAAAGTCCGAGGACCCCTCGCGCACGCTGACCGGCGGCGCCCAGGAACGCTGGTTGATCAACGGCTGGCACCGGTCGAACGCCCTGTGGAACGTGGTGCCCCAGCAGGTCACCTTCTCCCGGCGCCACAACTCCACCACCCTGCCGTCGAAGGTCTCCATGGACTCCTGGGACGGCTACCCGGCCTCCCGCGAGCGGGTGCTGGCCGGCGCGCAGGCCGCCGGCGTCGAGAACCTGATGGTCCTCACCGGCGACGTGCACGTGCACTACGGCTTCGACATCAAGCGCGACTTCGACGACCCCGGGTCCCGGACCCTGGGCACCGAGATCGTCACCACCTCCGTCACCAGCGGCCGCGACGGCGCGGAGAAGCCGTCCAACTGGGACACCCTCATGGCCGCCAACCCGCACCTGAGGTTCTTCGACGGACGGCGCGGCTACACGACGGTGTCGCTCGGCCGTGAGCTGGCGCGCGCCGACTTCAAGACGGTGTCCCATGTGACCACCGAGGGCGCGCCGCTCACGACCGCCGCGTCCTTCGTGACGGAGGTGGGGGAGCAGGGGCTCAAGCCGGCGTGACGACCGGCGCGCCCGTCTCTTCCGGGTGCGCGCCCGTTTCTCCCGGGTAGCGGACGCCGACGCGGTTCCGGATCGCGTCGAGCGTCCGCATCACGGCCAGGGTGCCGTCGAGCGGGACCAGCGGGGACTCGGTCTCACCGGCGCGCAGGGCGCGCATCACCTCCCGGGCCTCGTGGTGGAGGCTGTCCCGGTGCCCGTCGGCCGGGTCGGCGCGGAACTCCTGCGGCTCCTGGCCGTCCCGGTGCAGGACGAAGCGGTCCGGGAAGAAGAAACCGTCCGGGACGTCGATACGGCCCTTGGAGCCCGTGATCGAGGCGGAGTTGGGCGTACCGCCGGTGATGGAGCAGTGCACCGAAGCGAGAGCACCGCTCTGGTAGGAGAGCAGTGCACCTGTCTGGAGATCGACGCCCTCCTCCGAGAGCACGGCTCGCGCCGCGATGTCCGACGGCTCACCGAGCAGCAGCTGGGCGAACGACACCGGGTAGACGCCCAGGTCGAGCAGCGCCCCGCCGCCCTGTGCCGGGTCCCGCAGCCGGTGCGCGGGAGGGAAGGGTCCGGCCAGTCCGAAGTCCGCCTGCAGACTGCGGACCTCGCCGATCGCGCCGTCGTCGACCAGTGTCTTCAGCCGTCGCACCATCGGGTTGCAGAACATCCACATCGCTTCCATCAGGAAGCTGCCGCTCCGGCGGGCGAGCGCGACCAGTTCCTCCGCCTCGCGCGCGTTCAGCGTGAACGGCTTCTCGCACAGCACGTTCCGCCCCGCCTCCAGGCACAGGCCGGCGGCCGTCCGGTGCGCCGAGTGCGGGGTCGCGACGTACACCACGTCGACGTCCTCGTCCCGCGCCAGTGTCTCCCAGTCGCCGTACGCCCGCGGTATCCCGAACCGCTCCGCGAACGCCTTCGCCGAGGCCTCGGTCCGCGAGGCCACCGCCACGACCTCCGCGTCCGGCAGATCGACCAGATCCGCCGTGAACCTCGCCGCCATACCTCCGGTCGCCAGAATCCCCCAGCGCACCTTCTGCCCGCTCACCGCTGACACCCTGCCCCACCCTCGCTCAGATTCGTTCGAGTCTGTTCGTTCAAGTCCGTACGAGCTGAGAGCATAGGTGCCGGATCTGTCGAACAGGGAGGGGCACATGCCCGAGCGCGGGCCGTCCATACGGCGCACGCCGCAACCGACCACCCAACAACCGACCACCCCCCACCAGGTCACCTCACATCAGGCCACCCCGAAACCGGCCGCCCCACAACCGCACACGCCCCACGCGGCCGGACCGGAGACGGGACCGGCCGCCCGCTCGCTGCGCGCCACCCGCCGCACCGGCCTGCTCGTCACCCTCATCCTCGGCAGCCTGACCGCCACGCCGCCGCTGGCGCTCGACATGTACCTCCCCGCGCTCCCGGAGGTCACCCGGTCCCTGGGCGCGCCCGCCGCGACCGTCCAGCTCACGCTCACCGCCTGCCTGGCCGGCATGGCACTCGGCCAGCTCGTCGTAGGACCGATGAGCGACAAGTGGGGCCGCCGCCGCCCGCTGCTGGCAGGCCTCGCCGCCTACGTCGTCGCCACCGTCCTGTGCGCGATCGCCCCCACCGTCGAACTCCTCATCGCCTTCCGGCTGGCGCAGGGGCTCGCGGGCGCCGCCGCGATAGTCATCGCCCGGGCCGTCGTCCGCGACCTGTACGACGGCATGGCCATGGCCCGCTTCTTCTCCACCCTCATGCTGATCTCCGGCGTCGCCCCGGTCGTCGCGCCGCTCATCGGCGGGCAGGTCCTGCGCATCACGGACTGGCGGGGCGTGTTCGTCGTGCTCACCGTGGTCGGGGTGGTGCTGGGCGTGACCGTCTGGGCCAAGCTGCCCGAGACGCTGCCGGCCGCCGAACGGCACGCGGGCGGCGTCGGCGACACCGTCCGCGCGATGCGCGGCCTGCTCGCCGACCGCGCCTTCACCGGGTACATGCTCGCGGGCGGCTTCACCTTCGCCGCGTTGTTCGCCTACGTCTCGGCGTCCCCGTTCGTCATCCAGGAGATCTACGGCGCCTCCCCGCAGATGTTCAGCCTGCTGTTCGGCCTCAACTCGATCGGCCTGATCGTCGTCGGACAGATCAACGGCAAGATCCTGGTCGGACGGGTCCGGCTGGACCGGGTGCTGGGCCTCGGCCTCCTGATCGTCATCGGCGCCGCGACCGCCCTGCTGCTGATGACCCTGGGCGTCTTCGGCGAGGTCGGCCTCGTGCCGGTCGCCGTCGCGCTGTTCGTGCTGATGTCCGCGATGGGCATCAGCATGCCCAACACCCAGGCGCTCGCCCTGATGCGGGTCAAGAAGTCCGCGGGATCCGCCTCCGCGCTGCTCGGCACGTCCTCCTTCCTCATCGGCGCCGTCGCCTCCCCGCTCGTCGGGATCGCGGGGGAGGACACCGCCCTGCCGATGGCCGTCGTCCAGCTGGTGGCGGCGCTGATCGCACTCGCCTTCCTGGTGGGGATGTGCCGTCCTGCCACGGGACGGGCGACAGTGCGTGCGGCAGAAGGCGCGGCGGGAAGTACGGCAGGAATCACGGCAGAAGGCACGGCAGAAGAAGGCACGGCGGGAAGCACCGCTGGAAGCACGGCAAGGCGTACGACCGGGGAGGGAGAGGAGAGCTGAGCGCTCCGAGGCTGCGCAGTGACACGCCGGAGCGGGCCGGGCTCGACCCCGAGCAGCTCCGCCGTGTCGTCGAGGAGGTGCACGACCTCACCACCGGCGAGCGTCCCTGGGCGGCGGGTGCCGTCGTGGCCGTCGGTCGCGGACCCGTGCTCGCCGTCGAGGAGGCGGCGGGCTGGGCCGTGCGCTATGCGTCCTACGACCCGCGCACCGACACGGGAGTGGAGCTGCCCGCCCCCTCCCGGGTGGAGGCGACCGTCGGCACGCCCTTCGACCTGGCTTCCCTCACCAAGGTGTTCACGGCGGTCGCCGCCGTGCAGCAGATCGAACGGGGCACGCTCGGCATCGACGCCGAGGTCGGCGCCTATCTGCCGGACTTCCGGGCGGCCGCCGCACACCGCGTCACCGTACGGCAGCTGCTCACCCACACCTCCGGGCTGCGGCCCGAACTCCCGCTGTACGACTGTGCCGACGGCGAGGACCGGCTGCGCCGGCTGCGCGAGGAGCCGCCGGTGGAGGTGCCCGGCACGTACTGCTACTCGGACCTGAACATGCTGCTCCTCCAGCAGGTCCTGGAACGCATCACCGGCCGCGGCCTCGACGTCCTGGTCCGCGACGGGATCACCCGGCCGCTGGGCATGACGGCGACACACTTCGGGCCGTGCCCGGGCGCGGCGGCGACGGAGTACCAGCGGCGGCCGTGGGCCAAGGCGGACCGCGGGATGCTGCGGGGCGTCGTCCACGACGAGAACGCGTGGGCGCTGGGCGGGGTGGCCGGTCACGCGGGGCTGTTCTCGACGGGCCGGGACCTCGCCGTCTTCTGCCGGGCGCTGCTCGCGGGCGGCTCGTACGGGCCCGCGCGCATCCTCGGCCCCGACTTCGTGGAACTGCTCCTGACCGAGCCGGGGCTCGGGTTCGCCCTCGACCAGCCGTGGTTCATGGGCGAGCTGGCGGGGCGTGGAGCGGCGGGACACACCGGCTTCACGGGCACGATGCTGGTCCTCGACCGGGCGACGGACACCTTCGCGATCCTTCTCGCCAATACGGTCCATCCCCGTCGCCGCGCCCCGGACAGCCGTCCCCGGGCGGCGCTGGCAACGCGGGTGGCGCGGGCCGTGCGGGCGGTGCGGGAGAACTGAGGTGCGGGGGGACCGAGGTGCGGGAGGACTGAGCTGTGCGGGAGGACTGAGGTGAGGGAGGACTGAGGTGAGGGAGGACTGAGCAGGGCGCCCGGAGGGCCCCTGTACGCCGTCGGCCCACTCGGCCCGACCCGTATGACCCGACCCGTAGAATCAACGGGTGAACGACCCCGCCAACCCCGCCGACGCCCTGCGTGCCGCCCTCGCCGGCCTGGTCGACGGGCTGCCGCCCCGGCAGGCCGCCCAGGCTGTGGAACGGCTGATCGCCAACTACCGCGGGGACACCCCGACCGACGCCCCGATCCTGCGTGACCGCGCCGACGTCGTCGCCTACGCCGCGTACCGCATGCCGGCGACCTTCGCCGCGGTGCGGTCGGCGCTGGCGGCTTTCGCGGACGCCGTGCCCGGGTGGGTGCCCGGGAGCCATGTCGACGTCGGCGGCGGGACCGGCGCGGCGACCTGGGCCGCCGGTGCCACCTGGGGCGGTGCGCGTCCGGTGACCGTGCTCGACTGGGCCGAGCCCGCGCTCGCCCTCGGCCGGGAGATCGCCGCCGCCCACCCCGCCCTGCGCGACGTACGCTGGCAGCGCTCTCGTATCGGAGCGGCGCTCACCATCGAGAGCACTGATCTCGTCACCGTCTCCTACGTCCTCAACGAGCTGACCGGCCCCGACCGCGCCGCGCTCGTCGACGCCGCCGCCACCGCCGCGCGGGCCGTCGTGATCGTCGAGGCCGGTACCCCCGACGGTTACGCCCGTGTCATCGAGGCCCGCGACCGGCTGATCGCCGCCGGGTTCCAGGTCGCGGCCCCCTGCCCGCACAGCGCCGCCTGCCCCATCGTGCCCGGCACGGACTGGTGCCACTTCGCCGCGCGGGTCAGCCGTTCCTCCCTGCACCGCCAGGTCAAGGGCGGCTCCCTCGCCTACGAGGACGAGAAGTTCAGCTACGTCGCCGCCACTCGCCTGCCGGTCGCCCCGGCCCCCTCCCGGGTGGTCCGGCGTCCGCAGATCCGCAAGGGCCAGGTCCTGCTCGACCTGTGCGAGACGTCGCCGTCCAGCCCGCACGAGCAGCTTCGCCGCCGGACGGTCACCAAGCGCCACGGCGACCTGTACAAGGCCGCACGCGACGCGGACTGGGGCGGTTCCTGGCCCCCGGCGGAGTCCAACCCGCCCAGCCAGTAAGGTCGTTGACTGAGGGAGGCGCGGATGGAGACACCACGGGACAGCACGGCCGGCGACCGGCTCCACGGACGGGGGGACACCGCCTCCGCCTCTCTCTCCGCCACCCCGTCCGCCTCCGCCACCCCGTCCGCCTCCGCCACCCCGTCCGCCTCCGCCACTCCGTCCGCCTCCGCCACTCCGTCCGCCTCCGCCACCCCGTCCGCCTCCGCCACTCCGTCCGTCTCCGCCACCGTGACCGCCACCCTCTCCGCCGCGCTCGCGGCGGTGCGGCAGCTCACCGGTGGTCTCGGCACGGCGGTCCTCGCCCTGTTCCTCCTCTGCGCGTTCACCCTCATCGCCCTGGCCTGCCTGGTCGGCGTCGGCCTGCTCATGGCCCCGGCGGCGCTGCGGGCGCTGCACGCCCTCGCCGCGACGGAACGGAAGCGGCTCGGCCGCTGGGGGCCCGAGATCGTCGCCCCCGACCCGCCGCCCACCCGGCTGCGGGTCGCCCTGGCCGACGGGACCACCCGGCGTGAGCTGCGCTGGCTGGCCCGGCACGCCACCCTCGGTCTTCTGCTGGGGCTGCTCGGTCTCCTGCTCCCGCTCTTCGCCGTCCGCGACATCACCTTCCCCCTGTGGTGGCGGCTCGGGCCCGGGGAGCCGACGGCCACCTCCGTGGGCATCGGTACCGCGCAGTCCTGGCCGGACGCCGTCGCGGTGGTGCTGCTGGGCGTGGGCTGGATCGCGATCGTCCTGGGGCTGGGGCCGGGCATGGCGGGGTTGCAGGCGGGCCCGGGGCGGCGGTTGCTGGTGGCGGGTCCGGGTACGGATCTGTCGTTGCGGGTGGCGGAGCTGACGGCGACGCGGGCGGCGGCGTTGGACGCGCATGCGACGGAGTTGCGGCGGATCGAGCGGTCGTTGCACGACGGTGCGCAGAACCGGTTGGTGTCGGTGACGGTGTTGCTGGGTGCGGCGCGTCGGATGGCGGTGCGTGATCCCGCCGGTGCTGACGCGCTGCTGGAGCGGGCGCAGTCGGCGGCGGAGGAGGCGTTGGGGGAGTTGCGGGCGGTGGCTCGGGGCATTCTGCCGCCGGTGCTGGCGGATCGTGGGCTCGCGGGGGCGTTGTCCGGGCTGGCGGCGGACTGCGGGGTGCCGTGCCGGGTGGAGGCGGACGTGCCCGAGCGGTGTGCGGCGTCGGTGGAGGCGACGGCGTATTTCGTGGTGGCGGAGGCGCTGACGAACGTCGCGAGGCACAGTGGCGCGGGGCGGGCGGCGGTGTGGGTGCGGGGGCGTGGTGGGCGGCTGCGGCTGGTGATCGAGGATGACGGCCGGGGCGGTGCGGACGAGGGCGGGGGTTCGGGTCTGACCGGTATCCGGCGTCGTGTCGCGGCCCATGACGGCACCCTGCGCCTGGCCAGCCCGCCCGGCGGACCGACGACCCTGGAAGTGGACCTCCCCCGTGGAACATGAAGTGGACCGTGGCACGACCGACGGCGCGAGCCGCGCCCTGCGGATCGTGATCGCCGAGGACGACCCGTTGCTGCGCGAGGGGCTCGCCCTGTTGCTGCGCGCGGAGGGCCTGGACGTGGTGGCCACCGCGGACACCGGCGAGTCGGTGCTCGACGCCATCGACGAGCACGAGCCCGACGTGGCCATCCTGGACGTACGTATGCCGCCCACCCACACCGACGAGGGCGTCCGCGCGGCCGTCGAGGCCCGGCGCCGCCGCCCCGAGTTGGCCGTCCTGGTGCTGTCCGCGTACGTCGAGCAGTCCTTCGCCACCGACCTGCTGACCGGCGGGGTGGGCGGCATCGGCTACCTGCTCAAGGAACGCGTCGGGCGGGTCGAGGAGTTCATGCGGGCGCTGCGCAGGGTCGCGGCCGGGGGCACCGCCATCGACCCCGAGGTCGTCGCCCAGTTGTTCACCTGGACCCGCCAGGACACCCGCCTGGAGCGTCTGAGCCGCCGTGAGCGCGAGGTGCTCGCCCTGATGGCCGAGGGCCTGGGCAACAGCGCGATCGCCGGACGGCTCGTCGTCACCGACGGAGCGGTCCACAAGCACATCCGCAGCATCTTCGCCAAGCTCGACCTGTCCCCGGCCGACCAGGTCGACCGGCGCGTGGCGGCCGTCCTGCACTACCTGGAGAACGCGCGGGCGCAGCCCCGCTGACCGGTACCGACCCGCACCGACCCGCCCTCAACCCGCACCGACCCGCGGAGTACAGCCTGCTGTACTCCGGGTCGGGGCGTGCGCGGCAATGTTTCCCGGGGGTGCGACTGGTGTGCTGAACACGATGGTTCAGCACACCGGTTCAGCACATCGGTTCAGCCACCCCGAAAGGACATCGCGGTGAGCACGCACGCACAGGCCGGCTCCGGCTCCGGCTCCGGCACCGGAGACGCTCCGGAGCCGCGCATCGCCCCCACGCACCGGGAGAGCCGGGGAACCGGCCCCGACGACAGCCCCGACGACAGCCCGGACGGCGGGTCGCGCGGTCTGCGGGGCAGCCTCCGCCGACACCCGCTGACCTGGTTCTTCGCCCTGGCCTTCGGGCTGAGCTGGGTGGCGTGGACCCCGTACGTCCTCGGCGGGAACGGCCTGGGCGTCCTGGGCTTCACCTTCCCGGGCGGCCTGGCCGGCGGTCAGCTGCTGGGCATGCTGCCCGGTGCCTACCTCGGCCCCATCCTGTCGGCGCTGCTGGTCACCGCGGCGACCGAGGGCCGGCCGGGGTTGCGGGCCTGGGCGGGGCGGTTGACGAAGTGGCGCGTCGGCTGGCGGTGGTACGTCGGGGTGATCGTCGCGGTGCCCGCGGTGCTGACCGTGACCGCGACGGTGGTCGGCGGCGACTCACCGGTCGTGCCCGGTGCGGTGGCGCTGGCCGGGTTCGTGCCCGGCCTGATCATGCAGATGGTGACGACCGGTCTCGCCGAGGAGCCCGGCTGGCGCGACTTCGCCATGCCGATCATCCAGCGCCGATCGGGCGCCCTGCTCGGCTCCCTGGTCGTCGGCCTGCTGTGGGGCCTGTGGCACCTGCCGCTGTTCCTGACCGAGTGGGCCGAGTACCCGGACGTGGCCTGGTGGGAGCCGGTGGAGTTCGTCGCCACGACGATCGCCTTCAGCCTGGTGATGACCTGGGTGTTCAACCGCACCGGTCAGAGCTTGCCGGTGACGATGCTGCTGCACGTGGGGGTCAACAACTTCAACTCCGTCCTCTGGTCGGACATGTTCCCGGAGTTGGGCCGCGAGCACGCCGCCCACACCTTCCTGGTCAGCTCCGTCGTCGTGGCGGCGGTCCTGCTGATCGCGACGAGGGGCCGGCTCGGTTACGAGCCGGCCCCCGACACGGTGCCCTCATGACGCCTCGCCGGCGGTGCCTGCTCCCCGCCGGTCCTGCTGCTCCTTCCGGTCCTGCCGGCCGGGTTGGTCGCGCTGGTCCTGCCGGTCCTGCTCCTGCTGTCGTGCCTGGAGCTTTCGCAGCAGTTCCCGCTTCTGGGCCTGCGGGTCCAGTCCGCCGCCGATCCGTCCGTTCCGGTCGCCGCCGCGCAGGGCGTTGCGGCTGAGCGTCCGGCGTGTGCCGCCGACACCCAGCATGTTTCCGGCTCCACCTCGGGCCATGGGCTTCTCCTCTCGATACGAGACGTTGCGTCTCGCTCTTTCTCTCGACTTTACTGTCCGGCGAGACGCACCGTCTTGTCAACCTGATAAATTCGAGCCATGGCCGCCCAGAAATCAGCCCACGTCCCGACACCCGCCCCCGACCGGCAGCATCCCGACGCCACCCGTCGCAATCAGCGGTCCCGCCGGGCCATCTACAGCGCGGCCCTCGCGCTCGTCGCGGAGGTCGGTTACCCGAGGACCACCATCGAGGGCATCGCCACCCGCGCCGGCGTCGGCAAACAGACCATCTACCGCTGGTGGTCCTCGAAGGCCGACGTCCTGCTGGAGGCCTTCCTCGACCTTGGTGAGCAGGCCGTGCAGACCGCCGGGGAGCGGAGCCACGGCATCCCGGACACCGGCGACCTCGCCGCCGACCTCAAGGCCGTGCTGCGCTCCACCGTCGACGAGCTGGGCGACCCGAGGTTCGAGGCCCCCTACCGCGCCCTCGCCGCGGAGGGCGTGGTCAACGAGCAGCTCGGCAGGGAGTTCGTGACCGGGCTCCTGGAGCCGTCGCTCCAGCTCTTCGCCGACCGGCTGCGGGCGGAACAGGACACGGGCGCGGTCCGTCCGGAGATCGACCCGCGCATCGGCCTCGAACTCTTCGTCTCGCCGCTCGCCCAGCGCTGGCTGCAGCGCACGGGGCCGATCTCCCACGAGTACACCGACACGCTCGTCGACTACGCGCTCCACGGTCTCGCCCCGCGGTGACCGGGAAGGGCCAGGACTGACCAGGGAAGTTTGTCCCTTCCCGACCCCGAAGCGCGGAATGGTGCGACCATAGGGCATGCTGGTGCGCACGACGGCGAGGCGAAGGGGATAGATGAGCGCGGAGTTCGGCGGTCGGAGCGGTCTGCAGGGCAAACTCTCCCAGTGGCTGCGCGGACGCCGCCCCAAGGAGGCCGCCGGTGACGGTGGCCGGGAGGATCTGCTGCTCGCCGCCGCCGGTGTGGGACTGCCCCTGGCGCCCGCCGCGCACCCGGCCGGATACCGCTGCTCCTGCGACCGCGTCGGCTGTCCCACCCCCGCCCGGCACCCGGTGTCGTTCGCCTGGCAGACGCAGTCCACCACCGACCGCGCGCAGATCGAGCGCTGGGCCCGCCACCAGCCCGAGGCCAACTTCATCACCGCGACCGGCATGGTGCACGACGTCCTCGACGTCCCCCTCCAGGCCGGTCGCGAGGCGCTTCAGCGCCTGCTCGACGCCGGTATCGAGGTCGGCCCGGTCGCCGAGAGCGACGACGGCCGCATGCTCCTGTTCACCCTCACCCGCGGCACCCCCGCGCAGGAGGACGAGTGGTGGCCCTGCGAGCTGGACTGCCACCCCGAGACGATGGACGAGCATCCCGGCCTGCGCTGGCACTGCCGAGGCTCCTACGTCCTCGTACCGCCAGCCCGCCTGCCCGGTGAGGACCGGGCGGTGCGCTGGGTGCGAGGCCCCGAGCACCCGCTGCCGGACCCGCTGACCCTGCTGGAGACCCTCACCGACGCGTGCGCCCGGCACGCCGGCGAGGAGAGCGACCACGCGGGCACGGCCTGGCCCCTGCGCCGCTGAGCGCACCCGGCCCGGCCCCCGCGCCGCTGAGCGCGCCCGGCGTCACCGGCGGCTACTCGCCCTTCGCCGACGTCAGCCCCTGGACCCGCCCCAGGACCGAGACCTGACCGTCCCCGGAACCGCCCCCCGAGCCGCCCGCCGGGTCGAGGGCGACCTCGTTGGAGACGAACTCCATCGTCAGGGACTGCTTGATCTCGCCGTCCGTCAGCGCCAGCACGTCCTTGTTCGGCGTGGGCACGGACGCACCCTGCGCGGCGGTCTGCTTCTCGTAGTGCCGCGTGCTGAAGAACACCAGCGCGCCGCCGTCCCGCGTGCGCAGCGCCAGCGGCGCGTAGTCGCCGTTCGTCAGCGGCTCGTCGATGTACTGGGTGACCAGGCCGGGGCGGATCGACCGCTTCTCTCGCAGCTCCCGCCAGGAACTGGTGTGGGCACCGTCCGCGAAGGTCTCGCCGCCGTCCTTCAGGTACGTCGTGTAGCCCTTGCTCAGGTCGGCGGGAGGAACGGCCAGGTCGGTCGAGTTCGCGGGGACGGCCTCGGCCCAGCCGTCCCGGTCCGTCCGGAACTCGGGCATCTTGTCGGGGGCGACCAGCGTCAGGTACGCCGCCTGCCAGGTCTCCTCCAGGCCGTCGCGGGTGAAGACCAGCAGCCAGCGCGCGTCGCCGCCCTTGTTGCCCTTGGCGTCCGCGACGAACCAGCGAGGCCAGCCCGCCTTCTTCGGAATGGTGAACTCCGCGTCCGTCAGCTCCAGCGGCGTGTGCGACGCGTTGCCGTCCGGGTTGTTGGCCAGGCCCGCCTTCAGCCGCGCCGAGTCGATGGCGGCGAGCGCGCCGGTGGTGTGCTCGGCGTCCAGGGAGGCGTCGAAGGCCTTGTCGGCCGCGTTGTACGCGGAGGTGAACTCCTGGAGCGCCTTGGCGGCCTCGGCCCGGGTGGTCGCCGGGAGCACCTCGCGTTCGCCGTGCACCACGACGCAGCCGCTCGCCGTGACCGACAAAGTGGTCACCGAGGCGGATATGAGCGCGCACGTGCCAAGCCTGCGGGGCCTACGAGGGCCGCGATCCCTGCTCATCAGGTTCCTTCACCTTCCCCTTCCCGGAGGCGAACCCTACCGGGGCGAGGTGGCGACCGGACGCCGGGACCGGGTACAGCGGCCACACCGTGACCTCCCGTCACGGCGCACGGTGAGGGACGACCAGCACCGCCCCCGTGCGCGGGTGCGGCAGTACCTCCACCGACTGGTCGTAGACCTCGGAGAGCAGCCCCTCGGAGAGGACCTCCGCCGGCGGCCCGTCGGCCGCGACCCGGCCGGCGCGCAGGATCGCGACCCGGTCCGCGTACGCCGCCGCCAGCGAGAGGTCGTGCAGTACGACGACCACCGCGTCCCCGGCCCGCGCCCGCTCCCGGCACAGCCGCAGTACCAGTTCCTGGTGGCGCAGATCCAGTGCCGCGGTCGGTTCGTCGAGCAGCAGCAGGGGAGTTCGCTGCGCGAGCACGCGGGCGAGCGCGACCCGGGCCCGTTCGCCGCCGCTGAGCGCGGAGAACGGCCGCCCGGCGAAGCCCGCCACCTCCGTGCGCGCCATCGCCTCGACCACCGCCGCGTCGTCCTCGTCCTCCAGCCCGGTCCCCGCCCAGGGCGCCCGGCCCATCCGGACCACCTCCTCGACCGGGAACGGGAAGGACAGCGACGCCGACTGCGGCAGCACGGCCCGGCGCAGCGCGAGTTCGGGCGCGGACCACTCGGCCACCGGGCGGCCGTGGACGCGTACGGCCCCCTCGGTGGCCGGGACGTCGGCGGCCAGGACGCCCAACAGGGTGGACTTGCCCGCGCCGTTGGGACCGACCAGGGCGAGCACCTCACCCGCGCGGGCGGTGACGCCCACGCCGTCCAGGACCGGCCGCCCGCCGAGGCGGACGCGCAGGCCGTCGGCCTCGGCGAGGACGTCGCCGGGCGCGGCCGGGGACGGCGGCACCGGGCGGGGCGGCACCAGCCGCGCCAGTTTCCCCCGCAGCTTCACCTGTCTCCTTCGAGGATGCCCCGTCCTTTAGGGCGGGGAGGAATCGAAGCTCCTGCGGAGCAGGGCAAGGAGCGGCGATCCGCCGCCAGGGCGGATCGCCGTTGACCTCGGACTGCCGCAGAGGCCCACGAGTTGAATCGTCGATCAAGGCGTTACTAGTGTCACTTGCGTGAAGATAACTGTGCAGGTGAAGTTGTTGCCTGCGTCCGCGCATGACGCGGGCGCACTGGCGGCGACCCTGCGTGCCTGCAACCGGGCCGCGAACGCGGCCTCGCAGGTGGCGTTCGCGAAGGACCTCAAACGCCGGAACGTGCTGCAAGAGGCCGTGTACCACCGGATCAAGGCTGACTTCGATCTCGGGGCACAGGCCGCTGTGCGCACGGTAAAGAAGGTGTGCGACGCCTACGCCACGTTCAAGGCGAACCTTCGGGCCGGGAACTACGGCCCCGAGGGCTCGAAGCGACGGATCAAGGCCGAGTCGAAGCCCATCCGCTTCCGTGAGACGTCGGCGCAACCGTTCGATGACCGGATGCTGACCTGGAACCTGGGCACCAAGACGGTGTCGGTCTGGACGGTGGCCGGTCGGCTCAAGGGCATCCCGTTCGACTGCTCCCCGGAGGCGATGCGGCTCCTCGCGCAGCGCAAGGGCGAGTCCGACCTGGTGATGCGGGACGGCATGTTCTTCCTCATCGCCACCATTGACATCCCCGAACCCGAGGTTTCTGAGCCTGACGGCTTCCTCGGGGTGGACCTCGGGATCATGAACATCGCCACCACCTCGGACGGCCAGACCATGTCCAGCCGTCAGGTGAACCGGTACCGGCAGCGTAAGCGCGACCTGCGCGGCAAGCTCCAGAAGAAGCGCACCAAAAGCGCGGCTCGTGTCCTCAAGCGCCAGCGGCGCAAGGAAGCCCGGTACGCCACCCAGCGCAACCACATCATCGCCAAGAAGCTCGTGCACACTGCTGAACGCACCTCGCGGGGTATCGGTCTGGAAGACCTGACCGGTATTCGGCAGAGGGTTACGGCCAGGAAAGACCAGCGGGCACGACTGCACTCCTGGGCCTTCGCCCAGCTCGGCGCCTTTGTCGAGTACAAGGCCAAGCGGGCGGGTGTTGCTGTGGTCCATGTGGACCCGCGCAACACCTCCCGCCAGTGCTCCGAGTGTTGGCACACCCACCGCTCGAACAGAGTGGATCAAGCACGGTTCGCCTGCCGGTCCTGCGGGATCGTCCTGCACGCGGACCATAACGGCTCCCGCAACATCGCCCACCGGGCCGATGCTGCGTGGCAGCGGGGCGCAGTCAACCGCCCCAGAACGCCATAGGCGTTCCGGACGCAGGGTTCCATAGGGGGACATCAGCACCACGTTCCTCTCTGCCTGCAAGCCTCCCCCTTCAGGGGGAGGCAGTTGACGCCTCTCATGCCCAACCCCCTTGCCTGCGCCGGGTACGACGCAGCAGCCAGAAGAAAAACGGGCTGCCCAGCAGCGCCGTCAGTACCCGAGCGGCAGCTCGGCGGGGTCCGCGACCGTACGGGCGGCCAGGTCGGCGGCGAGCAGCACGAGCGCGCCGAGCAGGGCGCTGCCCGGGATCAGGAAGCGGTGCCCGGGGCCCGCCACCATCCGCAGCAGATGCGGGACGACGAGTCCGACGAAGCCGATCACCCCGGCCACGCTCACGGCCGCCGCGGTCAGCAGCGCGATCACCAGGACCAGTACGATCCGCAGCCGTTCCACGTCCACACCCAGGTGCCGGGCCGGGCGTTCGCCGAGCGCGAGGAGGTCGAGCCGGCGGGCGTACAGCGGGGCCAGCCCGAGACCGGCCGCCGCGCACGGCAGTACCGCCAGCACCTTCGGCCAGGTCCCCTGGGCGAGCGAGCCCAGCTGCCAGAAGGTGATCTGGTTGACCGCCGCCGTGTCCGCGAAGAACAGGAACAGGCCGATCAACGCGCCCGCGAAGGCGTTCACCGCGATGCCCGTGAGGATCAGCGTGACGACCTCCGTACGGCCGCCCGAGCGGGACATCGCGTACACCACCAGGACGGTGACCAGGCCGGAGACGAACGCGAAGACGGACACCGTCCAGTTGCCGAGGAAGTTCAGGCCGAACGCGATGGCGGCGACCGCGCCGACCGCCGCGCCCGAGGAGACGCCGATGACCCCCGGCTCGGCGAGCGGGTTGCCGAACACGCCCTGCATCAGCGCGCCCGCGCAGCCCAGGGAGGCGCCGACGAGCAGCGCCAGCACGATCCTCGGGAACCGCACGTTCCACAGCACCGACTCGGCGACCCGGTCCAGTTCCGTACCGCCGAGCCCGGCCCGGTGCAGCAGCGAGCCGAGTACGTCGCCGACTTGGACCGGGTAGGCGCCGGTACCGGCCGGGACCGGGACGAGGACGAGGAGACCGGCGGCAAGGGATGCGGTCAGCAGCCAGGGGACGGCGCGTCGGCCGCGCGGCGGGGGCGTGGACGGGGGCGGCTCGGCGGGCGTCCGGGGGTGGGCCCGCTTGTCCAGTACGGTCATCGGTCGCCGCCTTCACTGCCGTCATTGCCTGCGCCGTTCTCGCCGTTCTCGGCGTACAGTTGGGCCACGACCGACTTCAGCACCTGGTCGGTGCGCGGGCCGTAGTTGAGGAGTACGCCGTCCTCGACCGAGACGATCCGGCGGTCCATGGGCGGCGCGCTCGGTGGCGGCAGCCTGGCCTCCACCGGCGCGGACCTCCCGGGCCCGGCCCTGGGCGCGGCGGCGGGCGCCGCGGTCGCGATCGGCGCGGGCGCGGTGTTCGCGGCACGCAAGCGGCGGACGCAGGAGTAGACGTACGTAGGCAGGCGTAGGCAGGCGGTGAGGGAAGGGACGGCCGGGCCGCTGGACCTAGCCGTCCGGGGCCGCCCCGGCCCGCCGTCGGAGTGACGCTTGATTGAATGCCCCGGTGACTGACTACGACGTACTGCGCGTCTTCTGCGCGCCGAACGGCGGATACGGCAACGAGCTCGGTGTCGTCCGGGACGGCTCCGTGCTGCCGGACCGGGCCGAGCGGCAGGAGCTCGCCGCGAGACTCGGCTTCAGCGAGACCGTGTTCGTCGACGACCCCGAGCGCGGCGTCGTCGACATCTACACGCCCACCCTGCGCCTGCCGTTCGCCGGCCACCCCTGCGTCGGCACGGCCTGGCTGCTCGACGTGCCCGAACTCGTCACCCCGGCGGGAGTGGTGGGCGCCCGGCAGGACGGGGAGTTCTGCTGGATCGAGGCGCGGGCGGAGTGGGTGCCCCCGCGCACCCTGCGCCAGTACGCCACCGTCGCCGAGGTGGACGACCTCGCCGTGCCGCCGAAGGGGGAGTGGGTCTACGCCTGGGCCTGGGACGACGAGCCGGCGGGCCGTGTCCGCGCCCGTGCCTTCCCGGGACGGGACGACGGCATCGACGAGGACGAGGCGACGGGCGCCGCCGCCCTCCTGCTCACCGACCGGCTGGGACGCGCCCTGAACATCACGCAGGGAACGGGCTCACAGATCCTGACCGCACCGCAGCCGCAGGGTTGGACGGAGATCGGCGGACGGGTGTACCTGGAACGCTGACGCCGACGCCGGCCCTGGGGAGTGAGCGCCGGGAGCGCGCCGGGAGCCGGCCGCGTTCCCGGCGCCTCCTCGTGGAGTCACGCCGAGAGCGGGAACTCCTCGCCCAGCCCCTGGAAGACCGCCGTGTTCAGTGCGAAGGCCCGCTTGCACTCGGCGACGACCCGCTGCTTGACCAGGTCGTCCGCGTGGATGCCGTCCAGCAGCTCGCGGTACTCGCGCTTGAACGCGGCCGGGTTGGCGATCTCCTCGAAGACGTAGAAGCGGACCCCGTCGCCCTTCTTGGCGAAGCCCCACGTCCGCTCCGCCTTGTCGCGGATGATCTGCCCGCCGGACAGGTCGCCGAGGTAGCGCGTGTAGTGATGGGCGACGTACCCGGCCGGCCACTGCTCGGCGCACTCGCGCACCCGGGCCGCGTACGCCTCGGTCGCGGGCAGGGCCGTCAGTCCCGTGCGCCACATGGGGCCGCGCAGGTGTGCCAGGTCCCGCTCCAGCGAGGCCAGCCGCATCAGCTCCGGCCGCACGAACGGCCCGGCCACCGGATCCGACGCCAGCCGGCCGGCACCGGCCTCCAGGGCCTCGTAGACGAACCACAGCTGCTCGGTGTAGCGCGCGTACGCGTCGACGCCGAGCCGGCCGCCGAGCAGGTCGCTCATGAAGGTGGAGGTCTCCGCCTCCACGTGCTGCTCGTGGGAGGCCGTGCGGATGAGGGTCGAGAAGGAGTCCATGGGGCCGATTTTCTATGGTTAGGCTTACCTAAGTCAATACTTTTCCGACGCCCTGTCGGTAAAAGCGTACCCGGACACGAGAAGGCCCGCCCTCCGAGGAGAGCGGGCCTTCGAATCCTGCCTGCGAACCTTTGGACCGGTACGGGCGGGCGGCGTTACGGCAGCGTCAGGATCTCCGCCCCCGAGTCCGTCACCACCAGCGTGTGCTCGAACTGGGCCGTCCGCTTCCGGTCCTTCGTCACGACCGTCCAGCCGTCGTCCCACATGTCGTACTCGTGCGTCCCGAGCGTCAGCATCGGCTCGATGGTGAAGGTCATCCCGGGCTGGATGACGGTCGTCGCGTGCGGGCTGTCGTAGTGCGGGACGATCAGTCCCGAGTGGAACGACGAGTTGATCCCGTGACCGGTGAAGTCCCGCACCACCCCGTACCCGAACCGCTTGGCGTACGACTCGATGACCCGGCCGATGATGTTGATCTGCCGGCCCGGCCTGACCGCCTTGATCGCGCGGGCCAGCGACTCGCGGGTGCGCTCGACCAGCAGCCGGCTCTCCTCGTCCACGTCACCGACCAGGTAGGTCGCGTTGTTGTCGCCGTGCACACCGCCGATGTACGCCGTCACGTCGAGGTTGACGATGTCACCGTCGCGCAGCACCGTGGAGTCGGGGATGCCATGGCAGATGACCTCGTTGACCGAGCTGCACAGGGACTTGGGGAAACCGCGGTAGCCGAGCGTCGAGGGGTAGGCGCCGTGGTCGCACATGTACGCGTGTGCCACCCGGTCCAGCTCGTCGGTCGTCACACCGGGCGCGATGATCTTCGCGGCCTCCTCCATCGCCCGCGCCGCGATCCGGCCGGCCACGCGCATCGCCTCGATCGTCTCGGGCGTCTGCACCTCCGGCCCGGTGTACGGCGTCGGCGCGGGTTTGCCGACGTACTCGGGCCGACGGATGTTTCCGGGTACGGAACGGGTGGGAGACAGCTCCCCTGGTACGAGCAGCGACTGGCCAGACATGTCAGCGAGTCTAACCAGCGGGCATACGAGAGCATGTCCCCGGCAGGTGGACGAAAGGAGCCGGTCATGGCCTTGTTCAAGAAGCGCACCGTCGGAAAACCGGGCGAGTGGTACTACTGCCTGGAGCACCGGAAGGTCGAGGAGGGCCCGGACTGTCCGGGAAAGAACCGCTTCGGGCCGTACGCGTCCCGCACGGAGGCCGAGCACGCGATGGAGACCGCCCGCGAGCGAAACCTCGAATGGGAGAACGACCCGAAGTGGCACGACTCGCACGACCCCTCCGCCACGGGGCGCGCGGACGAGACCTGACGGCCGGGGCGACGTGCGGACGAGGATGTGCGGCCGGGCGACGCGCGGTCGACGACTGACGGCCGGGGCGACGTCCGGTCACCAGCGGGGCGGTGGCGGGGCCGTCAGCTGGTCGGCCAGGCGGGAGAGACGGTCCCGGAAGCGGTGGCGGCCCCGGGACGGGGGCACCGCGTTCTCCCCGGCCGCCGCGCTCACCAGGTGCTGCACCGTGTCCAGGTCCAGCTCGGCGCCGTCCGGCACGGTCAGCGTCTCGTGCGCCATGGCCGTCAGCTCCCGCTCGCCCGTGCCGAGCGCCAGCACCGTCGCGCCGGCCCGGCGGGCGTCGTGCACCCGCTCCAGGAGCGGGGCGCCGGGATCGTCGGGCGTCACCACCAGCAGCGTCTCCCCGCGCCGGGCCGCCGCCAGCCGTCCCAGGCCCACCGCGAGATGCGCCGGGTCCGACGGGCGCGCGTCGTGCCGTACGAGCGTGGGGGCCAGCCCCGGAGTCCCCGACCAGGCGGCCTCGTCCACCAGGTGCGCCGCCAGATGCCAGGGCTCGTACCCGGCGGTGCCCACCAGCAGCAGCCCGCCCCCGTGCGGGACCACGGACCCCCGTAGCGCCCCCGCGAACCTCCGGGTGGCCCCCAGCCACTCGGTCCCGGCGAGTACTTCCCGCAACAGCGCGACCCGTACGGCGTCCATGGGCCGCATACTGCCGCAACCCGGTCCGCGCGGCCCGGGGTTCGCCCCGGATTCGCCCGACCGGGGACGGCTGGAGGACAGCCGGGCCGGGTGAGGACGGCCGGGGCCGGGTGAGGACGGCCCGGGAACGCACCGGCACCGGGTGAGACCTGGACCCGCCGGGCGGCCGGGGCGGACGTAGGGTCGGCCCATGACCTCTACCGACAGTGCTGCACAGAAGGCCCCCGCCAAGGACCCCTGGGACCTGCCCGACGTCTCCGGACTCGTCGTCGGCGTGCTCGGCGGCACCGGCCCGCAGGGCAAGGGCCTCGCCTACCGCCTCGCCAAGGCCGGCCAGAAGGTGATCGTCGGCTCGCGCGCCGCCGAGCGCGCCGAGGCCGCCGCCGAGGAGATCGGGCACGGCGTCGAGGGCGCCGACAACGCGGAGACCGCCCGCCGCAGCGACATCGTGATCGTCGCCGTGCCGTGGGACGGCCACGGCAAGACCCTCGAGTCCCTGCGCGAGGAACTGTCCGGCAAGCTCGTCGTCGACTGCGTCAACCCGCTCGGCTTCGACAAGAAGGGCGCCTACGCGCTCAAGCCCGAGGAGGGCAGCGCCGCCGAGCAGGCCGCCGCCCTGCTGCCGGACAGCCGGGTCGCCGCCGCCTTCCACCACCTGTCCGCCGTCCTCCTCCAGGACCCGGAGATCGACGAGATCGACACCGACGTCATGGTGCTGGGCGAGGAGCGGGCCGACGTGGAGATCGTGCAGGCCCTCGCCGGACGCATCGCTGGGATGCGCGGCGTCTTCGCGGGGCGGCTGCGCAACGCCCACCAGGTCGAGTCGCTCGTCGCCAACCTGATCTCCGTCAACCGCCGCTACAAGGCACACGCCGGGCTCCGCGTCACCGACGTGTGAGGCGATGGGGGACACTGGTGGGTGCCGGAACGGTACCCGTACCGCCCGTGTTCGCCGCAGTACCCGCACGTGTCCCCCGACAGGAGCCCGCACCATGCCCCGTCTCGCCCTCTACGCCCTGGCCGTCTGCGTACTCGCCGTGGCCGCCGCCGTCGTCTCCTTCGTGCGGGGCAGCGTGCTGATCGGCGTCGTGTGGGTGCTGCTGTCGGGGGTGTCGTCCAACATGTGCTGGTACTACGTCAAGCGCGGCCGGGACGCCCGCCGCGCCACGTCCGTCACGGGCTGAGGGGCGTCAGCCGACGACCGAGCACAGCTCGTCCGTCTGCCAGAAGCGGTACAGCTCGAAGCCGCAGTAGGTGTCGATCTCGCTGATCCCGAGGCCGCGCAGGATCGCGTCGACGGCGTCGAAGAAGACGCCGTTGAGCGCCGGGATCCACAGGAGCGCGAAGACGATCAGCAGTCCGAACGGCGCGAGCGGCTCCACCTGCCGCCGGACGTTGTACGACAGCCACGGCTCGATCACCCCGTAGCCGTCCAGGCCCGGCACCGGCAGGAAGTTCAGGATCGCGGCCGTGACCTGGAGCAGCGCCAGGAAAGCCAGCGCGATCCGGAAGTCGCGCGGCACGCCGTCCAGCGCGTCCAGCCAGAACGGGGCCGTGCACACCACGGCGAACAGGACGTTCGTCAGCGGGCCCGCGGCCGAGATCAGGCTGTGCCGCCAGCGGCCCCGGATCCGCCCGCGCTCGATGAAGACGGCCCCGCCCGGCAGACCGATACCGCCCATGATCACGAACAGCACCGGGAGCACGATGCTCAGCAGCGCGTGCGTGTACTTCACCGGGTTCAGCGTGAGATAGCCCTTCGCGCCGACCGAGATGTCGCCGCTGTGCAGCGCCGTGCGGGCGTGCGCGTACTCGTGCAGGCACAGCGACACGACCCACGCGGCCGTCACGAACAGGAACACGGCGACGCCCGGCTGCTCGGCGAACCCGGTCCAGGTGGCCCAGCCCGTGACCGCGGCGACGGCGACGATCCCGAGGAACACCGGACTGATCCGCCGGTCACTGGGGCGGGCGGTGGCGCTGGTCATGGGACTCCCTGGCTGTCGGACACACATGGGACCCGCGGGCCGGACCGGGACCGGACCGGGGCCCGACCGGGGCGAACCGGGATCGGACCGGGGTCGGTGGGACTGCCCGACCGTACCGGGCGCACCGGGAGAACGTCTCGCGGGCGGCGTGAGGTTCCGCGGCACGGGCGGAAAGGTCCGTGGGCGGGCGGGTGCGCGGCTCCGCGGGCGGGTGCGGGGCTCCGGAGAACCGGTGGGACCTACGGGCACGGTCCCGACGGCGCCCCGACGGCGGTGCGGGAGCGCCTCGGAGTCACGGCGCCACACGCCGCGCCGCCAAAACCCCGTGACCGGCTCCGACGGCACCGGGGACAATGGACCCGTGCGCTATCGCATCCTCGGCACCACGCAGGCAATCCGCCCCGACGGCACAGTCGTCCCGGTCGGCGGTGCGCGGCTGCGCGCGCTGCTGACCGTGCTCGCCCTCAGGCCCGGCCGCGCCGTGCCCACGGGGCTGCTGGTGGAGGAGGTGTGGGACGGCGACCCGCCCGCCGACGCGCCGGGCGCGTTGCAGGCACTGGTCGGTCGGCTGCGCCGGACGCTCGGCGCGGACGCGGTCGCCTCCGCCGACGGCGGCTACCGGCTCACCGCCGTCCCCGACGACATCGACCTGCACCTCTTCGACCGGCTGGTCGGCGAGGGCACCCGCGCCCTCGCCGACGGCGACCCCGCCAAGGCGGCCGTCGTGCTCGACGACGCACTCGCCCTGTGGCGCGGCCCCGCCCTCGCCGACCTGCCCGACCGCACCGCCGGGGCGGCCCGCTGGGAGACCCGGCGCCTGGACGCCCTGCGTGCCCGCCACACCGCCGCCCTGGACCTCGGGCAGGCCGAGCACTCCCTGCCCGAGCTGACCGCGCTGTGCGACGGACACCCCCTGGACGAGCCCCTCCAGGCCCTGCGGCTGCGCGCCCTGCGCGACACCGGCCGCACCGCCGAGGCGCTGGCCGCCTACGAGGCCGTACGCCGGCTGCTCGCGGACCGGCTCGGCACCGACCCCGGGCCCGAACTGCGGACGCTGCACGCGGCACTGCTCAATCCCCCGATACCCCCGACATCCCCGACTTCCTCGGCATCCGCGCCCCTCACGGCCCTCACGCCCTCCGCACCCCCGGACGCCCCTGCCGTGGCGCCCCGCCCCCGTGGCAACCTCCGCGCCCGGCTCACCTCCTTCGTCGGCCGGGACGCCGACCTGGACGCCCTGCGCGCCGACCTGGCCGCCACACGCCTGGTCACCCTCCTCGGACCCGGCGGCGCCGGCAAGACCCGGCTGTCGCAGGAGGCCGCCGAGGGCGCCGGGGACACGGCACGGGACGGCGTGTGGCTGGCCGAGCTCGCCCCCGTCGACGACCCCGGTGCCGTACCGGAGGCCGTGCTGACCGCCGTCGGCGCCCGCGAGACCGTGCTGTACGGCGCCGGCGCCGAGGAGATGCGGGCCGTCGCCGAGCGGCTGGCCACCGTCGACCGTCAGGACACCGCCGTCGAGCGTCTCGTCGAGCACTGCGGACGGCGCCGCATGCTGATCGTCCTCGACAACTGCGAGCACGTCGTCGACGCCGCCGCCCGCCTCACCGAGGAACTGCTCGCCCGCTGCCCGAACCTGACCGTCCTCGCCACCAGCCGCGAACCCCTCGGTGTACCGGGCGAGGTGCTGCGCCCGGTGGAGCCGCTGCCGGAGCCGGCCGCGCTGCGGCTGCTCGCGGACCGGGGTGCCGCCGCCCGCCCCGGTTTCCGCACCGACGCCGACGAGGAGACCGCGGCCGCCTGCGCGGAGATCTGCCGACGACTCGACGGGCTGCCGCTGGCCATCGAACTGGCCGCCGCCCGGCTGCGCGTGCTCACCCCGCGCCAGATCGCCGGCCGCCTCGACGACCGGTTCCGCCTGCTCACCTCCGGCAGCCGCACCGTCCTGCCCCGCCAGCAGACGCTGCGCGCGGTCGTCGACTGGTCCTGGGACCTGCTCGACGAGGACGAACGGGACGTACTGGGACGCCTGTCCGTCTTCGCGGGCGGCTGCGACCTCGCCGCCGCCGAGGCGGTGTGCGGGCCCGCCGCACTGGAGGCCCTCGGCTCCCTGGTCGACAAGTCCCTGGTGGTGGCCGCGCCGTCCGGAAGCGACGGCATGCGCTACCGGCTCCTGGAGACCGTGGCCGAGTACGCCGGCGAACGCCTCGACGAGGCCGGCGGACGCGCCGGGGCAGAGCGCGCGCACCTGATGCACTACCGTGAAGTCGCCCGCACCACCGACAGGTTGCTGCGCGGCACCGAGCAACTCACCGCCATCGGGCGACTGGAGCGCGAGTACGAGAACCTGCGCACCGCCCTGCGCCACGCCGTCGCCGCGCGCGACGAGCAGGAGGCGCTGAGCCTGTCGCTGTCGCTCGTCTGGTACTGGCAGATGCGAGACCTGCGGGTGGAGGCCCGGAACTGGCTCGGCGCGGTCATGACCCTCGGCCCCGACCCCTTCACCGAACCGGTCCGCCGCGCGGAGCCGGTGTGGGAGCGGTGCACGGCGGCCCCGCCGCCGATGACCGGCGAGGTCCTCGCCGAGGCCCGGCGTGGCGTGCACCTGGCCCACCTCGCCTGCATGGACACGGAGCTGGACAAGTGGCAGACCCCGTCCGCCCAGCGGAAACTGCGGGCCATCGCCGACACCTACGAGCCCGGCATGCCGCAGACCTGCGCCAGCCCCGGCCTGCTCTGGTTCTTCGCGGTGATGCTCACCGGCGACGTCGAGCGGCTGCGCGAGATCATGGACGCCGCCGTGCGCACCTGCCGAAAGACGCCGGGATACGAGTGGGAGCTGGCCGGCAGTCTGCAGATGCGCGCCAACGCGCTCGCCAACCGCACCGACTGGGCGGGCGACGCGGCCCGCGACGCCGACGAGGCGCTGGAGATCTACCGCCGCCTCGGTGACGCCTGGGGCACCGCCGAGGCCCTCTCCGCCCGCGCGGAGGCCCGGGAACGCAAGGGCGAGTACCTGCTCGCCGCCGCCGACTACCGGGCCGCCGCGGAACACGCCGAACGGCTCGGCGCACATGCCCAGGTGGACGTCCTCGGCGCCCGCCTCGGCAGCGTGCTGCTGGAGGCGGGCGACACCGAGGAGGGCGAGCGCCTCCTGCGCGACGTGATCGACCGGTCGGCGGGGAGGGGCCACAACGCCGCGATGCCCGCCGCCCGGCTGTTCCTCGCCGGGTGGCTCGGCATGACCGACCGGACCGCCGAGGCCGGCGAGCAGTTGAGGCTGCTGCGCGAGGAGTTCTCCATCGCGCACTTCGTCGTCTTCGACGCCTTCATCCTCGCCGCCGAGGCCTGGATCGCGACGCTGGAGGAACGGCACGAGGAGTCCCTGGCCAGGATCCGGGAGTCGCTGGCACGGGCCGGTGACCCGCTGTCCGAGGCCGTGGCCCCGCACATGCGGTCCGCGTACCTGACCATCGCCGCGATGGCGCTGGCCCGGGTGGACGGCGGGCGCCGGGCCACGGACGCCGCACGGTGCCTCGGCGCCGCCGACGCGATGCTGCCGCCCCACCACATCGCGACGGGCCTGGAACGGGACGCGGAGATCCGGGCCGTCGAGCGGGTCCGCGCGGCGCTCGGCACCGAGGCGTACGACGCTGCGTACGCCGAGGGCGCCGGTCTCTCCGCGGAGGAGGCCGTCGCCCTCGTCTGACGCGTACGTGGCTCAGCCGACGCGGGCGTGATCAGCTCTTCGTACGGAACTTGTGGATGGCGACCGGCGCCATCACCGCCGTCAGGGCCGCCGACCAGGCCAGCGTCACCCACAGGTCGTGGGTGACGGGGCCGCCCACCATCAGCCCGCGCGCGGTGTCCGCGAGGGCGGAGAGAGGGTTGTAGTCGGTGAACGACCGCAGCCAGCCCGGCATCGAGTCGGTCGGCGCGAAGATCGACGAGCCGAACTGGAGCGGCATCAGCACCAGGAAGCCCATCGCCTGCACGGACTGGGCGTTCTTCATGATCACGCCGAGGGTGATGAACACCCACATCAGCGCCGAACCGAACACCGCGGACAGCCCGATCGCAGCCAGCAGGCCGGCCCAGTTGGTGATGTCGAAGCCGACGAGCAGGGCGACGACCATCAGCACCACGGTCGCGAACAGCATCCGCAGCAGCTCGACGGCGATCTTGGCGAACAGCACCGAGCCGCGCCCGATCGGCAGGGACCGGAAGCGGTCCATGACACCGGAGTTGAAGTCCTGGTTGAAGCCGGTGCCGACCCCCTGGGCCATGTTCATGCCCATCATGGCCATCAGGCCGGGGATGACGTACTGCACGTAAGCCTGCTGCCCGCCGCCCAGCGACTGCCCGATGGAGCCACCGAAGACGTACACGAACAGGAGTGTGAAGACGATCGGGAACAGGACGGCGTCGAACATCGACTCCGGGTCCTGCCGGATCCACAGCAGGTTGCGGCGGACCAGCGCGCTCGTGTGCCGCAGATGCCCGCGCACCGAGATCCGGGCGTCGGCGGACAGCGGCACGGGCACCGGAGCGGGAGCGGCGGAGGCCGGGGTCTCGGTGGTGGTGGTGGCGCTCATACGGCGACCTCCTCGCGGGCGTCGGCGGGCGCGGGATCCTGCGGGGCACTGGCGCGGTGGCCGGTGAGAGACAGGAAGACCTCGTCCAGGCTGGGCAGTTCGGTGGTGATGGAGGCGATCGTGATGCCGCGCGCGGTGACCGCGCCGACCACGGCGGTCAGCTGCTCGTCACTGAGGATCGGCACCAGGACGGCACCGTGCCGCGCGTCCACGGTCGCGCCGGCGAGCCCGGTGATGCCCAGCTCGTCCAGGGAGGCGGCGAGCGGGCGCAGTTGCAGCGGGTCGGCCGGCCGGACGCGCAGGGTGCGCCCGCCGACCTTGGCCTTCAGCGCCTCGATGCCGCCGTTGGCGATGACCTTGCCGCGGTCGACGACGGTCAGCTCGGAGGCGAGCTGCTCGGCCTCCTCCATGTACTGGGTGGTGAGCAGCACGGTGACGCCGTCGCCGACCATGCGCTTGACCTCCTCCCACACCTCGTTGCGGGTGCGCGGGTCCAGGCCCGTGGTGGGCTCGTCGAGGAAGAGGACGGCCGGGCGGCCGATCATGGAGGCCGCCAGGTCCAGCCGCCGCCGCATGCCGCCCGAGTAGGTGGCCGCGGGCCGCTTGCCGGCCTCGGTGAGCGAGAACCGCTCCAGCAGCTCGTCGGCCCGTGCGCGCGAGTCCTTGCGGGACAGGTCGAGCAGCCTGCCGATCAGGTAGAGGTTCTCCCAGCCGGGGAGCTTCTCGTCCACGGACGCGTACTGCCCGGTGAGTCCTATCACCCGCCGCAGCTGCCGCGGCTGTCGTACGACGTCGTAGCCGGCGACGTGCGCCTGGCCGGCGTCGGGCGTGATCAGGGTGGACAGGATGCGGACGAGGGTGGTCTTGCCGGCCCCGTTCGGCCCGAGCACACCCATCACGGTGCCCTCGCGCACATCCAGGTCGACGCCGTCCAGCGCCTTGGTCTCGCCGTAGTGCTTGACCAGCCCCCGCACGGTGACCGCGCTGCCCGCGGCCGGGGGGTTGCCGTCGATTCGCTTCATGCCGACGACGTTGTCAGCCCCCGCCGACAAACGACCGACATGCCACCGACAGCCGCCCGGCACCACCGCCGCTCCACCGACGTCCCGCCGACAGGGACGCGCGGGGCGTGCGGGACGCGAGGGGTGTCGGGAAACCACCGGCCCCGCCGACGGGGGAAGATCGACGGGGCCGGTGTCGTACCGCGATGGTCTAGTGGACGGAGTGCTCCTCCTGCGGGAACGTTCCGCCGACGACGTCCTCGGCGTACGCCTTCGCCGCGTCGCCGATGACCTGCCGCAGGTCGGCGTACTGCTTGACGAACTTCGGCATCCGGCCGCCGGTCAGCCCGAGCATGTCGGTCCAGACCAGCACCTGCGCGTCCGTGTCCGCACCCGCGCCGATGCCGACGGTCGGGATGTGCAGCGTCCGCGTCACCTCTGCGGCCAGCTCGGCCGGCACCAGCTCCAGGACGACCGCGAAGGCGCCCGCGTCCTGCACGGCCTTGGCGTCGCGCAGCAGCTGCTGGGCCGCCTCCTCGCCCCGGCCCTGCACCCGGTAGCCCATGGCGTTGACGGACTGCGGGGTGAGGCCGATGTGCGCCATCACCGGGATGCCGGACTCGACGAGCAGCCGGATCTGCTCGTGCGACCGCTCACCGCCCTCCAGCTTCACGGCCCCCACGCCCGCCTCCTTCACCAGCCGGGTCGCCGAGCGCAGCGCCTGCACCGGACCCTCCTGGTAGGAGCCGAAGGGCAGGTCTCCGACGATGAGGGCGCGGCTGGTGCCCCGTACGACCGCGGCCGAGAGCATCGTCATCTCGTCCAGCGTGACGGGCACGGTGGTGTCGTAGCCGAGGTGGCAGTTGCCCGCGGAGTCGCCGACGAGCATGACCGGGATACCGGCCTCGTCGAAGACGGACGCGGTCATCGCGTCGTACGCGGTGAGCATGGGCCACCTCTCGCCGCGCTCCTTGGCGGCGGTGATGTCCCGGACGGTGATGCGACGGTTGCTCTTGCCCCCGTACAGCGCCCTGCTCCCGTCCCCGGGGGTGCGCTGCGGCGTCTGGGCAGCCGAAAGCTGCGTCATGGCAACGGCTCCTTCATGTCATCTCGAGGCGCCCTGACGGCGTCCCCGGATCCCTCCCATGGTGGCACCTCGAGAGCCCGGGCGGCTAGAGGCCCCGGCTGGGGCCCTCCGGCATGTGTCACCCGAGGGGCGGATGTGCCCGTTGTGTCACAGAGTCGCCCGGATCGGCGGTGTTCGGAACCTCGAACGCCGGCCCGTACGTCCTCGTGTCGTACGGCCGTCATGGGACGGCGGGATCGGAACCGATCATCCCCTAAGGTGCTGAGTCACGGGGGGGCGACGGTGTGCACGGCAGGCTAGTGAGGCGACGGTATGGCGCAGCAGGCGTACATGACGGAGACGGACAGCGGCGGCTCGGATCCAGAGCGCCGGGATACCCGGATTCGGCGCCTGCTCGACCGGGTGACCACCGGCTGGCGCGGTGACCGGCGGATCTGGCGCCGGGGCCTGATCACCGCCGTGGTGGCCGTCCTGCTGGCCGGGGTCATGGCGGGCCACTCGCGCATCCCGAACGTCATCGGCAACCTCGGCAGCCTCACGGAGACCTTCCTGCCGTGGTTCGGCCTGCTCATCCCGGTCCTGCTGGTGATCGCCTTCGTCCGCAGGTCGGCGACGGCGCTGATCGCGCTGGTGCTGCCGGTGAGCGTGTGGCTCAACAACTTCGGCGGTCTGCTGTTCGACAAGACCGGCACCGGCGGTGACCTCACGGTGGCCACCCACAACGTCAACGCCGACAACGCCGACCCCTCCGGCACCGCCCGCGCCGTGGCCGCGTCCGGCGCGGACGTGCTGGCCCTGGAGGAGCTGAAGGCGTCCGCCGTGCCGACGTACGAGAAGGCGCTGGAGCGGAAGTACTCGCATCACGCGGTCGTCGGCACCGTCGGGCTGTGGAGCAAGTACCCGGTGAGCGACGTGAAGGCCGTCGACATCCGGCTGGGCTGGAAGCGCGCGATGCGCGCCACCGTCGCCACCCCGTCCGGGCCGGTCGCGGTGTACGTCGCCCACCTGCCCTCCGTACGGGTGAAACTCGAGGCCGGTTTCACCGCCCGGCAGCGGGACAAGAGCGCCGAGGCGCTCGGTGAGGCCATCGCCGACGAGAAGCTGCCCCGCAAGATCCTGCTCGGCGACCTCAACGGCACCACGAACGACCGCGCTCTCACCGCGATCACCTCCCAGATGCGCTCCCCGCAGGGTGCGGCGGGCAGCGGGTTCGGCTTCAGCTGGCCGGCGTCGTTCCCGATGGCACGCATCGACCAGATCCTGGTCACCGGCGTCGAACCGAAGACCAGCTGGACCCTCCCGGCGACCGGCAGCGACCACCTCCCGATCGCCGCGCGTGTGAAGGTCGACACAACGGCGTCCTGAGATTCGCCGCCGGAATACTCGCCCTGAGAGGCTTTGTTCCGTACGGGAACATAACGACATCCCCTCCCCGTACGCACTCCGCTCGCGAAAGCTCTCGAAAGGCGAGGCCCTTCATGCCCCTGGCCCTGCTCGCCCTTGCCGTGGGCGCCTTCGGCATAGGTACGACCGAGTTCGTGATGATGGGCCTGCTGCCCGACGTCGCGGACGACCTGCACATCTCCATCCCCTCCGCCGGACACCTGGTCTCGGCCTACGCGCTCGGTGTCGTCATCGGCGCCCCGCTGCTCGCGGCGGCGACCGCGCGGATGCCGCGCCGCACGGTCCTCGTCGCCCTGATGGTGCTGTTCGTGGCCGGCAACGCCCTGTCGGCCGTCGCGCCGGGGGAGGGCTCCCTGCTGGCCGCCCGTTTCGTCAGCGGCCTGCCGCACGGCGCCTTCTTCGGCGTCGGCGCCGTGGTCGCCACCGGCATGGTGGCGCCGGAACGCAAGGCCCGCTCCGTCTCCCTGATGTTCCTCGGCCTCACCGTCGCCAACATCGTGGGCGTGCCCGCGGCCACGGCCATGGGCCAGCAACTCGGCTGGCGGGCCACCTTCCTCGGCGTGAGCGCGATCGGCGTCGCGGCGATAGCGGCGCTCGCCGCGCTGATCCCGCGCGATCACGCCCCCGCCCCCACCACGGGCCTGCGCGGCGAACTGGCCGCCCTGCGCTCCCTCCCCGTCTGGCTGGCGCTCGGCACGACGGTCGCCGGCTTCGGCGCGCTCTTCTCGGCGTACAGCTACATCACGCCGATGCTCACGGACGCCGCCGGGTTCGCCGAGGCCAGCGTGACGCTGCTGCTGGCGCTCTTCGGCGTCGGCGCCACCGCGGGCAACCTGCTGGGCGGCCGGCTGGCCGACCACGCCCTGCGCGGCACCCTCTTCGGCGGCCTCGCCTCGCTGGTCCTGGTCCTCGCCCTCTTCCCGCTCCTGATGCGTACGGAGATCACCGCGGCCCTCGCCGTGGCCCTCCTGGGCATGGCCGCCTTCCTCACCGGTTCCCCGCTCCAGCTGATGGTCATGGAGAAGGCGTCCGCGGCCCCCTCCCTGGCCTCCTCCGCCAACCAGGCCGCCTTCAACCTCGCCAACGCCGGCGGCGCCTGGGTCGGCGGCATCGCCCTCGCGGCGGGCTTCGGCGCCACCTCCCCGGCCACGGCGGGCGCGGGGCTGGCGGTACTCGGCGTGGGGGTCGCGGGCGCGGCCTACGCGGTGGACCGCCGCCGGGCCGCCGCGGCTTCCGCTTCCGCACCCGGGCGGGCCCGCGTGATCGCGGGGCACGTGCCGGAGACAGTGGAGACGGGGGAGCCGGTACGGCGCTGACGGCGGCGCTCGTTCGCCGGGGCGCGCCCCCGGCGGCGCCGTCCGCGCGCGACGCCCCGGGCCGCTCGGGTCAGCACTCCTCCCCCAGCACCTCGTAGAAGTCGTCGGCGAACTCCTCGGACGTCCGGTCCGACCGGTGCGCGGGGAACTCGATGGGTCGCTGCGGATCGTGCGCGTCGTACGCGGCGCAGTGGGCCTGGCGTACCTCCGTGCTGCCCTCGTACCGGGCGGCTTCCGCCGGGGACCTGGTGGGACCGTCCGACACGGGCTCGGCCTGTGTGCAGCCGGTGATTCCCTGAAGTCGGTGGATGTGCCGGTCACGGTAGCGCCGACGGAGGCCCGGCGGCCCGGCGGTCCGAAAACCGGCTGGAGCGGACCGACGGCCACGTGGGAGACGGCCACGTGGGGCGACGCGGGCAGGGCGGCGCCGAGGCGGGAGATTCCCGGACCGGAAAGTGTGTCAAAAGCGGACGAACAGCCACTCGGGATGTGAGACCCCACAGGACATCCGATGAGGGGAAGTCGCCGATGAGTGAGTCCGTGAAGACCGGCCCCAGGAGCGGGACCGGGGACAAGGTCAGAACAGAGGCCTCCGCGACGGCCGGGCAGGCCGGGCAGGCCGCGGGCCAGGTCGCCGGAACCGCGGCGGAACAGGCCCGGCACGTGGCCGACGAGGCTCGTCAGCAGGCCGGTACGGCCATCCAGGACCTGCGCGGCCGTGCGATGGACGAGGCCAACGGTCAGACCAGGCGCGCGGCCGGCACGCTGCGGCAGTGGGCGGACGACCTCTCCGACCTCGCCGAGCACGCCCGGAACGACTCCGCGGCCCGCAGCCTGGCGCGGCACGCGGCCGACCGGGGCCACCGCGCGGCCGGCTATCTGGAGAAGGAGGGGGCCGAAGGGCTCGTGACCGACCTCCAGGGCTTCGCACGCAGGCGCCCCGGAGCCTTCCTGGGCGGCGCGGTGCTGGCCGGACTGGCCGTCGGGCGCCTGGCCAAGGTGGGCAGCGCCGCCCGGTCGGACGGCTCCGGGCAGGGGCCTGCCACCGGTTCCGCGGACCGCGACGGTCTGGCCGCCGCCCCGGACACCGCGCCGCTGCCGCCCGGCCCCGCGCCGGGTGCCCCGCCGAGGGTGGCCAGCACCGGCGCGCCGGTCTCGCCCGCCACCGGTACGCCGCCGGGCGGTGTGCCGGGACGTGCCCACCCGGAGGTGTGAGATGGCCACCGTACGACCCGCGCCCCGCCCCACGCGCCCCGTCGAACCGCAGGCCGACGACAGGTCCGTCGGGCAGCTCATGTCCGGAGTGACAGCGGACCTGCAGACCCTCTTCCGGCAGGAGGTCGAGCTGGCCAAGGCCGAGATCAAGGAGGAGGGGACGAGGGCGGGCAAGGCCGCCGGAATGTTCGGCGGAGCCGGTTTCGCCGGCTACATGGTCCTCCTGTTCCTCTCGCTGGCCGCCGTGCTGGGCCTGGCCAACGTCATGGACGGGGGCTGGGCGGCCCTGATCGTCACCGCCGTGTGGGCCGTCGTCGCTGCCGTGCTGTACATGAAGGGCCGCGCGGGGATGCGCACCGTCTCCCCGAAGCCCGAGCGAACCGTCGAGACCATGAAGGAGAACGCGGAATGGGCACGTCACCCGACCAGATGAGGGCCGAGATCGAGGCCACGCGCGGCCAGCTCTCCACGGACGTGGACCAGCTCGCCGAGCGGACCAGTCCCCGGCGGGCGGTCCGCCGGCGCCGGGCCAGGATGCGCGGCGCGGTGTCGGGCGTGCGCGACCGGGTCATGGGCACGGCGTCGCACACCGTCCACAGCGTCACCGGCACCGCGCACTCCGCGGCCGGTTCCGTCTCCGGCACCGCGCACTCCGCGGCGGGCTCCGTCTCGGACACCGCGCACTCCGCGGCCGGTTCGGTGCAGGAAGGCACCGGACGGGCTGCCGAGGCGGCGCGCGGCGCGGCCGGCCAGGCGGGAGAGGCCGCACAGCAGGCGCCCGACATGGCCCGCCGCCGGACCCGGGGCAACCCGCTGGCCGCCGGGCTGGTCGCCTTCGGCGTCGGCCTGCTGGCCTCCTCGCTGCTGCCCGCCTCCCGGACCGAGCAGGAGAAGGCCACCGAGCTGATGGAGCGCGGCGGCGAGGCCCTGGAACCGGTGAAGCAGGCCGCCGCCGAGTCCGCGCAGCACCTGAAGGAAGGCGCCAGGGAGGTGACGCAGAGCGCGGCCGCCGAGGTGAAGGACAGCGCGGCGCAGGCCGCCCGCACCACGCAGGACGAGGCCCGCGACCGCGGCGGCGACGTCGCCGGGCAGGCACGGGACTCCGGCCGGCACCTCAAGGACGAGGCCCGGCAACAGCGCCCCGGCTCCACCTAGCGCGTACGACGGAGCAGCCCCGAGCCCCGAGCCGGCGGGTTCGGGGCTCCGGCATGCCGGTCGCCATCCCACGTTGGGGTGACAGAGCGACCGCATCCCCTCACCGAGCGTGGCGTGTCCGTCTACGGTGACGTCCATCGCGATACGACGCGTACGACGGAGGGGCGGATGCCGGTGAACGGCGAGACGGACGAGCCGGGTTGGGAGGTCGACCCGGACGACGAGTGGGGCGTGGCCGTCCTCACCACCGTGGGGAGGCAACTGAAGCTGCGCCGCGAGGCCGCGGGGATGCGGGCGGGCGACTTCGGGGTGGCGGTCGGATACGGGGAGGACCTCGTCTACAAGGTCGAGGGCGGGAAGCGGATTCCGAGGAGGGAGTACCTGCAGCGGGCTGATGAGGTGCTGGAGGCATGCGGGCTGCTGACGGCGATGTGGGAGGACGTCGCGAAGGTCCGATACCCGAAGCGTGTCCGGGAACTGGCGAAAGTGGAGGCCAGCGCAGTCGAGGTCGGGCTGTACAGCACTCTCAACATCCATGGCCTGTTGCAGACGGAGGCCCACATGCGCGCCCTGTTCGACGCGTGGCTTCCCGCCTACACCGAAGAGGAGACGGAACGCATGGTGGCCGCGCGGCTGGCCCGTCGCTCGGTCCTTGATCGGTCCCCGGCGCCCACCCTCAGCTTCGTCCAGGAGGAAGCGACGCTCCGCCGCCCAGTCGGAGGCAGAATGGTCTGGCGCCGACAGCTCGAACGCCTGCTGGAAATCGGAGAGTTGCGGAACGTATCGATCCAGGTAATGCCGACCGACTGCGAGGAGCACGTCGGGACGGGCGGCCTCATCGAAGTGCTCAAGTTCCCCGACGGCGGTGCGGTCGCGCGCTCCGAGGGAGCGTTTGCCGGGCGGCCGGTGACCGATCCGAAGCAACTCAGAATCCTCGAACTGCGCTATGGCATGATCCGGGCCCAGGCTCTCACGCCCCGAGAGTCGCGGGCCGCCATCGAACAGATGCTTGGAGAGTCATGACCCGCATCCCCGCAACCCCGGACGCGCCCACACTGGTCTGGTTCAAGAGCAGCTACAGCAGCAGTGGCGACGGCAACGACTGCGTAGAGGTCGCGATAACCCCCGCCACCATCCACGTCCGCGACTCCAAGCGCCCCCACGGCCCCCGCCTCGCCGTCACCGGGACGGCGTGGGCAGGGTTCGTCGGCGCGGCCGCTACAGCACCGGCAGCGACTTCCGCAGCTCGAACGCCGTGACCTGGGAGCGGTACTCCTCCCACTCCTGCCGCTTGTTGCGGAGGAAGAAGTCGAAGACGTGCTCGCCGAGGGTCTCGGCGACCAGGTCGCTGCGTTCCATCAGGGCGAGGGCCTCGCCGAGGTTCTGGGGGAGGGGCTCGATGCCCAGCGCGCGGCGTTCCGAGTCGGACAGGGCCCAGACGTCGTCCTCGGCGCCCGGCGGGAGTTCGTAGCCCTCCTCGATGCCCTTGAGGCCGGCGGCCAGCAGGACCGCGTAGGTCAGGTACGGGTTGGCGCCGGAGTCGATGGAGCGGACCTCGACGCGGGCCGAGCCGGTCTTGCCGGGCTTGTACATGGGCACGCGGACCAGGGCGGAGCGGTTGTTGTGGCCCCAGCAGATGTAGGAGGGGGCCTCGCCGCCGGCGCCCGCCGTGCGCTCGCTGCCGCCCCAGATGCGCTTGTACGAGTTCACCCACTGGTTGGTGACGGCGGAGATCTCCGCCGCGTGCCGCAGCAGGCCCGCGATGAAGGACCGGCCGACCTTGGAGAGCTGGTACTCGGCGCCCGACTCGTAGAACGCGTTGCGGTCGCCCTCGAAGAGGGAGAGGTGGGTGTGCATGCCCGAGCCCGGGTACTCCGAGAACGGCTTGGGCATGAAGGTGGCCTGGAGGCCCTGCTCCAGCGCGACCTGCTTCATGACCAGGCGGAAGGTCATGATGTTGTCGGCCGTGGAGAGCGCGTCCGCGTAACGCAGATCGATCTCCTGCTGGCCGGGGGCGCCCTCGTGGTGGGAGAACTCCACCGAGATGCCCATCGACTCCAGCATGGTGATCGCCTGGCGGCGGAAGTCCATGCCGATGTTCTGCGGGGTGTGGTCGAAGTACCCGGAGTTGTCGGCCGGGGTCGGCACCGAGCCGTCGACGGGCTTGTCCTTCAGCAGGAAGAACTCGATCTCCGGGTGGGTGTAGAAGGTGAAGCCCAGGTCGGAGGTGCGGGCCAGGGCGCGCTTGAGGACGTAGCGCGGGTCGGCGAAGGACGGGGAGCCGTCCGGCATGAGGATGTCGCAGAACATGCGGGCCGTGCCGGGGGCCTCCGCGCGCCAGGGCAGGACCTGGAAGGTCGACGGGTCCGGCTTGGCGATCATGTCGGACTCGTAGACCCGGGCGAAGCCCTCGATCGCGGAGCCGTCGAAGCCGATGCCCTCGTCGAAGGCCTGCTCCAGCTCGGCCGGGGCCACGGCGACGGACTTGAGGAAGCCCAGTACGTCCGTGAACCACAGGCGTACGAACCGGATGTCGCGTTCCTCCAGCGTCCGGATCACGAACTCCTGCTGCTTGTCCATCTTCCGCTTCCCCATCCTCGCTGGTCAGGCCGCCTGTCTCCGGTACGGCGGGAGGCGGCCCTGCACCTGAGCATCAGACCACAGCACGGTTTCGTACGCGTTGCGGGCCTCGATCACCCGCCGGTCCTCCCCGCAGCGTAGAGGCCGGGTGTTCGATCGGGCCATTCCTGAGGCCCGGGCCGCGACAGATCCCGTCACCCCCTACGAAGGACCACGCCGACACCTTCGCCGGGTTCTTCTCAGAGAGCTTCTGTCCGGTAAGACTTTCACCCGGCCATCGCCACGGAGGCGCCCCGGCCATATTTGTCATGCGGAGGTGCCCTTGAGGCTGTTGGCCAGACTGGGAGACTGTGTTTGGGTGGATGATGCGCCACGAGGGGCACGTGGTCGCGTTCGCTGGTGAACCCCTTCCGCGCTGCTGCGGAGTTTCTTGTAGACCTTGCGTGTGGTCTCTTCGCGGCGCGTCAGTATCTCGTCATTGAACACTCTGTGTCACTGATCCGTCGCGATGAGCACCCGCGTCTGCGTCACTGAAGCGACGCTTAAAGCACTATCTGTAGCCTTTAGCTCCTTTGTGTGACCATTGCGTCGTAGGATCTCGGTCATGCAGCTTCGCTACAACTACCGGGCCTACCCGGACGCTCCGCAGCGCCGTGCGCTGGCGAGTGCGTTCGGGTGCGCCCGTGTGGTGTGGAACGACTGCCTGCGCGACCGCAAGGAAGCGCACGCGGCGGGGCATCCGTACGTGACGTCGACCGAGCTGTCCCGGATACGCATCACCCAGGCCAAGCGCACCGAGGAACGTGCCTGGCTCGCCGATGTGTCAGCGGTCGTCCTGCAACAGTCCCTGCGAGACCTGGACACCGCCTACAAGAACTTCTTCGACTCGGTCAAGGGCAAGCGGCAAGGCCGGAAGGTGGGGCCGCCCCGGTACAAGTCGAAGAAGGACACCCGTCAGTCGATCCGCCTCAACACCAACGCCTTCTCCCTCCATGACGACGGCACGGTGTACGTGGCCAAGGTCGGCAACCTCAAGGTCAAGTGGTCCCGCCGGCTTCCCGCAGCCCCGACTTCTGTGACCGTCACCAAGGACAGCTCCGGCCGGTACTTCCTCAGCTTCGTCGTGGACACCGAGCCGGACGCCCTCCCCGAGACGGAGACCGAAGCCGGTATCGACCTCGGTCTGTCCACCTTCGCAGTCCTGTCCGACGGCCGGAAGATCGACAGCCCGCGCTTCCTGCGTCGGGCCGAGAAGAAGCTCAAGCGCCTTCAGCGGGAACTGTCCCGCAAGGCCAAGGGCTCGAAGAACCGGACCAAGGCCCGCATCAAGGTCGCACGCCAGCGCGCCAAGGTGGCGGACCAGCGCCGGGACTGGCACCACAAGGCATCCACACAGATCATCCGCGACAACCAAGCGGTGTACGTGGAAGACCTCGCAGTGTCCGGCCTCGCACGCACCCGACTCGCCAAGTCCGTGCACGACGCGGGATGGTCCGCGTTCGTCGGCATGCTGGAGTACAAGGCGATCAAGCACGGCCGCACCTTCGCCAAGGTGGGCCGGGCCTTCCCCTCCTCGCAGGTCTGCTCGGCCTGCGGATTCAGGGACGGCCCCAAGCCCCTCCATGTCCGGGAGTGGGCGTGCGGCGCGTGCGGCACGATGCACGACCGAGACCACAACGCAGCCCGCAACGTCCTCTTCGAAGGACGCCGTATCGTCGCCGCCGGACGGGCGGAGACGCTAAACGCCTGTGGAGCGCCGGTAAGACGGGCACACGTGCCCGCACAGCGCGGTGAAGCAGGAAGCCACCGGAAGGGTCGGACGACCCAGGCCGGAATCCCTGGACTTTAGGCCAGGAAGCGCGTCAAGATCAGCGGACTCAATCGGCCCCCCTTACCCAGAAGGGCACACCCCATGGGTTCCGCCAAGAAGAGCAGCAACACGGCGCGTCAGGCACGGATAGCCGAGATGCGGCGCGCCGAGGAGTCCCGCGACCGCCGGAACCGAATACTCACCGTCGCGGTCAGTGCCGTGGTCGTCGCCGGTCTCGTCGTCGGCGGTGTCGTCCTCGTCCGGTCGCAGTCGGACGACTCCGCCGCCGACACGGCGTCCGACGGCAAGACGTCCGGCAAGTTCGTCACGGGCGACGACGGGGTGCGGACCTGGGAGGGGGACCTGGGCCGAAACCACGTCACCGAGAAGGTGTCCTACCCCGCCGAGCCCCCGGTCGGCGGCGACCACAACCAGGTGTGGATGAACTGCGACGGCGACGTCTACACCGAGCCGCTGAACAACGAGAACGCCGTGCACTCGCTGGAGCACGGCGCCGTCTGGGTGACGTACACCGACAAGGCGCCGAAGGCCGAGGTGGACAAGCTGGCGGCGAAGGTGAAGAAGACGCCGTACTCGCTGATGAGCCCGGACGACAAGCAGAAGGACCCGATCATGCTCACCGCCTGGGGCCACCAGCGCACGGTGACGGGCGCCGACGACCCGAACGTGGACAAGTTCTTCGAGAAGTTCGTCCAGGGCGAGCAGACCCCCGAGCCGGGTGCCGCCTGCACGAACGGCCTGTCCGAGTGACGCCGAAACAGGCCGGCTGGATCGCGGGGGCCGCCGCGGCGGCCCTCGTCCTGGCCGGCGGCATCACCTACGCCGTCGCCGGGGACGACGGCGCGGGCCGCGTCCCGTCCGCCGACTCGGCGGACGCCGGCTTCGCGCGGGACATGTCGGTGCACCACCAGCAGGCCGTGGAGATGTCGTACCTCGTGCGCGACCGCACCGAGGACGAGGAGGTGCGCCGGCTCGCGTACGACATCGCGCAGACCCAGGCCAACCAGCGCGGCATGATGATCGGCTGGCTGGACCTGTGGGGGCTGCCGAAGGTGTCGTCCGACCCGCCGATGACCTGGATGGGCATGGGCGACACGCCGTCGGCGGGGGAGGGCTCGCTGATGCCGGGGATGGCCACCGACGCCCAGATGGAGAAGCTGGCGACGCTGGACGGCAAGCAGGCGGAGGTCTACTACCTCCAGCTCATGACCGAGCACCACAAGGGCGGCGTCCACATGGCCGAGGGGTGCGCCGAACGGTGCACGGTCGGCGTGGAGAAGCGGCTGGCCCAGGGGATGGTGGAGTCGCAGGAGTCGGAGATCCGGCTGATGGCGGACCTGCTGGCCGAGCGGGGCGCGAAACCGGAGAAGTGAGGCCGCCTCGGACGGGCCGACGCGAAGGCGGGCCCGCCCTCACGGCGCCGGGCCCGCCCGCGGACACGGCTAGCGCTGTCGCCCGAGGTCCGCCAGCAGCTGGTGCAGCGGCTCCGTCTCCCGGCGCCGGTACTCCTGGACCGCCCAGCCGTTGCCGTCCGGGTCCTTGAAGTACATGAAGGTGGCGCCGTCGTCCGGCGAGTACTGCACCGGCTCGGAGACGTCCAGGCCACGCCCGACCAGCTCCGCGTGGGCCGCCTTGATGTCGGCGACGCACAGCTGGAGGCCCTGGTACGTGCCGGGGGCCGGCGCGGTCTGGCCCTGTGCCATGTCCCAGATGGCCTCGCCGAGGGCGATCGAGCAGCCCGAGCCCGGAGGCGTCAGCTGGACGATGCGCATACCCGGCATGACCTCCTGGTCGATGTCGACGTGGAAGCCGACCTTGTCCCGGTAGAAGTCCCGGGCGCGGTCGATGTCGGTCACGGGCAGCGGGATCACTTCGAGGGTGAAGTCCATGGCGTTGCTCCTTCGACGTCCTGGTCGGGCACGGTGTCGGTTGTCAGTGGCCGTAGGTCGGTAGCTGTTGCTTCAGTAGTCCGTGCAGTCGCACGTCAGTAGTGGTATCGCGCCTGGACGATGACCAGTTCGCCGTCGACCGGCTTGTACACCAGGCGGTGGGTGTCGTCGATGCGTCGTGACCAGTAGCCCGACAGGTCGCCCTTCAGCGGCTCAGGCTTGCCGATGCCCTTGAACGGGTCACGTGTGATGTCGGTGATCAGTTTGTTGATCCGCTTGGTCACCTTCCGGTCGCTCTCGGCCCAGTGGACGTAGTCCTCCCAGCCGTGCGTCGTGAAAGTGATCCTCACGGGCGCTCCGCGTCGGGGTCGATCAGCTCACGCCGGCGCGCACCGCCGGATTCGGCCTCGGCGATGGAGTCGAGCAGGCGGCGGGCGTTCCTGGGGGAACGCAGGAGATGCACCGTCTCCGTCCAGGCCGTGAAGTCCTCCTCGGACATGAGCACGGCGTTTCCTTTGCGGGAGGTGATGTGCACCGGGGCGTGGTCCTCGTTGACCTGCTCTATCAGGGGGAACAGGTTCTGACGGGCTTCGCTGGCGGTAATGGACATACCGGTGCCTCCCTTCGCGGCTTGTACAAGATATCGTACGACTGTGGAGCGGTCCACCGGAGCGGTCGCCGGAGGCCGGTGCCGGTACGCCCCGACGCCCGCTCGCGCTTCCCCGGCTACGCTCAGGTTGATCCGACGGAACGCCAGTGCGACAGGACGCGACAGGAGGCCGGGATGACGGCGCCGGGGCGCAGGAGCAGTACCTTCACGCGGCTGCTGCGGCACGGCTTCACCGATCCCTCGGCCGCCGAGCGGCTGCTGGACGGCGTGGAGCTGGCCGGGGTCCGCGACGACCCGGTCCTGCTGGAGGCGCTGGGGGCCACCGCCGACCCGGACCTCGCCCTGCACGGCCTGGTCCGGCTGCTGGAGGCGCAGCCCGCTCCCACCGCCCGGCGGGAGCTGCTGGACACCCTGATCGCCGCCAAGCCGCTGCGCGACCGCCTGCTCGGTGTGCTCGGCGCCTCCGAGGCGCTCGCCGACCACCTGGCCCGGCACGCCGGCGACTGGCAGGCCCTGGTCACCTACGAGCCGCGGGACCTGCACCGCGGGGTGGCGGAGTTCGAGGACGGTCTCGCCGAGGCCACCGACCCCGTCTCCCTGCGCGTCGCCTACCGGCGCTGCCTGCTGTCCATCGCCGCCCGTGACGTGTGCGGCACCATCGACGTCGCCGAGACCGCCGCCGAGCTGGCCGACCTCGCCACCGCCACCCTGCGCGCCGCCCTCGCCCTCGCCGTGGCCGACGCGCCCGAGGACGCCGCGCTGTGCCGGCTCGCGGTGATCGCGATGGGCAAGTGCGGCGGACACGAGCTGAACTACGTCTCCGACGTGGACGTCATCTTCGTGGCCGAGCCGGCGGAAGGAACCGACGAGGCCGACGAGGCCAGGGCCATGCGGGCCGCGACCGCACTCGCCTCGCACCTGATGCGGATCTGCTCCGAGACGACCGTCGAGGGCTCCATCTGGCCCGTCGACGCCAACCTCCGCCCGGAGGGACGCAACGGCCCGCTGGTGCGCACCCTCAGCAGCCACCTCGCCTACTACCAGCGCTGGGCCAAGACCTGGGAGTTCCAGGCGCTGCTCAAGGCCCGCCCGGTGGCCGGCGACCCCGTCCTCGGCGCCGAGTACGTCGCCGCCCTCCAGCCCCTGGTGTGGCAGGCCGCAGATCGCGAGAACTTCGTCCCGGACGTGCAGAAGATGCGCCGCCGGGTGGTGGAGACCATCCCCGTCGCCGAGGTCGACCGGCAGCTGAAACTGGGCCCGGGCGGGCTGCGCGACGTCGAGTTCGCCGTCCAGCTGCTCCAGCTGGTGCACGGGCGTTCCGACACGTCCCTGCACAGCGGTACGACGCTGGACGCGCTGGAGGCGCTGGCCGCGGGCGGGTACGTCGCCCGGTCCGACGCCGCCCAGCTCGACGAGGCGTACCGCTTCCTGCGTTCCATGGAGCACCGCATCCAGCTGCACCGGCTGCGGCGCACCCACCTGGTGCCCGAGGACGAGCCCGACCTGCGCCGTCTCGGCCGCTCCCTCGGCCTGCGCACCGACCCGGTCCCCGGGCTGCTGCGCGCGTGGAAGCGGCACGCCTCCGTCGTACGCAGGCTGCACGAGAAGCTGTTCTACCGGCCGCTGCTGGACGCCGTCGCCCAGCTGGCCCCCGGCGAGGCCCGGCTGAGTCCCGGGGCGGCCCGGGAACGCATGGTCGCCCTCGGGTACGCCGACCCGGCCGCCGCGCTCAGGCACCTGGAGGCGCTGGCGTCCGGCGTCACCCGCAAGGCGGCCATCCAGCGCACCCTGCTGCCCGTGCTGCTGGGCTGGTTCGCGGACTCCGCCGACCCGGACGCGGGTCTGCTCAACTTCCGCAAGGTCTCCGACGCGCTCGGCAAGACGCCCTGGTACCTGCGGCTGCTGCGGGACGAGGGCGCGGCGGCGGAGAACCTCGCCCGGGTGCTCTCCGCCGGGCGGCTCGCCCCGGACCTGCTGATGCGGGCACCCGAGGCCGTCGCGCTGCTCGGGGACGGCAACGCCGGGGGGCTGGCGCCGCGCGGGCGGCTCCAGCTGGAGCAGGAGGCCCTCGCCGCGGTCCGCCGGGCGGACGGCGCGGTGCAGGCGGTCACGGCGGTGCGCGGGGTACGGCGCCGGGAACTCTTCCGTACGGCCGCCGCGGACATCGTCGGTTCCTACGGCACCGAGGCGCAGCCCGTCGAGGTCGACCAGGGCGCGCTGGTGGACCGGGTCGGCGCCGCCGTCTCCGACCTGACGGCGGCGACGCTGGCGGGGACGCTGCGGGCGGTGGTGCGGGAGGGCTGGGGCGACACGCTGCCGACCCGGTTCGCGATCATCGGCATGGGCCGGTTCGGCGGGCACGAGCTGGGCTACGGCTCGGACGCGGACGTGCTCTTCGTGCACGAGCCGCTGGACGGGGTCGACGAGCGGGAGGCGGCGGACGCGGCGGGCAGGGTCGTCGCCGAGATACGCCGCCTGCTCCAGGTGCCCAGCGCCGACCCGCCCCTGCTCATCGACACCGGCCTGCGGCCCGAGGGCAAGTCCGGGCCGCTGGTGCGGACCCTGAAGTCGTACGAGGCCTACTACCGGCGCTGGTCGCTGGTGTGGGAGCGGCACGCGCTGCTGCGGGCCGAGTTCGTCGCCGGGGACGCGGATCTGGGGCGGCGGTTCACCGAGCTGGCCGATCCGCTGCGGTACCCGGCGGACGGGCTCGGGGAGGACGCCGTACGGGAGATCCGGCGGCTCAAGGCCCGGATGGAGTCCGAGCGGCTGCCGCGCGGCGCCGATCCCAAGCTGCACGCCAAACTGGGCCCGGGCGGACTGTCCGACGTGGAGTGGACCGTGCAGCTCTTCCAGCTGCGGTACGGGCACACGGAGGCGGGGCTGCGGACCACCCGGACGCGCCAGGCCCTGTCCGCCGCCTGCGACGCCGGCCTCGTCTCGGCGGAGCACGCCGGGACACTCGACGAGGCGTGGGTCCTGGCGACGCGCGTCCGCAACGCGGTGATGCTGGTGCGCGGCCGGGCCTCCGACACCTTCCCGACCGACCCCCGCGAGCTGGCGGCGGTGGGCCGCTACCTGGGCCACGGCCCCGGGCACGCGGGCGACATGCTGGACGAGTACCGCCGCACGGCCCGCCGGGCCCGGACGGTGGTGGAGGAGCTGTTCTACGACTAGTACGCCGGTACCCGGCGTGGAAACAGGGCGCCGGGAAACGGCTCGGGGCCGGGGCGGGCCCGGAACTACCGCCGGGTGGGCAGCCACGCCCCCCGCCGGGCCGGCACCGTCCGCGGCAGTGCGTGGGGCAGGCGCCCGTACCAGGAGGCCGCCACCGCGTACCCGAATGCCAGACACAGGACCCCGCCCACCGCGTCCAGCCAGAAGTGGTTGGCGGTGGCGACGATCACCACCAGCGTGAGCACCGGGTACACCAGCCCCAGCACCCGCACCCACGGCACCGAGGCCAGCGCGAAGATCGTCAGCCCGCACCACACCGACCACCCGATGTGCATCGACGGCATCGCCGCGTACTGGTTCGACATGTTCTTCAGGTCGCCGGACGCCATCGATCCCCACGTCTCGTGGACCATCACGGTGTCGATGAAGTGCCCGCCGTTCATCAGGCGGGGCGGGGCGAGCGGATACAGGTAGTAACCGACCAGGGCGACGCCCGTCGTCGCGAAGAGCACCAGCCGGGTCGCGGCGTACCGCCCGGGGTGGCTGCGGTACAGCCACACCAGCACGCCCAGGGTCACCACGAAGTGCAGCGTGGCGTAGTAGTAGTTCATGCCGATGATGAGCCAAGTCACCGAGTTCACGGCATGGTTGACCGACTCCTCGAAGGCGACGCCGAGTTGCTGCTCGACGCGCCAGATCCAGTCGGCGTTGCGCAGCGCCTGCGCCCGCTGTTCCGGTACCGCGTTGCGGACGAGGGAGTACGTCCAGTAACTGATCGCGATCAGCAGGATCTCGAACCACAGGCGGGGCCGGCGCGGCGCGCGGAGACGGCGCAGGAGGCCTTGCCCCGTCTCCTCCGTGACGGGGTGCGGAACGGCCTCTTCCAGGCGTTCCGTGGTCCTCACGGTCGCGTCACCCATAGGCATGAAGTCTGCCAGAAAAGCCTTCTCCCACCGATCATCCCCCCGGAGGATCCGGGCCGCATCCGGCCACTCCCGGGGGAGGGGGGGTCAGGAGCGGTTGCGCTCGCCCGGCGCCGACGCGGTGGAACCGCGTACGACCAGCTCCGGCATGAACACGAACTCACTGTGCGGCGCGGGGGTCCCGCCGATCTCCTCCAGCAGGGTGCGCACCGCCGCCTGCCCCATCGCCGGGACCGGCTTGCGGACGGTCGTCAGGGGCGGGTCCGTGAAGGCGATCAGCGGCGAGTCGTCGAAGCCGACGACGGAGAAGTCCTTGGGCACGTGCAGACCGCGCTGCCGGGCCGCCCGTATCGCGCCCAGCGCCATCATGTCGCTGGCGCAGACCACCGCCGTGCAGTCCCGCTCCATGAGCGCGGTGGCCGCCGCCTGACCGCCCTCCAGGGTGTAGAGGGAGTGCTGGACGAGTTCCTTCTCCACGGTGTCGGCGTTCATGCCCAGTTGGTCGTGGACGGTGCGCACGAAGCCCTCGATCTTGCGCTGCACCGGCACGAACCGCTTCGGGCCGAGGGCCAGCCCGATGCGGGTGTGCCCGAGCGAGACGAGGTGGGTGACCGCGAGGCTCATCGCGGCGCGGTCGTCGGGGGAGATGAACGGCGCCTGCACCTTCGACGAGAAACCGTCGACGAGGACGAAGGGCACGCCCTGTGCGCGCAGCCGTTCGTAGCGCTGCATGTCGGCGGTGGTGTCGGCGTGCAGACCGGAGACGTAGATGATGCCGGCGACCCCGCGGTCGACCAGCATCTCCGTCAGCTCGTCCTCCGTGGAACCGCCCGGGGTCTGGGTGGCGAGGACCGGCGTGTAGCCCTGGCGGGTCAGGGCCTGGCCGATGACCTGGGCCAGGGCCGGGAAGATCGGGTTCTCCAGCTCCGGTGTGATCAGGCCCACCAGACCCTCGCTGCGCTGCCGCAGCCGCACGGGGCGCTCGTAGCCCAGCACGTCGAGAGCGGCGAGTACGGACTGGCGGGTGGTGGCGGCGACGCCCGGCTTGCCGTTGAGGACGCGGCTGACGGTCGCTTCGCTCACCCCCGCCTGGGCGGCGATGTCGGCAAGCCGTGTGGTCACAGGGGTGGACTGTACCTGTCGGCCGCCGCCTTGCACACCGATCGGGCGTCGTGGGCGGCCTGTTGGACGGCCCGTCGGACGGCCCGGTGCGGGCTGCTGCGTCATCGCGCTCCCTCAGGAAAAGTGGCGGCAAGAGCTTGCAGAGTCTTGCACAACCGTCCAGATACCGCTCGATCCCCATGAACAAGCGTCTCGCGACGGTCGCCAGGAGGTCACGCCCGGATAACTTCGGAGACTTCTTGCACTTTTTTGCTGCAAGACCTTTCCGTCGAGGTTGCGGCGCTGTTACGTTCACGTCGCCCGACGGCGGCAAAGGCGCGGTCGGCAGTCGGCAGGAGCGGCGGACGAGCCCGCACCCTGCACCACACGGGCTTTCACCCTCAAGGAGAACTCATGCGGCGTGGCATAGCGGCCACCGCTCTGGTGGCGTCCCTCGCCCTCACGGCGACGGCGTGCGGCGGGGACGGCGGCAGCGACAGCGAGTCGGGCGGACCGGTCACCATCACGTACTGGGACACCTCGAACGCGACCAACGAGGCGCCGGCCTACAAGGCCCTGGCCAAGGAGTTCGAGGCCGCCAACAAGGGCATCAAGGTCAACTTCGTCAACGTCCCCTTCGACCAGGCGCAGAACAAGTTCGACACCGCCGCCGGTGCCTCGGGCGCCCCGGACGTGCTGCGCACGGACGTCGGCTGGACCCCCGCCTTCGCCAAGAAGGGGTTCTTCCTGCCGCTGGACGGCACCGAGGCCCTCGCCGACCAGGACAAGTTCCAGCCCAAGCTGATCGAGCAGGCCACGTACGAGGGCAAGACCTACGGCGTCCCGCTCGTCACCGACACCCTCGCCTTCGTGTACAACAAGGAGATCTTCAAGAAGGCCGGCGTCGAGGCCCCCAAGACCTGGGACGACCTGAAGAAGGCCGCCGCCACCATCAAGGACGAGACCGGCGTCGACGGCTACTGGGCCTCCACGGCCGGTTACTACGCGCAGCCGTTCCTGTACGGCGAGGGCACCGACACGGTCGACGCCGAGGCCGAGAAGATCACCGTCAAGTCGCCCGAGGCGAAGAAGGCGTACGGCACCTGGCTGAGCCTGTTCGACGGCAAGGGCCTGCACAAGGCCGACGTCACCGCCGACGCCTACGCCCACATCCAGGAGGCGTTCGTCAGCGGCAAGGTCGCCTCGATCATCCAGGGCCCGTGGGAGATCACCAACTTCTACAAGGGCTCCGCCTTCAAGGACAAGAACAACCTCGGCATCGCCACCGTCCCGGCCGGCTCCACCGGCAAGGCGGGCGCCCCGACCGGCGGCCACAACCTCTCGGTGTACGCCGGCTCGGACAAGGCCCACCAGGAGGCGTCGCTGAAGTTCGTGAAGTTCATGACCTCGGCGAAGTCCCAGGAGACCGTCGCCCTGGAGAACTCCACGCTGCCCACCCGCGACGACGCCTACACCGACAAGGTCAAGGCCGACCCGGGCATCGCCGGCTTCCAGACGGTCCTGCCCGCCGCCCAGCCGCGCCCGGCGCTGCCGGAGTACAGCTCCCTGCTGGTCCCGCTCGACGACGAGCTGCCGCAGATCGCCGGCGGCAAGAAGTCCCTCGACGAGGGCCTGGGCGACGTCGAGACCGCGATCGCCAAGCTGGTGCCGGACTTCAGCAAGTAGGTCCGCGCGGCCGCCGGGTCCCCCGCGTGGGGGGGGAGGGGACCCGGCGGCCACCGGCCTGTGCGCGGCGCCCCTCGATCGTCCCGCTCGCCCAGTTCGCTCAGCTCGCCCCTCTCGTCCTGATGCTCCCGAAGGTGTCGAACCATGACAGTCGCCATCGACCGCGCGACCGGCAAGCGCCGCGGTGACCGCACCCCGCGGCCCGGCCTTGGCCGGCGTCTGAAAGACGGCTACCAGAAGCACTGGTACGCCTACGCCATGATCGCGCCGGTGGCCGTCGTGATCGGCGTCCTCGTGCTGTACCCGCTGGGGTACGGCCTCTACCTCACGCTCACCGACGCCAACAGCCTCAACACGGGGCGCACCATCGGCGTCAACGAGATCGAGGCCACCTACGAGTTCATCGGCCTGGACAACTACGCCGACATCCTGTGGGGCCCGACCGCCTACGACCGCTTCTGGTCGCACTTCATCTGGACCATCGTGTGGACGGCGGTCTGTGTCGGCCTGCACTTCTTCATCGGCCTCGGCCTCGCCCTGCTGCTCAACCAGAAGCTGCGCGGCCGCACCTTCTACCGGCTGATCCTGGTCCTGCCGTGGGCCGTGCCCACCTTCGTCACCGTCTTCGGCTGGCGCTTCATGCTCGCCGACGCCGGCATCGTCAACTCCGCCCTGGACTGGCTGCACCTGCCCACCCCCGCGTGGCTCGAGGACACCTTCTGGCAGCGCTTCTCCGCGATCATGGTCAACACCTGGTGCGGTGTGCCGTTCATGATGGTCTCCCTCCTCGGCGGCCTGCAGTCCATCGACAACACCCTCTACGAGGCTTCCGAGATGGACGGCGCGAACGCCTGGCAGCGGTTCCGCCACGTCACCCTCCCCGGTCTGCGGGCGGTCAGCTCCACGGTCGTCCTGCTCGGCATCATCTGGACGTTCAACCAGTTCGCCGTGATCTTCCTGCTGTTCGGCAACACCGCCCCCGAGGCACAGATCCTCGTCACCTGGGCCTACCAGCTCGGTTTCGGACAGCAGCCGCGCGACTTCGCGCAGTCCGCGGCCTACGGCATCCTGCTGCTGGCCATCCTGATCGTCTTCACCTCCTTCTACCGCCGCTGGCTGAACCGCAATGAGCAGCAGCTCGCGAACTGAGGCAGGAGCCGCCATGAGTACAACAACCGCGCCCACCAAGGCCCCGGCGGAGCGGGCCGACGCGTCCACCGCGCCGTCGCGCCGGGTGCGCGGCCGCGGCGAACGCAGCCGCGCCGCCTCCCTCGCCTCCCACGGCGTCCTGTCCGTAGCGAGCCTCATCGCGCTCTTCCCGGTCGCCTGGCTGGTCTACCTGTCGCTCGGCCCGGACAAGAACGACTACCTGCACCCCGAGCGCATCTGGTCGAAGATGACCTTCGACAACTACGCGTTCGTGCTCCAGCACACGCAGTTCTTCGACTGGCTGAAGAGTTCGCTGATCGTCTCGCTGGGGACCACGGTCATCGGCGTCATGGTCGCCGCCACCACCGGCTACGCGGTCTCGCGGATGCGCTTCCCGGGCTACAAGAAGCTCATGTGGGTCCTGCTGGTCACCCAGATGTTCCCCATCGCCGTGCTGATCGTGCCGATGTACCAGATCCTGTCCGAGTTCCGGCTCGTCGACAGCTACCTCGGCCTGATCCTCGTCTACTGCTCGACCGCGGTGCCGTACTGCGCGTGGCTGCTCAAGGGCTACTTCGACACCATCCCGTTCGAGATCGACGAGGCCGGGCGGGTCGACGGGCTGTCGCCCTTCGGCACCTTCTTCCGGCTGATCCTGCCGCTCGCCCGGCCGGGCCTGGCGGTCGCCGGTTTCTACAGCTTCATCACCGCCTTCGGCGAGGTCGCCTTCGCCTCGACGTTCATGCTGACCGACACGAAGTACACCTTCGCGGTCGGCCTGCAGAGCTTCGTCAGTGAGCACGACGCGCAGCGCCATCTGATGGCCGCCACCGCCGTACTCGTCGCGATACCCGTCTCCGCGTTCTTCTACCTCGTGCAGAAGAACCTGGTGACCGGCCTGACCGCCGGCGGCACCAAGGGCTGACGCCCGACCGGGAAAACGTCCGGCCGCGGTGCCCATCCGACCCCGCAGCACCGCGGCCGGCCACCCCTTCCCCCCACCCATGCCTCCATGACCAGAACTCCGTCGCATATCAAGGACGCCATGAGCCAGCAGCCCTCCGCCGCCCCGGCCCCCACCTCCGCCTCCGCCACCGCCACCGTCGCGGGGCGCCGCGACTGGTGGCGGGAGGCGGTCATCTACCAGGTGTACCCGCGCAGCTTCGCCGACAGCAACGGCGACGGCATGGGCGACCTGGAAGGTGTCCGCACCCGCCTGCCGTACCTGCGCGACCTCGGCGTGGACGCCGTGTGGCTCAGCCCCTTCTACGCCTCCCCGCAGGCCGACGCCGGCTACGACGTCGCCGACTACCGGGCCGTCGACCCCATGTTCGGCTCCCTGCTGGACGCCGACGCGCTGATCCGCGACGCCCACGCGCTGGGCCTGCGCATCATCGTCGACCTGGTCCCCAACCACTCCTCCGACCAGTACGAGTGGTTCCGGCGCGCCCTCGCCGAGGGCCCCGGCTCCCCCTCCAGGGACCGCTACCACTTCCGTCCCGGGAAGGGCGAGAACGGCGAACTGCCGCCCAACGACTGGGAGTCCATCTTCGGCGGCCCCGCCTGGACCCGGGTCACCGAGCCCGACGGCACGCCGGGGGAGTGGTACCTGCACCTGTTCGCCCCCGAGCAGCCCGACTTCAACTGGGAGCACCCGGCCGTCGGCGACGAGTTCCGCTCCATCCTGCGGTTCTGGCTGGACATGGGCGTCGACGGCTTCCGCATCGACGTCGCCCACGGCATGGTGAAGGCCGAGGGCCTGCCGGACCTGGGCACCCACGACGAGCTGCGGATGCTCGGCAACGATGTCACGCCGTTCTTCGACCAGGACGGCGTCCACGACATCTACCGCCAGTGGCGGACGATCCTCGACGAGTACTCCGGCGAGCGGATCTTCGTCGCCGAGGCCTGGACCCCGACCGTCGAGCGCACCGCGAACTACGTCCGCCCCGACGAACTGCACCAGGCCTTCAACTTCCAGTACCTGGGCACCCACTGGGACGCCGAGGAGCTGCGCACGGTCATCGACCGCACGCTGGACGCCATGCGCCCGGTCGGCGCCCCCGCCACCTGGGTCCTGTCCAACCACGACGTCACCCGGCACGCCACCCGCTTCGCCAACCCGGCGGGCCTCGGCACCCAGCTCCGCCTGGCCGGCGACCGCGAGCTGGGCCTGCGCCGCGCCCGCGCGGCCACCCTCCTCATGCTGGCGCTGCCCGGCTCGGCCTACGTCTACCAGGGCGAGGAACTCGGCCTGCCGGACGTCGTCGACCTTCCCGACGAGGTGCGCCAGGACCCGGCGTACTTCCGCGGCGCCGGACAGGACGGCTTCCGTGACGGCTGCCGGGTACCGATCCCCTGGACGCGTACGGGATCGTCGTACGGCTTCGGAGACGGCGGCAGCTGGCTGCCGCAGCCGGCGGGCTGGGGCGAGCTGAGCGTCGAGGCGCAGACCGGCGAGTCCGGCTCGACCCTGGAGCTGTACCGGGCCGCGCTGGCGGCCCGCCGCGAGCAGGCCGACCTGGGCGCGGGCGACACCGTCGAGTGGCTGCGCGCCCCCGAGGGCGTCGTCGCCTTCCGGCGCGGCGAGTTCGTGTGCGTGGCCAACACCACCGGCGAGTCGGTGCCGATGCCCGCGTACGGGCGGGTGCTGCTGGCCAGCGGCGAGGTGACCGAGGCGGCCGGCGAGGCGAAGGTCCCGGCGGACACGACGGTGTGGTGGACGACGGCCTGACCGCGCGTCCGACCGTCCGACCACGCGTTTCACCGTCCGAAGGGCCGAGGGCCGCCGCTTCCCGCCAGGGAAGCGGCGGCCCCTCGCCGTCCGGGGCGGCCCCTCGCCGTCCGGGGCGGCCCCTCGCCGTCCG
>NZ_JBIRNE010000003.1:269762-342126 GCF_044331465.1 Streptomyces sp. NPDC017225 | reverse complement strand
TCCGTCCGGGGCGGCCCCTCGCCGTCCGGGGCGGCCCCTCGCCGTCCGGGGCGGCCCCTCGCCGTCCGGGGCGGCCCCTCGCCGTCCGGGGCGGCCCCTCGCCGTCCGGGGCGGCCGCATGCCGTCCGTGTGCGTGGCCGCCTGCCCGCCTCACACGTCGGTGCGGATCACCACCTCCAGGGTGCGCGGGCCGTGCACGCCCTCGACGCGCTCCAGCTCGATGTCGGAGGTGGCCGACGGGCCGCTGATCAGCGTCGTCGGACGCTCCGGCACCAGCCGGGCCACCGCCTCCGGCACACCGACCGTCACCGACGACAGGTCGACGACGCACACATGCAGGTCGGGGACGAGTGACAGCGCGCGGCGGCCCTGGTCGGACGAGCCGTCCAGGAAGATCGTGCCGGTCTCCGCGCAACTGACGGCGGAGGCGGTCACCACCGCGTCCAGCGCGTCGAGCGCGGGGGCCGGGATGTCCGCCGAGTCCTTTCGGACCTCACCGTCGTAGGCGCCCAGCCAGGCCGGATCGAGCCCGGCCGGCACCCCGACCTTCCGGGCCCCGCGCTCGCGCAGCACCTCGGCGACGACCGCCGCGGTGCGGTCGGCCGTGCACGGGTGCACCCGCGCCTTGTAGTCGACCAGCCGGTCCGTGAACAGGGCGAGCCGATCCCCGTCGGGCAGGGTGCGGCCGGTGCGGTAGGCGCGGGGGACGTCCACCTCGGGTGCGCGGGAGAGGGCCAGGGCGTCCCGGACCCGTCCGAGCACCGTCTCGCGTGCGGTCACCGGTTCCGTCACCGTTCCTCCTCGGGGTCGTGGCGGCCGTCGGAGCCGCCGGGGACGTCGGGGGCCGCCTCGCTCCGCCGGGTCCTGACGCCCTCCTCGGCTGCCGCCCGCAGCGTGGCCGCGCCCTCGGCGGAGGCCAGCCAGGAGCGGAAGGTCCGCTTGGGCGGGGCCGGGGTGTCCCGGCTGTCGCTCCAGCCGTCGAACGGCGGCGGGAGGTGCGAGAACGTGCCGTCCCGCCCGGCCAGTACGCGGCCCGCTCCCGCGGCCTTCTGCGCGGCGGTGTACAGCTTCGGCCGCTTCATGACCGTGGCCGCGGCCTTCATCGCCAGCTTCTCCGCCGTCACCCCGGACTGCTCGGTGTGCTGGTGGCGCAGCTCGACCAGGAGCGACGGGATGTCGATCTTCACCGGGCAGGCGTCGAAGCACGCACCGCACAGGCTGGAGGCGTACGGCAGTGAGCTGTTGGGGTCGTCCTTGGCGGCGTGCATCCCGGCGAGCTGCGGGGTGAGCACCGCGCCGATCGGCCCCGGGTAGGTCGAACCGTAGGCGTGGCCGCCGGCCCGCTCGTACACGGGGCAGACGTTGAGACAGGCCGAGCAGCGGATGCAGTTGAGGGCCTCGCGCCCGATCCGGTCCGCGAGCGCGGCGGTGCGTCCGTTGTCGAGCAGCACCAGGTGGAACTCCCGCGGCCCGTCGCCCGGGGTGACCCCCGTCCACATCGAGGTGTACGGGTTCATCCGCTCACCGGTCGACGAGCGCGGCAGCAACTGCAGGAACACCTCCAGGTCCTGGTAGCGGGGCAGGACCTTCTCGATGCCCATGACGGTGATCAGGGTGCGCGGCATGGTCAGGCACATCCGGCCGTTGCCCTCGGACTCGACCACCGACAGGGTGCCGGTCTCGGCGATCCCGAAGTTGGCGCCGGAGACCGCCACCGGGGTCGTCATGAACTTCTCGCGCAGATACGCCCGTGCCGCCGCCGCCAGGTGGGCGGGGACTGAGTCGAGGTCCGGGGCGACCCCCGGGATCTCCCGCCGGAAGATGTCGCGGATCTCGTCGCGGTTGCGGTGGATCGCCGGGACCAGGATGTGCGAGGGCTTGTCGTGGGCGAGCTGCACGATCAGCTCGGCCAGGTCGGTCTCGTACGCGGTGATGCCCTGGTCCTCCAGGTGCTCGTTGAGCCCGATCTCCTGGGTGGCCATCGACTTGACCTTGATGACCTCGTCGCTGCCGGTCTCCCTGACCAGCCGGGTGACGATCTCGTTGGCCTCGACGCCGTCGCGCGCCCAGTGGACGGTGCCGCCGTGCTCGGTGACCTTCCGCTCCAGCTGTTCCAGCAGCTCGGGCAGCCGGTTCATGGTGTCCGTCTTGATCGCCGAACCGGCGTCGCGCAGCCGCTCCCAGTCGGGCAGTTCGCCGGTGACGGAGAGCCGCTTGGCGCGGATGGTGCGGGTGGCCTTGCCGAGGTTGCGGCGCAGCTGCTCGTTGCGCAGCTCGCCGCGGGCGGCCTCGGGGAACTTCCGGTCGCCGCGCAGGTTGCCCGTCCCGTACGGGGAGCGGGGCGGGGCGGCGGGCATGCCGAGGAAGGTGCTGCTCATCGGGCGGCCTCCGTCAGGGCGTACGGCGAGGTGCGGGTCGCGGCGAGGATCTGTGCCAGGTGCAGGGTGCGGGTACCGGCCTTGACGCGGGACAGCCCGCCGCCGATGTGCATCAGGCAGGACGCGTCGCCGGCCGTGCACACGTCGGCCCCGGTGCCGGTGACGTGGCGCATCTTGTCCTGGAGCATCGCGGAGGAGGTCTCGCCGTTCTTGACCGCGAAGGTGCCGCCGAACCCGCAGCAGGCGTCGGCCTCGGGCAGCTCCACCAGGTCGATGCCGTCGACCGCGCGCAGCAGCCGCAGCGGCTTCTCGCCGACCCGCAGCATCCGCAGCGAGTGGCAGGTGGGGTGGTACGTCACCCGGTGCGGGAAGTAGGCGCCGACGTCCGTCACGTCCAGTACGTCGACGAGGAACTCCGAGAGCTCGTACGTCTTGGTCTTCACGGCCGCGACCCCGGCGCGCAGCGCCGCGTCCCCGTACCGCGCGGCGACGATCTCGTGCTGGTGGCGGACCGAGCCCGCGCACGAGCCGGAGGGCATGACCACCGCCTCGATCGACGGGTCGCCGAACTGCTCGGCGAAGCCCCGCACCAGAGGGACCGGTTCGCGCTGGTAGCCGGTGTTGACGTGCATCTGACCGCAGCAGGTCTGCTCCGGCGGAAACACCACGTCGTGCCCCAGGCGGGCCAGCAGTACCGCGGTGGATTTCACCGCCTCGGGGAAGAGCGTGTCTCCCAGACAGGTGGCGAAGAGTCCGATGCGCATGGGATCTCCTCGATCGTCGATGTGGTCGGACCATACTAGCCACGGTCCAAACATGGAAGGAGGATTCTTTGGTCGGACCTTATTGGGGTGACGTCTCGAGTGGGATCAAGCGCGGAGTCCCGGGGCGCTCACACCCGGGACCGGAATGCTTCCCACGACATCGCCACCCGCGGCGAGACCGTGTGGAACGCGGGGCGTGAGTCACGCGTCCCTGAGACGCGTCCTGCTGGGCAAGGCCGCCGGATACAGCGTCGTGACGCCGGCCGTCCTGGGCGTTCTGGTCTGTCCGCAGTCGCTGCCGGCGCTGTCCTGGATGCTGCCGTGACCGCACCGGCCGTCAGGGCCTGCTCCGAGTCCGGGAGCGGGCCTCTAACCGTTGACCAGCGTGCCGTGGAAGCCGCGGATGTGTTTCTCGGCCAGGTCGGCGGCCTTTCCGCCCTCGCCCGCACGCACCAGTCGCAGCAGCTCGGTGTGCTGGGCGTTCAGCGAGGCCGCCGTGGCGGGCCAGTCCTCGGCCGCTTCCAGGGCCCGCAGGATCAGCGGGCGCACCGACTCGCGCACGGCCGAGGTGAGGGTGGAGGTGAGCTGGTTGCCGGAACCGCGGGCGATCTGGACGTGGAACCGGGTGTCGAGGTCGTTGAACTCGGGCACCTTCACATCCGGCGCGCCCATGCTCGCGACGAGTGCCTCCGCCTCGTCGAGGTCCTCCGCCGAGGCGTGCTCCGCGGCCGCCTCGAAGCTGGAACGTTCGAGCACCACGCGGGCCTCCAGCACGTCTTCCAGGCCATAGCTGCCCAGGGCGAAGTGCAGGCGCAGCAGCCGGCCGAGCGCGTCGTCGGGGTTGCGCACGATCCGCGCGCCGGCGTCGGGCCCGCGGCCCACCTGCGCGACCAGCACCCCGATCGTCTCCAGCACCCGCAGCGCCTCGCGCAGCGCGGACCGGCTGACACCGAGGACGGGCGCCAGCTCGCGCTCCGGCGGCAGCCGGTCCCCGGCCTTGAGCTCCCCGGCCAGGACCCGGTCCTCGATGCTCCGGAGCACGAGCTCGTGGGTGCGGGACTGCCGCACGGGTTGCCACTCGACAGGCATCCGCCACTCCCTCGCTCGCCCGGACGGTCCTCGGCTCAACTATGTCACACAACGCATGTGGTCTGACCAAAGCGTCCGGGATGCCCCTCTCGTCCGCGGGCACCGCGCTCGCCCGGCGCGCGGGCAAGTCCGGCTGCCGGGCGGGGGTGTGGGGGGAGAGCATGGGCAAGGGGCGTGAAAATTCTTTCTGTTGCTTTCATGGACCTTGCCGCAACTCTTGCGGCAGCGCTACGGTCTCGCCGGGGTCGGACCCGATCGAGCCGTAGTCGCAAGGAGTTCACGCCTGTGATACCGAGATGGCCGGTGCCTGTCGCGCGCCGCACCGTACGAGCGAGACGGGTCGCGGCCGTCACCGTGACCGCGCTCGCCGCAGCCCTCCTCCCGCCCCTCGCCGCGCGGGCCGACGCCCCGCCCGCGCCACCGTCCGACGCGAAGCTGGCGAAGGCCGACGCCCGCCACGACCTCACCCGCGAGCAGTTCTACTTCGTCCTGCCGGACCGTTTCGCCAACGGCGACACCCGCAACGACAGGGGCGGCCTGACCGGCACCCGGCTCGCCACCGGCTACGACCCCACCGACAAGGGCTTCTACCAGGGCGGCGACCTCAAGGGCCTGACCCGGAAGCTCGACTACATCAAGGGCCTGGGCACCACCGCCATCTGGATGGCGCCCATCTTCAAGAACCAGCCCGTCCAGGGCACCGGTGAGAACGCCTCCGCCGGCTACCACGGCTACTGGATCACCGACTTCACCCAGGTCGACCCGCACTTCGGCACCAACCAGGACCTCGAGAACCTCATCGACAAGGCCCACGCCAAGGGCATGAAGGTCTTCTTCGACGTCATCACCAACCACACCGCCGACGTCGTCGACTACGAGGAGAAGTCCTACGACTACCTCTCCAAGGGCGCCTTCCCGTACCTGACCGAGGACGGCGAGCCCTTCGACGACGCCGACTACGCGGAGGGCGACCGCCGGTTCCCCCGCGTGGACGCCGGCTCCTTCCCGCGCACGCCGGTCGTCCCGGCGGCGAAGAAGGACCTCAAGGTCCCGAAGTGGCTCAACGACCCGGAGATGTACCACAACCGCGGCGACTCCACCTGGGCCGGCGAGTCCGCCACCTACGGCGACTTCTCCGGCCTCGACGACCTGTGGACCGAACGGCCCGAGGTCGTCGACGGCATGGAGAAGATCTACCAGCGGTGGGTCAGGGACTTCGACATCGACGGCTTCCGGATCGACACCGTGAAACACGTCGACATGGAGTTCTGGACGCAGTGGGCGACCGCGCTCGACGCCTACGCGGCGAAGAAGGGCCGGGACGACTTCTTCATGTTCGGCGAGGTCTACTCCGCCGACACCGCCGTCACCTCCCCGTACGTCACCCAGGGCCGCCTGGACTCCACGCTGGACTTCCCCTTCCAGGACGCGGCCCGCGCCTACGCCTCCCAGGGCGGCAGCGCCGGGAAGCTGGCGGCCGTCTTCGGTGACGACTGGAAGTACACGACCGACAAGGCCAACGCGTACGAGCAGGTCACCTTCCTCGGCAACCACGACATGGGCCGCTTCGGCACCTTCCTGAAGCAGGACGCCCCCCGGGCGACCGACGCCGAACTGCTGAAGAAGGCGCGGCTCGCCAACGAGCTGATGTTCCTCAACCGGGGCAACCCCGTCGTCTACTACGGCGACGAGCAGGGCTTCACCGGCGCGGGCGGTGACAAGGACGCCCGCCAGACCATGTTCGCCTCCCGCACCGCCGACTACCTGGACGACGACCAGCTCGGCACCGACCGCACCCACGCCGACGACGCCTACGACACGAGAGCACCGCTCTACCAGCAGATCAGTGCTCTCGCGAAGCTCCGCAAGGCCCACCCGGCCCTCGCCGACGGAATCCAGACCGAGCGTTACGCGGCCGACGGCGCCGGTGTCTACGCCGTCTCCCGCACCGACGCCGAGAGCGGCACCGAGTACGTCGTCGCCTTCAACAACGCCGACGACGCCCAGAAGGCCACCTTCGCCACCGGCTCGGCCGGCATGACCTTCCGCGGCATCTACGGCACCGACGACGACGTGAGGTCCGGCGCCGACAAGAAGGTCACCGTCACCGTGCCCGCGGGGTCGTCCGTCGTCCTCAAGGCCGCCGGCCCGCTCGCCGAGCCCGCGACCGAGCCGACGGTCACCCTCACCGCACCCGAGCCCGGCGCCACCGGCACCGTCGAGCTGACCGCCGACGTCGACGGCGGCGGGCTGAACCGCGTCGTCTTCGCCGCCCGGACCGGCGACGGCGAGTGGCGCACCCTCGGCTCCGCCGACCACGCCCCCTACAAGGTCACCCACACCGTCGCCGAGGACGTCCCGGCCGGCACCGCCCTGCGCTACAAGGCGGTCGTCGTCGACTCGGCGGGCCGTACCGCGAGCGCCACGGCCGCATCCACGACCGGCACCCCGCCCGTCGAACAGCCGCCCACCGCCGCCTCCCGCGACTACGCGATCGTCCACTACGAGCGGGAGGACGGGAACTACGACGACTGGGGCCTGTACGCCTGGGGAGACCTCGCCGACGGCGAGGCGACCACCTGGCCCGACAGCCACCCCTTCACCGGCCGCGACGCCTACGGCGCCTTCGCCCGCGTCAAGCTCAAGCCCGGCGCGACCAACGTGAACTTCCTCGTCGTCGACAAGGACGGCGACAAGGACGTCACCGCCGACCGCGCCATCGACGTCACCCGGACGGGCGAGGTGTGGATCGAGCAGGGCAAGGAGCAGGTCACCACGGAGCGGCCCGACTACCCCGCCCAGGACACCGGCAAGGCGGTCCTGCACTACCACCGCGCCGACGGGAACTACGACGGCTGGGGCCTGCACGTCTGGGGCGACGCCGCGCACCCCACCGACTGGTCGAAGCCGCTGATGCCGGTGAAGACCGACCCCTACGGCGCGGTCTTCGAGGTACCGCTCACCGAGGGTGCCGGCTCCCTCGGCTACATCGTCCACAAGGGCGACGAGAAGGACCTCCCCACCGACCAGGCCCTGGACCTCAAGGCCGACGGTCACGAGGTGTGGCTGGTGAGCGGCGAGGAGAAGTACCTGCTGCCGCAGCCGGCCGGCTCGGCGGCGGCCGTCGACCTCACCACCTCCAAGGCCGTCTGGATCGACCGGAACACCGTCGCCTGGAACGGCTCCGAGGGCGCCGCCTCCACCCAGCTCCTCGCCTCCCGCAGCGGCTCGGTCGAGGCCGAGGACGCGACGCTGACCACCGGCGACGACACCGGCTGGCTCCGCCTCGCCAAGACCACCCTCACCGACGCACAGAAGGAGAAGTTCCCGCACCTGGGCGAGTACACCGCCTGGTCCGTCGACCCACGCGACCGCGACCGGGTCCGTGAGGCCCTGCGCGGCCAGGTCGTCGCCTCCCAGCGCGCCGCCAACGGGGCCGTGCTCGCGGCGACCGGCGTGCAGATCGGCGGCGTCCTGGACGACCTCTACGCGGCCGACGCGACCAGGGCCGCCCTCGGGCCGGCCTTCCGCCACGGCCGGCCCACGCTCTCCGTGTGGGCGCCGACCGCGCGGAGCGCACGGCTGGAGATCGGCGACCGCACCGTCCGCATGCGGCGCGACGACGACACCGGCGTCTGGTCCGCCACCGGCCCGAAGTCCTGGAAGGGCAAGGCCTACCGCTACGTCGTCCAGGTGTGGGCGCCCGAGGCCGGCGAGGTCGTCACCAACAAGGTCACCGACCCGTACTCGCTCGCCCTGACCACCGACTCGAAGCGCAGCCTCGTCGTCGACCTGGACGACCGCTCCCTCGCCCCGCGCGGCTGGGACCGCTACGAGAAGCCCGAGGCGGTACCGCTGCGGGACGCCCAGATCCAGGAGCTGCACATCCGCGACTTCTCCGTCGCGGACCGGACGGCGGACCCGGACCACCGGGGCACCTACCTCGCCTTCACCGACAAGAGGAGCGACGGCTCCCGGCACCTGCGCGAGCTGGCAGAGGCGGGCACCTCGTACGTCCACCTCCTGCCCGCCTTCGACATCGCCACCATCCCCGAGAGGAAGTCCGACCAGGCCACCGTCGACTGCGACCTCGCCGCGCTGCCGGCCGACTCCGGCAAGCAGCAGGAGTGCGTCGCGAAGGCCGCCGCCAAGGACGCCTACAACTGGGGCTACGACCCGTACCACTACACGGTCCCCGAAGGCTCCTACGCCACCGACCCGGACGGCACCGCCCGCACGGTCGAGTTCCGCGAGATGGTCAAGGCACTGAACGACGACGGCCTGCGGGTCGTCATGGACGTCGTCTACAACCACACGGCCGCCGCCGGACAGGCGAAGACCAGCGTCCTGGACCGGATCGTGCCCGGCTACTACCAGCGGCTCCTCGCCGACGGCTCGGTGGCGAACAGCACCTGCTGCGCGGGCACCGCCACCGAGAACGCCATGATGGGCAAGCTCGTCGTCGACTCGGTCGTCACCTGGGCGAAGGAGTACAAGGTCGACGGCTTCCGCTTCGACCTCATGGGCCACCACCCGAAGGCCAACATCCTCGCGGTCAGGAAGGCCCTCGACGCGCTCACCCTCAAGAAGGACGGCGTCGACGGCAAGAAGATCATCCTGTACGGCGAGGGCTGGAACTTCGGTGAGATCGCCGACGACGCCCGCTTCACGCAGGCCACCCAGAAGAACATGGCCGGCACCGGCATCGCGACCTTCTCCGACCGCGCCCGCGACGCCGTGCGCGGCGGCGGCCCCTTCGACGCGGACCCCGGCGTCCAGGGCTTCGCCTCCGGCCTGTACACCGACCCCAACCCCGCCGCGGACAACGGCACCCCGGCCGAGCAGAAGGCCCGCCTGCTGCACTACCAGGACCTGATCAAGGTCGGTCTGACCGGCAACCTCGCCGGCTACACCTTCACGGACACCGACGGCAAGGAGGTCAAGGGCTCCGAGGTCGACTACAACGGCGCCCCCGCCGGATACGCCGAGAACCCGGGCGACGCCCTCGCCTACGCCGACGCCCACGACAACGAGACGCTCTTCGACGCGCTCGCCTTCAAGCTGCCGAAGGAGACGTCCGCCGACGACCGGGCCCGCATGCAGGTCCTCGCCATGGCGACCGCCGCCCTCTCCCAGGGACCGGCGCTCTCCCAGGCCGGCACCGACCTGCTGCGCTCCAAGTCGCTCGACCGCAACTCCTACGACAGCGGCGACTGGTTCAACGCCATCCACTGGAGGTGCGCCGACGGCAACGGCTTCGGCCGCGGGCTGCCACCGGCCGCCGACAACCAGGACAAGTGGCCGTACGCGGGGCCTCTGCTGGGCTCGGTGAAGGCCGGCTGCCCGCAGATCACGGGCGCCTCGGCGGCGTACCAGGACCTGCTGAGGATCCGTACGACCGAGAAGGCGTTCTCCCTCGAAACGGCCGAGCGGGTGCAGTCCCGGCTCTCCTTCCCGCTGTCCGGCAAGGACGAGACGCCCGGCGTGATCACCATGACCCTCGGTGACCTGGTCGTCGTCTTCAACGCCACGCCGGAGCGGCAGGAGCAGCGCGTCGCCGCGTTCGCCGGGACGGACTACGGTCTGCACCCCGTGCAGGCGTCGGGCGGGGACGCGACCGTGAAGTCCTCGTCGTACGCGAAGGGGTCCGGCACGTTCACCGTTCCGGCGCGCACGGTCGCCGTGTTCACCACGTCCGGCTGACCCCGTAAGGAGCTGCGGTTAGTGTGAGCCCTTCTGACCTGGACAGGAGGGCTCATGCCGCACATCCTCGTTACCCGCACCGGAGGCGACGAAGTCGACTGGGAGGGCCTGGCGACCGCGCTGAACAGAGCGGCCGTCGAGAAGGCGGGCGCTCGACTGGAGGCGTGCAAGACACAGGTCGTGCGCGGCGAATACACCTCGGTCGGCGACGACACCAGCCCCGACCACGTCTTCGCGCATGTCACGTTCGGCCTGCTCGCGGGACGCAGCGACGAGACGAAGGCGCAGCTCACCGAGGCGGCGGTGGACCTCATGCGTACCTTCATAGGGCCGGAGGACGGCCGCCGGGCGTATGTCTCCGCCGAGGTCCGCGACCTCGACCCGTCCTACCGCAAGGCCGAGTTCTAGTCCCTGGACGCCAGTGAGACCAGCCGGGTGACGAGGTCGGTGAACGGCCCGTCGCCCGGCTCGTCCCCGAACAGGCCGCCCAGCAGCGCCGCGAGTTCCTCGTCGCGGGCCGCGGCGACGGCGGCCAGCGCGGCGAAGTCCTGCACCAGCTGCGTCTCCAGCTCCTCGCGCGGCACACGGCGCCCGTCCAGCCAGATCAGGGCCGACGACTCGGCGAGCGAGATCCAGGAACGGACGACCAGTTCCAGACGAGCGGGCGGATCGGTGACGTCCAGGTGCGAAAGGATCTGGACATACGCGGCCTGCCGTACGGAGTCCACGAGCGCGTCGGCCGTGGACGAACCCACCGCCGGCCCACCGCGCATCAACGCAGAGAAACCGGGGCCGTGCTCGTCGACGAAGTCGAAGTAGCGGCGCATCACCCGCAGCAGCCGCGCGCCCAGCGGACCCTCGCGGGGCTCCACGAACCGGGCCGCCAGATCGTCCGATGCGCGTCGCAACGCGGCCTCGTACAGGCTGAGTTTGCCGGGGAAGTAGTGATAGACCAGCGGTCGCGAGATGCCGGCCGCCGACGCTATCTCGTCGACGGAGACCTCGTCGGGCGAGCGGCGGCCGAAGAGCTCGAGCGCGACGCCTATCAGCTGCTGCCGGCGCTCCTCGACGCCCATTCTGCGGCGTACCCCGGTAGTCATACGAACACCCTACCGATCGAATTCGGCCCCGAACGGACCGGACCGGACATCGGTGTTCTACCGCAGACCGCCGATCGTCCGTCCGTCCTCCAGGGTCCCCCTCAGTTCGGCCCGCGCGCCCTGCTCGGCCTTCGCCGTCAGCAGGTTTCCGTCGGCGGAGCCGCTGATGCCGCCGGTCGCCTCGACCTTCCTCGTGTCCCGGCCGCCGGCGGCGAGCAGGTACCAGTGCCCGCCCTCCGACTTCCACAGCACCCCGGCCAGCACCTGTGGGTCGCGCTCACCGCACGCCGGTACGTCCTGCGCCTTCGCCGCCACCGCGCCCTGCACCCCGCCCGGCGTCCGGAACTGGGCCATCACCCGCGCCCCCTCGCCCCGCCAGGTCTCGGCCCGGGTGCACACCCATTCCCCCGACCCGGTCGAGTCGGGCAGCGGCTGCGTCGCGAACTCCCAGGCGTTCACCGACCGCACGCCCTGCCCGCTCACCGCCCCCAGCGAGCAGGCGTACGGCGCCCAGGTGCCCAGCGCCTGAGCACCGGCGGCGTCCTTCGCCGAGCCGGGACGGCCGGTGGTGAGACGGGCCGGGACCAGCTCGCCGAGGTCGCTCACCAGGCGGGAGTCCGAGCCGTCGGTCAGCTCCAGCACGTTCCAGGACGTGCAGGCACCGGACTGCTGCCGCGCAGGGCCGGCCACCGTCGAGGTCACGCCGTCGGTCAGTGTCAGCTCCCGCGCCCGCGAGTCCGGGTCGGTGAGATCCCGCCAGGCCGCCCGTGTCACCCAGGGCGCCGTCAGATAGCGCACGTTGCCGTCGGCCCGGCCCAGGACCACCGCGTTCGCCTCGGCCCGGCCGGCCCCGTCGGTGCGCGCGAAGTCCAGGGCGGCGCCGGCCGTGCCGTCCTTCGGCTCGGCGTACCTGGCGATGCGCAGACCGTCGTGCAGGATCACCACGCGCGCGCTGTCGACGTTCCCGGCGTACAGCAGCCGCGGCGGGCCGGCCGGGCCGCCGGTCGGCGTGCCCGGTGTCGCCGAGACCCTCACGCTCTCGCCGGGCCGGGCCCAGACGGCGAGGGCGCGGCGCAGCAGCTCCTTGTCGCCGGTGAGGTCACCGCGGGCCGGCCACACCGAGAAGTCGGTGCGCGAGGAGGTCTCCCACGCGGCCGGGGCGGCCTTCGTCAGCCGGGCGGGGTCGAGGGCGGCCTCGGCCGCCGGGTTCTGGGCGTAGGGCGGAGCGGCGGCGCCGTCCGGCCCCCAGCCGTCGCCGGGCAGCCCCAGCAGCGCCCCGCACACCACCAGGGCCGCCCCCGCGACCAGCGCGGCCTTCGTGTGCTGCCGGCGGCGCATCAGGTCGGTCGGCCGGGCCTGCAGCGAGCAGGGGTCGAACTCGGGAGAGTCCAGCAGCGCGTGCCTGCCGGGCACCTCGGCGGCCTCCCGCAGCGCGGCGTCCGCGTCGGCGACCCCGGCGGCCCCGAGCAGCTGCCGCACGTCGGCGTCGGGGAGCTTCTCCAGGCCCCGCAGCACGTACGCCGCCCGGCCCGGCGCGGTCAGGGCGGACAGCCGCTGGTCCAGGGCGAGTTCGTCGGCACCGCCGGAGCGCGGGAAGAGCCGCAGCCCACGTACCTGGGGCAGCAGCGGCGGCAGCTGGGCCCGCTTGGGCCACGCCCGCCGCCGCAGCGGGAGGCCCGCCTCCAGCGCCGTACGGATGACCCGGAGGCGGACCAGGGCGTAGCCGGGGTCGACGTCGTGGCCCGTCGACTGGGCCGGGATCACGGGTGCCGCCGTCCGGCCGCGGGGCAGCGCGCGCTGGGTGAGGGCGTGCGCGGTCAGGACGCGGCGGCTCCGGCCGAGGCCCGGCGGCAGCACCAGATAGGCGAGCCGGACCAGGCGCGGATAGTGCTCGACGAGCGCGGCCTCGGCCTGCGCGACGCCGACGACCGGGTCGGCCGGGGAGGTGGAGGACGGTGCGGGGCGCGGGGCGACATCCTGTGACTGCACGTTCAGCAGAACGAGCGAATCGGTGGATGGTCACCGTGCCCGGGTCAGTCCGCCGGCTCCACCAGCGCCCGCGCGTAGGCGGCCATCGACCGCTGGTAGCGCGGCAGATGGGGCGCGAGGGCGCCGAGCACCAGCGACAGGCCCTCGCGGTCGCGGCCCATGCTCGACAGGCAGAGCGCGAGCACGGCCCGTACGGCGTCGTCCAGCTCGTCCGGCGGCCTCAGCAGCTCGGGCGAGAGCAGCTTGACGCCCTCCTCCGGGTGCCCGGTGTTGCGCAGGGAGCTGGAGAGCTGGATCTTCGCCCGGCGGCCCTTGTAACCGCTGACCTCGCCCAGTCCGCGCGCCAGAGCCTCGCGGTACAGCGGCACGGCCCGGCCGGAGTGGCCCGTGGAGTCCCAGGCGCAGGCCCGCTCGAACAGGCCGAGGGGGCTGTCGGCGGGCAACTCGTCCGCGAGGGCGTCGATCTCCGCGCGGAAGGCGGCGGCGTCCTCCTCGGTGACGCCGTCGAACCTCGCCCACGCGGCGGCCACCCGGTCTTCCCACTCCTGGTCCACGGCGCCACTTTCGCACGGGCGTGCCCCGAAAGGCACCAGGATCGCTGAATACTTCGCGTCCCGGGGCCGTATCGATGACGAGAGCCCTCGCCGGGGCTCCGTGCGGCATGTCGCCACCACGGACCGGAGGAACACATGAGGCCGACCCGAACGATGCTCGCGCTGGCCGCAGCGGTGGCGGTGGTGGCGCTGACGGGCTGCGGCACCGACGGGGACGGCGAGGCGGCCGTGCCCGAGACGGCGACCGGCAGCCTGGAGCACCTGGCCGCCCAGGCGAGGTGCGCCCCGGACATGCAGACCGACGCCGACACCATCCGCCAGGCCATCTGCGAGAACGGTGACGAGAAGTACGTCCTCGCCACCTTCGCCACCGACCGCGGCCAGCGCGAGTGGATCAACACGGCCAAGGACTACGGCGGTCACTACCTCGTCGGCCGCAAGTGGGTCGCCGTCGGCCACCAGGACGTGGTGGCGGACCTGCGCGGCACACTCGGCGGGACCCTGGAGCAGGGCACCCGGCACGACGGCGGCGGCAGCCACGCGCCGGGGCACGGGGGGCACGGAGGACACGGGAGCTGACCCGTACGGGGGGCGAAGGAGAAGGGGGCCGGTGGCGCATACCGCCACCGGCCCCCTCCCACGCGGCCCCCGGGAGGACTACTGGCAGTCCTCGCCGCTGTTGACGCAGTCGACCACCTCGTTCATCAGGTCCTCGTCCATGACGTTGATGAAGTCGTTGTGATCGGTGATCGGCTTGTGCAGCTGCTCCGGGAAGCTGTCCACGGCGTACGGGTTCCGCACCACGCCGTCCTCGACGGTCGGCGTGGGGATGTCGTACACCAGGCGGATCCGCAGCTGGGGGACGGCCTGGAAGCCGTTGGCGCAGCTGCCGTCCTGCTGGACGAACGCCATGTGGTCACGGTGGTTGGCGCTGTCGGTGTTCTGGCCGTCCCAGCAGCTCTGGAAGTTGGCCGTGCGCACCACCTGGCTGCCCTCGGGGCAGAGCGGGTACTTGTCGGTGATCTGCCGGTCCTCGAAGCCGGTGCAGCTCCACGAACTGTTGGCGTTCGCGTCGCCGTTGGTGAAGGACTTGGCGTCACCGGTGATGACGCGCAGGAACCTCGGCATGGCGACCACGTCGCTCCGCTGGTTGCCGACGAACCTCAGCTCGGCCTGGGCCGGCTGAAGGATCCTGCCGATGTTGCCCTCGGCGCCACCGCCCAGGTCGTTCGCGTCGAACTCGTCCGTACCGTCCTGGAGCCGCAGCACCGGCCAGTAGTAGGTGGACCTGTCGCCCTGGTTCTGGCACGAGGTCTCGGCGTTCGCCAGGTCCTCGTCGCTGGAGAAGGCGTCGTTGTCCTGGTTGCCGACGTAGTCGTGCACGTGGTGCGCGCCGTTGTCGACACCCGGGGCGGCGATCAGGTTGTCACTGTTGAAGACGTCGTTCTCGTTGACACCGCAGTCCGAGGTGAAGCTGCCGGTGGAGCCACCGTCGCCGTCGGCGGCCAGGCCGTTCCGGCTGTCGCGGGAGTTCGGCTCGACGTCGGCGATGTCGATGAAGTCGTCGGCCACCGGACCCGCGACGCCGTTGCCGTTGTCGTCCTGGTTCTGGCCGTCGTCCTGACCCTGGCCGTCGCCGCCGTTCTGGCCGTCGCCGTTCTGCGGTTGCTCCGCCGGCCGGCCCTGGCACGGGGCCAGTTCGTCCAGGTTCTCGTCGGCCCGGCCGCCGGCCCGGTCGATCTCCAGCTGGATCCGGTCGATGACCGCCTTCCGGCGGTCCTTGAGCGGGCCGAGGATGGCGTTCTGGACGTACCGCGAGTCACCGGCCTGCGCGCGGCGTGTGGTGGCGAGGCGCTTGTAGGCGTCGGTGATCTGGCTGTCCATCGCGGCGAGTTCGCCGTCGACCTCCCCGCGCGCCCGGTCCGGCACGTCGGAGATCCGCTGGCCGACGTCGGGACAGTCGATCGTCGCGACCTGCGCGGCGGCGGAGCGTGTCCGGTCGTGGGCCCGGTCCTCCTCGTGCGCGGAGGCGTTGAAGTTGGCCCAGAGCAGACCGCCGCCGCCGACCGCCAGGGCCGCCGCCCCGGCGACGACCTTGGTGGCCAGCGGCGTACGGCGTTTTCTCGTGTTGCGTCCCATCAGTCTCCTAGCGAGGGGCCCTCGGCCTCGGTCGAGGGGGGAATCGCTTCCCTGTGCTCTCTGGTGGTCTGTCCTTTGCCCCGCGAAGGGTCGGTTCGGGCTGGACCGCAGCCTCCGGGCCGGCAGCCCGCCGCCTCAGCGGTGGGCGGAGTCACGGGACTCCTCCGACTTCGTCGAGGAGCACCGGGCGTCGAAACGCCCGACCAGAAGGGAGCGGCTCCCTTAACTACGGGAGCCGCTCCAAGGGTGTTCACCCGTCTCGGAAATCGCCGGGTTCTGGGGGACGGGTGGGACGGGTGGGATCGGCGACGAGGTCAGCGGCCGCGGTCCAGATAGGCGAGAACCGCCAGTACACGGCGGTTGTCGTCGTCCGAGACCTCGAGGCTCAGCTTGGCGAAGATGTTCGCCGTGTGTTTCGCGATCGCCCGCTCCGTGACGACGAGCTTGCCGGCGATCGCCGCGTTGGTCCGCCCCTGGGCCATCAGCTCCAGCACCTCCCGCTCCCGGGGGGTGAGCCGCTCCAGCGGCCGGTCCTCCGCCGCACGCCGGCTGAGCAGTTGCTGGATGACCTGCGGGTCCATCGCCGTACCGCCCGCCGCCACCCGCCGTACCGCGTCCACGAACTGCTCCGCGTCGAACACCCGGTCCTTGAGCAGGTACCCCACCCCGCCGCTGCCGTCGGCGAGCAACTCGCGCGCGTACAGCTGCTCCACGTGCTGGGAGAGGACCAGGACCGGCAGCCCCGGCCGCCGGCGGCGGGCCTCGAGCGCGCACTGCAGGCCCTCGTCGGTGAGCGTGGGCGGCAGGCGTACGTCGACGACGGCCACGTCCGGCTCCAGTTCGGCCAGCGCCCGGGACAGCTCGGGGCCGGTCTCGACGGCCGCGGCGATCGTGAAGTCGTGGGCCTCGAGGAGCCGGACCAGTCCGTCGCGCAGCAGGAACAGGTCTTCGGCTAGGACAACGCGCAAGGGATCTCCATGGTGACCATGGTGGGGCCGCCCGCGGGCGAGCTGACGGCCAGGACGCCGTCGAATGTACCGAGCCGGCGCTCCACCCCGGCCAGGCCCGACCCCGCCGCGGGCACCGCACCGCCCTTGCCGTTGTCGGTGACGGCGACGCGCAGCTGACCCTCGGCGTGGTGCACGTCGACCCAGATCCGGTCGGCGCCGGAGTGCTTCACGGCGTTGGTGAGGATCTCGCTGACCGCGAAGTAGGCGGCGGACTCCACGGGAGCGTCGGCGCGGCCGGGCAGGTCCACGTCGACCTCGACGGCGACGGGCAGCCGCAGCGCCAGGGCCCGTACGGCGTCGCCCAGGCCGCGTTCGGCGAGCACCGGCGGATGGATGCCGCGCACCAGCTCGCGCAGCTCGGTCAGGGCGTCGGCGGAGGACCGGCGGGCCTGCGCGAGGAGCAGCCGGGCCTGCTCCGGGTCCTTCTCCAGCAGCGCTTCGATGGTGCCGAGGTCCATGCCCATGGCGACCAGCCGGGCCTGCGCCCCGTCGTGCAGGTCACGCTCGATGCGGCGCAGTTCGGCGGCGGAGGTGTCGACGGCGTCGCGGCGGGTCTCGGTCAGGACGCGCACCCGCTGGGCGAGTTCCTCCTGGTCCGAGCCGAGGACCGCGCCGGTGAGCCGGAAGTGGGCGCGCAGCAGGAGCGGGCTGAGCCAGTACGCGGCGACGAGGAGGACGGCGCCCAGGGCGGCGGCGTAGAACGCGGTGGTCTGGTCGGAGACGGGCACGAAGCCGTACCAGTAGGTGTCGGACCAGACCCGCCACAGCCCGGCCGCGATGGCGAACCCCTCCAGCGGGTAGAGCGGCAGCGCGAAGGCCAGCAGCGCGGTGACGAAGCCCGCCGTCATGTCGACCGGGAGCCAGATGAAGTCCCGCCAGGTCGCCGGGTCGCTGAGCATTCCGAAGGTGCGCGCCCACGGGTTGGCGTTCTCGGGCAGCGGCCGGTACGCCCGCTGGATCCGCACCCCGCCCCACTCGGCGGCGAGCAGCCGGCGCCAGTCCGCGAACATCCGCACGCCCGTCAGCACCCAGGGCGTGGTGACGAGGCCGATCCCGATCGGGACGAGCGCGACGGACACGAGGGTCAGGCAGAAGCACAGCACCGCGCCGGGCAGCGAGATGAACGCCAGCGCCAGGCCCCGCACGGCCGACAGCGCCATGTCGCGGGTCCGTGACGGTGTCCGTCGGTCGCTCTGCCGGTCGTCGTGCTTCGTCTCGGTGTTCATGCAGTCAGTCTCACCGATGCGAAGGCGCTGGTCACTGGGTCGAGCCCCCCGGCCGGGGGGTGGTGCCAGATACACCTGGTGACCCGGTACACGCTAGGGAGCGTCGTCCGCCGCGAGGGCCTTCGCCTCCGTCTCGGGGTCCAGTCCGACCGGCGGCCGGTCCGGGCGCCGCGGCGCCGTGCCGCCGATGTCCCGCAGCCAGGTCCAGGTGTCGGCGACGGTGTCACCGGCCGGCCGGCAGCTCAGGCCGGTCGCCAGTGCCCGGGAGACGTCCGCGCCGTGCAGGGCGTCGTGCAGGTCGCTGCCCGGGGGCGTCCACACCGGTAGCTGGGTCCAGGGCTCGACGCCGGCGGCGAGGACGTCGTCGGGGGCGGTCCAGCGCAGCCCGGCCGGGCCGCCCGTGGCCGCGACACAGGCTTCGAGCAGGGCGCCCATGGTGGTGTGCCCCGGTGGGGAGACCAGGTTGTACGGGCCGCTCAGCTCGCGCTCCACCGCGCCGAGCATCCAGTCGGCGAGGTCGCGGACGTCGACGTACTGGAGGGGGAGGTCCCGCGGGCCCGGCGCGAGGACCGGGCCGCCGCGTGCGACGCGGTTCAGCCACCACGGCAGCCGCCCGATGTTCTCGTACGGGCCCAGGATCAGCCCGGAGCGGACCAGCACCGAGCGGTCCGCGCCGAAGGCGTCCAGGACGGCCAGTTCGGCGCCGCGCTTGTCGCGGGCGTAGTCGGTCTGCCCGGCGTCCGCCGAGGCGCCCTCGACGAGCGGCGCGTCCTCGGTGTACCCGGCGGGCGGGGCCCAGGCGTACACCGAGCAGCTCGACACGTACACGTACCGGCCGGCGCGGTCCCGCAGCAGCCGCGCCGTGTCCCGCACCGCGCGGGGCGCCGCCGACCAGGTGTCGACGACGGCGTCCCACGCGCCGTCGGCCAGGGCGGCGAGCCCGTCGGGTGCGGTGCGGTCGCCGCGCAGTGTCCGCGCCCCGGGCGGCGGCGCGTGCCGGCCGCGGTGGAAGACGGTCACCTCCCAGCCGCCTCCGAGCGCCGCCTCCACCACGGCCCGTCCCACGAACTCCGTACCGCCCAGCACCAGTAGCCTCATGCGGGACACTGTGCCCGGCGCGGGGGCCGAAGGGAACGCCGGTCTGCCGACAGCAGAGGCTCAGCGGCCCCTGGGCGGCGTGTACTTGTAGCCGACGCGCCGGACGGTCTGGATCGTCCGGCGGTGCTCGGAGCCGAGCTTGCGGCGCAGCCGGGCCACGTGCACGTCGACGGTGCGGCCGTCGCCCACGTGGCCGTACCCCCACACCGTGGTGACCAGCCGATCGCGGGTGTGCACGCGGTGCGGGTGGGCGACGAGATGGGCGAGCAGCTCGAACTCCAGGTAAGTCAGGCCGAGTTCCCGGCCGTCCACCGCGGCGACGCGCCGCGCGGTGTCGATCCGGACGAGCGGGTCGCCCGGCCGGCCGTCGATGCCCTCCCCGGTGTCCTCCGGTGCGGCGCCGGGCACGCCGGCCGGCGGGAACGGAGGCTGGTACCGGTCGGCCGGGACCAGCACCAGGTAGCCGACCATCGGCGGCCGGCCGGGCAGCGGGGGCAGGGCGTGCGGGGGAGCGGGCAGCCAGGTGGCGCCGGGCGGCAGCAGGGCCGCGACGTCCACCACCTCGTCCCGGTCGACGGCACGCAGCCGGTGCCGGTGGTCGCCGGCGCCGGGGAGAGCGGTGGCGGAGGCGGGGGAGTCGAGGGTGGCGGTGGGCAGGGAACGGGTGGTCGCCATGAGACGTCAGCTCTTTCGCGCGAGAGGTTCGTCGGGAGGGGCGACGGGCGCGATGTCGTGGTCGGGCGCGTCGCGGGACGTACGTCGTGCGCGCCGGCCGAAGGCCTGGGGGTACGGCTTTCTAGCGGGCCGGCGCGTTCGTCGCGCGGCAACAGACCCGGTCGAAGTCGTCGTGCTGACGGGAGGGCCAGAAGGGCTCGAGGTCGTGGCGACCCGTCGCCGCGTTCTTCCGGAAGCCGACCATGGGCTTATTGAAGCAGACGGTGGCCCGGGAGAGGAGACGTCTCTCACTGTGTGGACGCCGGCCGGTGTGGGGCGGGCCCGGCTCGCTCGTCCCGCACGGTGGCAGCGCGAAGGGGCGTCCACCGTCGTGGTGGACGCCCCCGGTGCGCGGGTGGGGCGCGGATCAGACCTGGCCGGCCTTCTCCAGCGCGGAGCAGCAGGTGTCCACCATCAGGCGGGTCACCACGTACGGGTCGACGTTGGCGTTCGGACGGCGGTCCTCGATGTAGCCCTTGCCGTCCTTCTCGACCTGCCACGGGATGCGGACCGAGGCACCGCGGTCGGAGACGCCGTAGGAGTACTCGTTCCACGGGGCGGTCTCGTGCAGGCCGGTGAGGCGGTCGTCGATGCCCGCGCCGTAGTTCTTGACGTGGTCCATCGGCTTGGAGCCCTCACCGAGCGACTCGCAGGCGGTGATGATCGCGTCGTAGCCCTCACGCATCGCCTTGGTGGAGAAGTTGGTGTGCGCGCCCGCGCCGTTCCAGTCGCCCTTGACCGGCTTGGGGTCCAGGGTGGCGGAGACCTCGAAGTCCTCGGCCGTGCGGTAGAGCAGCCAGCGGGCCACCCAGAGCTGGTCGGAGACCTCCAGCGGCGACAGCGGGCCGACCTGGAACTCCCACTGGCCGGGCATGACCTCGGCGTTGATGCCGGAGATGCCGAGGCCCGCCTTCAGGCAGTTCTCCAGGTGCGCCTCGACGATGTCACGGCCGAAGATCTCGTCCGAGCCGACACCGCAGTAGTAGCCGCCCTGCGCGGCCGGGAAGCCGCCCTCGGGGAAGCCGAGCGGGCGGGAGCCCTTGAAGAAGGTGTACTCCTGCTCGATGCCGAAGACCGGCTCCTGCGCGGCGAACCGCTCGGCGAGCTCGGCCAGCGCGGCGCGGGTGTTGGTCGGGTGCGGCGTCATGTCCGTGTCGAGGACCTCGCACAGCACCAGGATGTCGTCGCCGCCGCGGATCGGGTCGGGGCAGGAGAAGACCGGCTTGAGCACACAGTCCGAGGAGCGGCCCTCGGCCTGGTTGGTGGAGGACCCGTCGAAGCCCCAGACCGGCAGCGCGTCCAGACCGGCGGGGGCGTCCGTGATGATCTTCGTCTTGGAACGGAGCTTGGCCGTCGGCTCGGTGCCGTCGATCCAGATGTACTCGGCCTTGAAGGTCACGGGGACACATCCTTCGGGGTGGGTCTGGGCGCACTGCGGGGTGCCGCGGCGCTGCGGCAACCGGGGCACCGCGTCTACTGCCGTGCAGCGTGCCAACCGGCGATTTCCCGTCCGTTGCCCGTATGTGAACCCCGTGTTACCCGGGATCGGTGTGGCGCGTCTCTCACGGCTCCCGCCCGCCCTCGGCCACCGCCTCCCGTACGCCGTCCACGAAGGGCCCGATTGCCTCCGATTCCCGCGTCCCGTAACCCGCGTCACGCACCGCCCCGCTCGTACGCCACCACGTCGTCGTTGACGTCGGGCGAACCTGACCCGGGCGCACTGGCGGGCGTGCGAGCGGCGAGGGCGCGCCGGAGGGCGGGACGGCGGCGGGCAACGGCGTGGGACGCTCCGAGTCACGGCGCACGACACGTCATCGTCTAACGGGACAGAGCGTCTCGAACCGCCTCATCGGTGCGGCCCACGACGGCCGTTCCGTCGTCCGCCGTGACGATCGGGCGCTGGATCAGCTTCGGGTGCTCGGCGAGCGCCATGACCCAGCGGTCGCGTGACGCCTCGTCACGGGGCCAGTCGCTCAGACCCAGTTCCCTGCCGGCGGGCTCCTGGACGCGGGTGATGTCCCACGGCTCGAGGCCGAGGCGGGTGAGCACCTCGCGGATCTCGTCCTCGCTCGGTACGTCCTCCAGGTAGCGGCGGACGGTGTAGTCGGCGCCCTCGGCGTCGAGCAGGCTGATCGCGCTGCGGCACTTCGAGCAGGCCGGGTTGATCCAGATCTCCATGCCGCACACGGTAGCCCGAGGGCGCCGGAACTCGTTCGCCCCGTGCGTCGCAGCGCCCCCGAAAGCCCTTGTGGCCAGGGGCGTTTGTCAGTGGTGGGCGGTAAAATGGAAGCAGTGTTCGAGGGTGTCGCCGGGGGGTCCGGACGACGCCCTGACCGCGACAGGAGGATGCCCGTGCCCGCTGCCGCACTGAAGCCGAAGCCGTTGCCCACCCAGTCCACCACCAAGCGGCCCGTCCTGCTCGACCTGCCGTACGAACCCGTGGAGAAGCGTCCGCTGCCGGCGGGCCGCCCCCGCGAGTGGTACGTCACGCACAACCGCCGGCTCAAGGCGATGAGGCTCGCCATCGCCCTGCTGGACTCCGGCGTCCACCTGCCCGACCAGGCCCGCAACGAGAGGATCCGCACCACGGCGCAGCTGATCGGCGTCCACCCGCCGTCGGACATCACGTGCCACATGGTGCGGGCGTTCATGCGCTACAACCGCTGAGCGCGTCACCGTCACCGTCGCCGGGCGCACTCGGTCCTCGATGCGCCCGGCGCCGCCGTGCCGCCCGGCCTGGTGCTGAGGCAGTATGGGCGCGTGAGGGCACCGCCCTCATCGCGAAGTCTTCACGGTCCCGCGGCACTTGTGTGCCGCGGGTCACGTGGTTGCGCCCGCGCCGGGAGGAGAGGGGTACGACGGTTGGCTGAGGAGAGGACGGTCCCGGTCCCGTCGGCCTGGATGGCGCTGTCCGGGCGGTACGGACGCGCCGTCGCCCGGGCGTGCGACATCGGTATGGCGCTGGTGGTCATGGTGGCGACCTGGTACTACGACGCCGAGTACGACCTGTTGCTGGGCTGGCTGATGGCACTGTGCCTGCTGGCCCGCAGACGGTACCCCGGCACGGTGATGGCGGTCGTCCTCGCGCTGAGCGCCGTCCAGCTCGCCCTGCACGACGTGCCCGAGGAGCCGCTGGCGTCGGCGCCCGCCTCGTACAACGCGGCCGTGCTGTTCGCCATGCTGTCGGTCGTCCACCATTCCCGGACCACCTGGCTGCCGTATCTCGCGGGCGCCGCGGTGCTGCTGGTCACGGCGGCCGGGACGGTGGGGATGCCGCCCCTCGGCATCGAGCCGTTCGCCGACCTCGAAACACTCCCGATCTTCTGGGGACTGACGCTGACGGTCTGGCTGACGGCCTTCGCCCTGCACACGCGGCGTCTCTACGCCGAGAGCCAGGCGGCCCGCGCCTGGCACGCGGAGCGGGACCAGGAACAGCGGGTCCGGCTGGCCGCGGCCCGGGAGCGGGCCGAGATCGCCCGTGAACTGCACGACGTGGTGGCGCACAGCCTGGCCGTGATGATCCTCCAGGCCGACGGCGCCGAGTCGGTGCTGCGCAAGTCGCCGGACATGGCGGAGTCCGCGCTGAAGACGATCGCCGCCACGGGCCGGGACGCGATCGACGACATGCACCGCATCGTCCGGGTGCTGCGCGAGGGAAACCCGGACTCCGCCGACAGCGGCCCGCCACGGCGCCTGATCACCCTCGACGAGATCAAGGTCGTCGCCGAACGCGCACGGGCCGCCGGGCTGACCGTGGACGTGTCGGTCGAGGTCGGCGAAGGACGCCTGTCACCGGCGGAGGAGATGACGGCCTTCCGCATCGTCCAGGAGTGCCTCACGAACGTGCTCCGCCACGCCGGAGCCGGCGCCGGGGTCGACATCCGGCTCCACGAGGAGCAGGGCACCCTGCTGATCAGCGTCGTCGACGACGGAGCGGGCACCCTCGCCGGCCGCGGCGTCGGCGGGCGCTCGGGAGGCAACGGACTCGTGGGCATGCGGGAGCGGGCGGAGCTCGCCGGAGGCGGCTTCGAGGCCGGCCCCCGGCTCGGCAGCGGATGGTACGTACGGGCCTCGATTCCGACAAGGACGAAGTGATGACACAGGCGGACAGACCGATCCGGGTGGCCGTGGTGGACGACCAGCCGCTGATACGGGCCGGCTTCTCCATGGTGCTGGCCGGTCAGGACGACATCGAGGTGGTCGGTGAGGCGGAGAACGGGGCGGACGCCCTCGAGCTGCTGCGAAAGGTCGAGGCGGACGTCGTCATCATGGACATCCGCATGCCCGTCATGGACGGCATCCAGGCCACCGAGCAGCTGATGCGGCTGGACGCCCCGCCCGGCGTGCTGGTGCTGACCACCTTCGACAACGACGAGGACGCCTTCGCGGCGCTGCGCGCCGGAGCCGGCGGATTCCTGCTGAAGAACGCCCCCGCGGCGGACGTCGTGAACGCCATCCGGGTCCTGGCCGCGGGGGAGTCGGTGGTGGCGCCGCGCATCACCCGGCTGCTCCTGGACCGGGTCTCCGACCGGCTGGGACCGGCCAACGGACAGGCCGAACGGCTGGACGCCCTCACCGCGCGCGAGCGGGACGTGCTGGCCCTGGTCGCCCGGGGACTGTCCAACGCCGAGATCGCGGCGGACCTGTATGTCGCGGAGGCCACGGTGAAGACGCACCTGGGCAACCTCATGGCCAAACTGCACCTTCGGGACCGCGCCCAGGCCGTCGTGTTCGCCTATGAGTCGGGGCTGGTCCGTCCCTCCCCCTGAGGGTGCAGAAGCGCCCCCGGGCTCTGCCCCCGAGGGTGCGGGAACCACCCCGACCGGTGTGCCAGATCAGCCGCCCCGCATCTCGGATTCGTGGCCGATGCCCCGCGGGCCGCCGAACTCCAGACTTCTCACTGTCGCCGAACGCGGCCGAGAAGACACCGGAGGACCCGATGAACGCCACGCCCACCACGCCCACCACGCCCGCCACGCGGAACCGCAAGCGGAACCGTCTCGTCGTCGCCGCGGTCACCGCCGTGACCGCCGCGGCCCTGCTCGCCGGGGCGGCGTACTGGTGGCAGGACCGCGACGAGCTCAGCCAGGCGTCCGCCGAGGACTGCCGGCTGGCGCAGCGCATCGTCACCGAGGCCGAGGAGATCTCCACCGGCCCCGTGCCGGCCGCGGAGAAGTGGTGGCGGGAGACCGGTGACGAGCGCCGCGAGCAGATGAAGGACGGCTACCTCGGAGCCAAGATCTCCCAGTACGAGGGATGGGCGGTCGAGACCGCCAAGAAGTCCCCCGAAGCGCCGTCCGCGAAGGACGTGGAGAACCTCCAGGACGAGGCGCGGGGACACTGCTCGGACTCCGGCGTCACCCTGTCCATGCCGCCGCTCGGCTCCTGACCCGGACCGCGGGAACCGCCCCCATGACTCTCCACACCGCCACCCGCGACCACACACCGGACGACGTCATCACCGCCACCGCCCTGGTGAAGACCTACCGTCAGGGCACCTCGGAGGTGCGGGCCCTCGACGAGGTGACCGTCGGTGTCCGGCGTGCCCGGTTCACCGCCGTCGTCGGCCCCTCCGGGTCCGGGAAGTCGACGCTGATGCACTGCGTCGCCGGACTCGACACCGTCACCTCCGGCAGCATCGTGCTGGACGGAACGGAGATCACCGGGCTGGCCGACCGGCAGCTGACCCGGGTGCGCCGGGAGCGGATCGGGTTCGTCTTCCAGTCGTTCAACCTGCTGCCGCAGCTGACGGCCTACGAGAACATCGTGCTGCCCCTCACCCTGGCCGGCCGGCGCCGCCCGAACCGCGGCCTGGTGGACCACATCTGCGAAGTCCTGGGCATCGCGCACCGGTTGTCGCACCGCCCCGCCGAGCTGTCCGGGGGCCAGCAGCAGCGGGTCGCCGTGGCACGGGCGCTGGTGGCCCGGCCGGCCGTGGTCTTCGCCGACGAACCCACCGGCAACCTCGACTCCCGGTCCGGCGCCGAAGTCCTCGCCATGCTGCGTCAGTCCGTCGACGACCTCGGCCAGACCGTCGTGATGGTCACCCACGATCCCGCGGCCGCGCGGTACGCCGACCGGGTACTGACTCTCGCGGACGGACGCGTGGTGAAGGACGAGCACACCGACCCCTCCGGACGGGCCGCCGCACTCGCCACCGACCTCATGGGGAGGCGGCGATGAGCACCCCGTGGCGTGCGACCGTCCTGGGCTCCCAGGTGGCGGAACTCCTCAGGCGGCCCGGACGGTTCGCGGCGACCGGACTGTCGCTGCTGATCGCGGCGTTCGTCGTGTTCGGGACCGTCATGGCCCAGCAGATCATCACCGCGACCGTCGTCGAGAAGTTCCGCGGAACACCCGAAGCGGTGTCGGTCGTGGTCACACCCGGCGACGACGGGGAGGACATCGGCGAGGACCGCCTCCGTGAGATCCGGAGGACGCCCTCGGTCACCGAGGCCGTCGGCCGGATCGACGGCGGCAGCCCGCTGGACGGCAGCGCCGTCGAACGCTACCTCGAACTCTCCGCGGACCCGGGCACCGGCGCCCTGGCGGAAGTCCGGCTGCTGGACGGCACGTACCCCGCCGGCCCCGGCCGCCTCGCCGTCAACACGCGGGCCGCGCGGGAGTACGGTCTCGCTCCGGGATCGTCGCTCACCCTGCTGCGGCCCGAACCCGACGGCGACGGCACCCGACGGGTGACGGTCGAGGTCAGCGGCATCGTCCGCAGCACCGCCACGAACGACGCGCGGCCCACCGGGTACGCCCCCGGCCCCCACCTCGTGGAACTGCTCGGCGTGACGGGCTACTCCCGCGTCGACATCCGAACCGAGACCGCGTCCTCCGCCTCCTCCGGATCCTCCGCGTCCGGTTCCGCGTCGGCCGAGCTGACGGAGCGGATCCGGCAGGCGGTGCCCGCAGCGCGGGTGCGGTCCGGGGACGAGGTGCGCGACCAGGAGGCCCGGGAGGCGGTGGCGGAGGCCAAGGACGTCCTGGAGCTGGTCACCGTCTTCCTCGCCGTCGCCGTCGGCGCGGCCGTCCTCGTCGCGACCTCCACCTTCCGCATCGTCTTCGCGCGGCGCGTACGCCAGCTGGCGCTGCTGCGCGCCATCGGGGCGAGCCCGCGACGGCTCGCCGCCGCGCTCGTCGCCGAAGGGGCCGTGGTCGGCCTGCTGGCCGGCGCGACCGGGGTACTGGCGGCCTGGGGCTGCGGGCAGCTCGTCCCGCCGCTCGCCCGGCGGTTGGGGCCCGAGCTGTTCGCCCCCTCCCACCTCCCGCTGACGGAGGCCGTTCTCACCGTTGCCGGCACCGGCCTCCTGGCGGTCCTGGCGGTCCTGTCCCCGTCCCTGACCGCCTCGCGGGTCTCCCCGCTGGAGGCCCTGCGCGGCGCGGCGTCCGGGGAGGGCACGGCGAGCGGCACCGGCCGGACCCTGCTGGGCCTGCTGTGCGCGTCGGGCGCGGCGCTCCTCGCCTGGCAGCAGTACGACGGGCTGCCCCGGCCCGGCGACACGGAGTACGACCGGTTCGCGGCGCTGACCCTCGTGGTGCTCTCGGGCGGGCTGGCCTTCCTGGCCCTGATCGCCCTCGGCCCCCGTCTGGTCCGGCCGGTGCTGTCGGCCGTGGCCGTCCCGCTGCGCCGCACCGGCGCGGCCGGCCGGCTCGCGGTCGCCGGAGTGGGCGGCGCGCCGGGCAGGGCGGCCTCGGTCTCGGTCGTCGTGGCCCTCGGCGTCTGCCTGGTCGGCTCGACCCTGACCTGCCTCGCCTCCCTGAGCGCCTACGAGCGGTACCGGCAGGCGGTGGAGTCGCCCGCCGACTTCTCCCTGTACGCCAGGGACAGTGAGTCGCTGGACCGGTCGCTGGCCGCCGATCTGGACTCCCACCCCGAACTCACCGACGTGACCGCGTTCCGCACGGCGGAGGCCGTCGAGAGCACCCGCGGCGCGACGGTCTCCGACCTCGACCTCGACACCGTCCGCTCCGGTGTGAGCCTGACCGCCCGCACCGGCTCCCTCGGCGACCTCGAACGCGCCCACGTCGTCGTGGACGCCGACCACGCCCACCGGCTCGGCGTCCGGGCGGGCGACCGTGTGACGCTGGAGTTCGAGGGCCGGCCCGTCCACCTCACGGTGGCGGCGACCCTGTCCGGGGCCGGCCCCTACGGAGGCGAATTCTTCGTCACCGCCGCGGATCTCACCCGTATGGGAGCGGACGCGGCGCCGACCATGGTCACCGCCAACGCCTCGGAAGACGGCGCTCAGGGGCGGATACACGCACAGCGGGCCATCACCGACACGTTGACCGGCCCGGAGCGCGGCGACGGCCGGGTCATGGCCGAGGAGCCGGCCGGACAGGCCGGAGGGTCGGACGACCTGCGCACGATGGCCACGACAGTGATCATGGTCCTGGGTCTGACCGTCCTGGTGGCGGTCGCCGGTGTCGCGACGACGGCGAGTCTCACCGTCGTCGAGCGCAGGCGCGAGTTCGGGCTGTTGCGGGCCCTGGGGCTCAGCGGAGCGGCCGTGCACCGCATGGTCACGGTGGAGTGCGCGCTCTACGGAGTCCTGGGCGGGATCCTCGGTCTGGCCCTCGGCCTGCCGTACTCCTGGCTGGTGGTCCGGGTCGCCGAGACGAGCGCCCCGTTCAGCGTGCCGGCCGGGGAGCTCGCGGCGGTCTTCACCGCCCTCGTCCTGGTGACCGCCGCCGCGGGAATGGTGCCGGCCCTCCGCGCCTCCCGGACCTCACCGACGGTCGCCGTCGCCCGGAGCGAGTAGCGGCCTACGCCGACAGCTCACGCTCCAGGGGCGTCCGGAACCGGGGAGTGACCCGTGTCGTCCCGACCCAGGCCCGCAGCCGTTCCGCCTCCGCCGCGATCGCGGCCTCGGCCTCACGGCCGGTCCCCTCGCTCTCCAGGATCCGCCAGACGATCTCGCCGTCGGCCCGCTGGGCCCAGCCGCCGATCACGCGGCCGTTCCACCACACCGTCGGGCCGACGTTGCCGCTGCGGTCGAAGAGCATCGGCCGCAGCTCGGGCGCGAGGTACCAGTCCCGGTGCTGCCAGGCCATCGCCGTCGGATCCAGGGCCGGCAGCAGCGCCGCCCACGGCCCGGCGGGCCCGGCGGCCGGGCCGGCGTCACCGGCGACCACGTACCCCGTGCCCTCGTCCAGCGACACCGCCTGTGCGCCGATCGCGGCCAGCGCCCGGCGCACCTCCGTCACCCGCCACCCCGTCCACCACTTCAGGTCGTCCTCGGTCGCCGGCCCGCACGCCGCCAGCCACCCACGCAACAGCTCGGCCTGCGCCCCGGCCGCCTCCAGCCCGGGATGCCCGGGCGCCGGCGCCCAGCGGAACCGGCTGGACGTCCACGAGCCCGTCGGGCGCCCCCGGACGACCCTGCCCTCCACGCCCAGCACCTTCAGCAGCCGGGTGGAGACGGTGTGCACGCCCTCGTAGCTCTTCCCGGCCGCGTACACGAACTGCTCCTTCAGGCGTGGCTCGTCCCGGGCCAGCTCGGCCGCCGTCGCCTGGCCGCGCCGGGCCAGCGCGGCCAGCGCCGACTCCTCGACCTCCGTCAGCCAGGCCGCGTCCGGCGCCCCGGCCGCCGCCATCTGCCTGAGCAGCGAGGCCCGCTCCCGGGCGGCGACCGCGAGGCCGGTCGAGGCGTGTACGACCGCGGTCAGCTCCGTCGGGAACACGAACACGGTGTGCCGCATGCCGTGCATCCGGACCAGCGTCCCGTCCTCGTACAGCGCGCGCTCCGTCTCGCCCACGGTCTTCGCCGCGTCCGCCAGGCGGGCGCCCACGGCCAGGTACACCGTCGCGGGGTCGGTGCCGTGCAGGGCGATCAGCGAACCGGCGACCTCCTCAGGGCTTCCCGCCCGCACCTCGCCCGCCAGCCGCTGCCGCGACGCGAGCCGGTCCCGCCGCTCCGCCGTCCCGATGTGCCGCCGTCCGTCACTCATACCGGCCTCCGCCCGCCCGCCCGCCCGTCGTGTCCTGGTGCGGCCACGCGGTCTAGTAGGGCGTCCGGTAGTTGATGTACCCGAGCAGGACGATCACCGCGGCCACGCAGCCCAGCACCACGACGGTCGACACCCAGGACGACCGGTGTCCGCGCCCCCTGTGCTCCGGATCGGCGCGGAAGGGGACCGGTCCGGGCGGGTTCTCCTTCCAGCGCGCGGCGAGCATCCGGGCGCGTGCGGAGGGTTCCTTGTGCTCGGCACCGTCAGCCCACTTGATGTCGAACTCGCGTTCCTCGTCGTTCCGTTCGGACATCGCCGGTCCCTCTCCCCGTCCCCTGACTCGAACAACCGTGTCAGTGAACATGATTCCGGGTCGGGTTCCCCCTGTGAAGCTTTTCGGCCACCGAACCACCGCACCACCGGTCCGACGACAGCGCCCCCGCCCCTGGCAAGCAGGAGACGGGGGCGCCGGACGGCCCGGGCCGACCCGGGTGTCGATCACACGTCGATCACACGTCGAAGTACATCTCGAACTCGTGCGGGTGCGGACGCAGCTGCAGCGGCGCGATCTCGTTGGCGCGCTTGAAGTCGATCCACGTCTCGATCAGGTCCGGCGTGAAGACGTCGCCCTGGAGGAGGAACTCGTGGTCGGCCTCCAGGCGGTCCAGGACCGCGCCGAGGGAGGTCGGGACCTGGGCCACGTTCGCGTGCTCCTCGGGAGCCAGCTCGTAGAGGTCCTTGTCGATCGGTTCGGCCGGCTCGATCTTGTTCTTGATGCCGTCCAGGCCCGCCAGCAGCAGGGCCGAGAAGGCCAGGTACGGGTTGCCGGAGGCGTCCGGCGCGCGGAACTCGACGCGCTTGGCCTTCGGGTTCGAGCCCGTGATCGGGATACGCATCGCGGCGGAGCGGTTGCGCTGCGAGTACACCAGGTTCACCGGCGCCTCGAAGCCCGGCACCAGGCGGTGGTAGGAGTTCACCGTCGGGTTGGTGAAGGCCAGCAGCGACGGGGCGTGCTTGAGGATGCCGCCGATGTAGTAGCGGGCCATGTCCGACAGGCCGGCGTAGCCCTGCTCGTCGTAGAAGAGCGGGTCGCCGCCCGACCACAGCGACTGGTGGACGTGCATGCCCGAGCCGTTGTCGCCGAAGATCGGCTTCGGCATGAAGGTCGCCGTCTTGCCGTTCTTCCAGGCCACGTTCTTCACGATGTACTTGAAGAGCTGGAGGTCGTCGGCGGCGGCGAGCAGCGTGTTGAACTTGTAGTTGATCTCGGCCTGGCCGGCGGTGCCCACCTCGTGGTGCTGGCGCTCGACCTGGAGACCGGACCGCTCCAGCTCCAGGGAGATCTCGGCGCGCAGGTCGGCGAAGTGGTCGACCGGCGGGACCGGGAAGTAGCCGCCCTTGTAGCGGACCTTGTAGCCGCGGTTGTCCTCCACCGCGCCGGTGTTCCAGGCGCCGGCCTCGGAGTCGATGTGGTAGAAGGACTCGTTCGCGCTGGTGGCGAAGCGGACGGAGTCGAAGACGTAGAACTCCGCCTCCGGACCGAAGAACGCCGTGTCGGCGATGCCGGTGGAGGCGAGGTAGGCCTCGGCCTTCTTCGCCACGTTCCGCGGGTCGCGGGAGTACTGCTCGCCCGTGATCGGGTCGTGGATGAAGAAGTTGATGTTGAGGGTCTTGTCCCGGCGGAACGGGTCGAGCCGCGCCGTGGACAGGTCGGGGCGCAGCGACATGTCCGACTCGTGGATGGCCTGGAAGCCGCGGATCGAGGATCCGTCGAAGGCCTGCTCGTCGTCGGGGTCGAACGCCGTGGCGGGCAACGTGAAGTGCTGCATGACGCCCGGCAGGTCGCAGAACCGGACGTCGACGAACTTGACGTCCTCGTCCGCGATGTACTTCTTGACGTCGTCGGCGTTCTGGAACATCCAGCTCCTCCTACTCCCGACCGTCCCGCCGGGGTGGTAGATCGTTCGTGCGTCCAGTGCGGGTGGCACACGCTTCCTCGACCCTAGGGACGGGTGATTTCTCGGGCGTGACCCGTTTGTTTCGCAGAAGTTAACCGGCTCCGTTCCAGCGTAGGCCTCATCCCGGCCCGCCACACCCCGCCGTACGCCGGTCATATACGGGCGCAGTACCGTGGACGGGTGGACAACAGGCAAGCAATCGGATCGTGGCTTTCCGGGCCGCGCGCGGCCATCGAAGGGGCCGGCGCCGATCTCGGATACCGGGGTGAGCAGCTGGGTCTGCCGGAAGACGGGCCGGGCTCGATCGCCCGGCCGGGCAGGCGGCTCGGCGCGCTGGCCGTCGACTGGGGCCTGTGTCTCCTGATCGCATACGGCCTGATCACGGACGGCTACGGCCAGGCGACCGGCAACTGGGCCCTGCTGATCTACTTCCTGCTGAGCGTGCTGACCGTCGGCACGGTCGGCTTCACCCCGGGCAAGCGCCTCTTCGGCCTGCGCGTGGTGGAGCTGGGCACGGGCCGCCCCAGCCCGGCGCGTGCCCTGCTGCGCTCGGTCCTGCTGTGCCTCGCCCTCCCGGCGCTGATCTGGGACCGCGACGGCCGCGGCCTGCACGACCGGGTGGCGCGCACCGTGGAAGTACGGATCTGACGCCCTGAGCCCACCGGCGGTCGGAGGCGGTACGGCGAGCGCGGACGGTACGGCGAGCGCGGACGGTACGACGACGGGGGCGCCCGGAGCCACGCGGCGGAAGCCGCGCATCGGCTGAGTCGGGCGCCCCCGTCGCCGTACCGGCGTGTCGGAGTCCTGTCGGGTCAGCGCTGCCTGGGGTTGCCGCCCTTGGGCATGCGCATGCCCTTCGGCATCGGGCCCTTGGGCAGCGGCATGTTGCTCATCAGGTCGCCCAGCGCGCGCAACCGGTCGTTGGTCACGGTGACCTGCGGGCCGGACAGGACGCGGGGGAGCTTGAGCATGGTCGTGCGGAGCTTCTTCAGCTCGACCTGGCCCTCACCGGTGCCCACGACCAGATCGTGCACGGGCACGTCGGCCACGATGCGGTTCATCTTCTTCTTCTCGGCGGCGAGCAGGGACTTCACCCGGTTCGGGTTGCCCTCCGCGACCAGCACGATGCCGGCCTTGCCGACCGCGCGGTGCACCACGTCCTGGTTGCGGTTCATCGCCACCGCGGGTGTGGTCGTCCAGTTCCGGCCGATGTTGTCCAGTACGGCCGCTGCGGCGCCCGGCTGGCCCTCCATCTGGCCGAAGGCCGCCCGCTCGGCCCGGCGCCCGAAGACGATCGCCGTCGCGAGGAAGGCGAGCAGCAGGCCCAGGATGCCGAGATAGATGGGGTGACCGATCAAGAAACCGATCGCGAGGAAGACACCGAAGACGACGATGCCGACACCCGCGAGTACAAGACCGATCTTTTTGTCGGCCTTGCGGGTCATCTTGTAGGTCAGAGCGATCTGCTTCAGTCGCCCGGGATTCGCAGCGTCCGCTGCAGGTTCCTTCCTCGCCATGACAGGAAGTCTACGTGCCCCCGAAAGCGCCGACGACGGCAGTGCCCGGCGTGAGGAGAAGGGACGGGCCCGGGGAGGCGGGCCGGGGGACCGGGGCGGGGCCGGGGGCGTCGGTCAGGGGCGGCCGACGACGGACTGCCCGAGGACGCGCTCCGTCTCGATCCGGTCCTTGGCGCGGCGGCGGTCCTCCAGCACGGAGGTCCAGGCGTTGCGCCGGGCGGTGCGCTGGCCACCGCTCATCAGCAGCGACTCGACGGCGCGCAGGGCGGTGGCGAACGACGGGATGGCGGTGGCACGGACGGCGGTGGCACGAACGGCGGTGGCGCGAACGGGCGCGGCCTGCATCGTGGAGATCCCCCTCGGTACGGCTCCGGGTGCGGAGACGGTGTACGTGGTGTGATTTCAGGGTCACTGATTGGTGTTACCAGGGCGTGACCCGCCGGTCAAACGGACATGAAGCCGCGATGCCGGGGGCCGCGACGGCGCCGCGGCCCCGACCGGTGTCCTCATCTGCGAGGACGGTCGGGACCGCGGCGTATCGGCCATTACTGGCGAGTAGTGACTTGTGCGTGAATTCACACGGTGGCGGACCGGCGCTGCTCCATGGCCATCCCGTAGAGCCGCCCGGCCCGGTACGACGAGCGCACCAGCGGGCCCGACATCACACCGGAGAAGCCGATCTGCTCGGCCTCCTGCTGCAGCTCCACGAACTCGTGCGGCTTGACCCAGCGCTCCACGGGGTGGTGGCGCACGGACGGGCGGAGGTACTGCGTGATGGTGATCAGCTCGCAGCCGGCCTCGTGCAGCTGCCGCAGCGCCTCGCTGATCTCCTCACGGGTCTCGCCCATGCCGAGGATCAGGTTCGACTTCGTGACCAGACCGTAGTCACGGGCGTCGGTGATGACCTTCAGGGAGCGCTCGTAGCGGAAGCCGGGGCGGATGCGCTTGAAGATCCGGGGGACCGTCTCGACGTTGTGCGCGAAGACCTCGGGGCGGGAGGCGAAGACCTCCTGGAGGAGCTCCGGCACCGCGTTGAAGTCGGGGGCGAGCAGCTCGACCTTGGTCCGGCCGTCCTCGCGCCCCGCCGTCTGCTGGTGGATCTGGCGGACCGTCTCGGCGTACAGCCAGGCGCCGCCGTCCGGCAGGTCGTCACGGGCGACACCGGTGATGGTCGCGTAGTTCAGGTCCATGGTGACCACGGACTCGCCGACCCGGCGCGGCTCGTCGCGGTCGAGTGCCTCGGGCTTGCCGGTGTCGATCTGGCAGAAGTCACAGCGCCGGGTGCACTGGTCGCCGCCGATGAGGAAGGTCGCCTCGCGGTCCTCCCAGCACTCGTAGATGTTGGGACAGCCGGCTTCCTGGCAGACGGTGTGCAGGCCCTCGCTCTTCACGAGGTTCTGCATCTTGGTGTACTCGGGGCCCATTTTCGCCCGGGTCTTGATCCACTCGGGCTTGCGCTCGATGGGGGTCTGGCTGTTGCGGACCTCCAGGCGCAGCATCTTGCGTCCGTCGGGTGCGACTGCGGACACGACCGGCTCCCTAGCGTTTGATTCTTCGGCGCCTTTAAGCGTACGCCCGTTGATTTGAATGCCCGGCGAGGGTGCTGGCCTCGCTGGGGGCTGCCGCCCCCAGGCCCCCGCTTCGGCCTGAACGGCCTCGTCCTCAAACGCCGGACGGGCTGGATTTATGCCCTCCGCCTGGCAGGACCGGACGGGTCGGCTTCAAGCAGCCGGCGTCTTCTCGATCACCCGCGGTTTCAGGTCCGCGTTCTCCAGTACGTCCCGCAGGTGGCGTTCGGCCACCGGGAGTACGTCCTCGATGGTCACGTCGCGGCCGAGTTCGTTCGCCAGGGAGGCGACGCCCGCGTCGCGGATGCCGCACGGGATGATCCTGTCGAACCACTTGTTGTCCGGGTTCACGTTCAGGGCGAAGCCGTGCATGGTGACGCCCTTGGCGACCCGGATGCCGATCGCGGCGATCTTGCGGTCCTCGCGGCGCTGCCCCGCGTTGGACGGGGCGTACTCCGGCCCGTTCATCCGCGGGTCGAACTCGTCGTCGGCCAGCCGGGGGTCGAAGTCCAGGGAGAGCCCGCCGAACGCCGGGCGCCGTTCCACCGGGTCGCCGAGGATCCACACCCCGCTGCGGCCCTCTACCCGGCTGGTCTGAAGCCCGAACTCCGCGCAGGTGCGGATCAGGGCCTCCTCCAGCCGCCGTACGTGCGCCACCACGTCCACCGGGCGCGGGAGCTTCTGGATCGGGTAGCCCACCAGCTGGCCCGGACCGTGCCAGGTGATCTTGCCGCCGCGGTCCACGTCGACGACCGGCGTGCCGTCCAGCGGACGCTCGCTGTCCTCGGTACGCCGGCCGGCGGTGTAGACCGGCGGGTGTTCGAGGAGCAGCACCGTGTCGGGGACCTCGTCGGCGAACCGCGCGGCGTGCACCCGGCGCTGCTCGTCCCACGCCTCCTGGTACTCGACGCGTTCGGCACCGAACCCCATGCGGACGAACCGCAGCTCACTCACGGCAAGTGCCTCCCTGGAAGGTCGTAAGGCACGAACCGTGCCCACGCCACTGTACGACCGCCCGTTCGTCGTCAGCCGGGCGGGCAATCCTCACACGATCGGATGAATGCTGGGCGAATTGTGCGATCGAGTGCTTACTCTCCGCTACATTCGCGCCGTTCACGAGGCCATAAGGGCTGCTCATAGGCGCTCCGGGCACATCGAACGGCCCGGAAGGCAGGAGACCGCACCGCACCATGACGGAACGACCCGCGCAGCGCACCCCCAACCGCCAGCTCGCCGCGCTCATCGCCGAAGCGGGGTTCTCCAACGCGGGTCTCGCGCGTCGCGTCGACCAGCTCGGACTCGAACACGGCCTGGACCTGAGATACGACAAGACGTCCGTCACCCGGTGGCTGCGCGGCCAGCAGCCCCGCGGCACCACCCCGGCCCTGATCGCCGAGGTCTTCACCCGGCGCCTGGGCCGCCGCCTCACCGCCCAGGACCTCGGCCTGGACGCCTGTGCGCCCGTCTACGCGGGGCTGGAGTTCGCCGCGGGCCCGGAGGAGGCCATCGACATCGTCGGCGGGCTGTGGCGCAAGGACTCCGGCAGCCACGCCGAACTGCGCAAGATCGCCTTCACCCCGGCGGGCCTCGTCGTGCCCAGCCGGGACTGGCTCATCGGCCGCGCCGACGAGAAGGTGGCCCGCACCGAGGTGCCCGTCCGCATCCCCGCCCAGGGCCGCCCGGCGGCTCCCAGGACCACCGTCCCGCTCGACCCGTCGCGCCGGCGGGCCCCGGCCGAGCGCGGCCCCGGCCAGAAGGTCACCGGCGGCGACCTCGCCGCGCTGCGCTCGGTCGGCGAGCTGTTCCGCAGCCTGGACGACCGGTACGGCGGCGGGCACGCCCGCCAGGCACTGGTGCGCTACCTGGAACACGAGCTGGAGCCGATGCTGCGCGGCACCTACGGCGAGCAGACCGGCCGCCGGCTGTTCGCCGCCGCCGCCGACCTGACCCGGCTCGCCGGCTGGACCTCGTACGACATCGCCGCGCACGGCCTCGCCCAGCGCTACTTCGTGCAGGCGCTGCGGCTGTCGCAGGCGGCGGGGGACCGGGCGTACGGCTCCTACGTGCTGGTCACCATGAGCCGCCAGGCCGTCTACCTGGGGCACGGGCGCGAGGCCGTACAGCTCGCGCGGGTGGCGCAGCAGGGTGTGGGGACCTCCGCGCCGCCGGTGGTGCAGACGCTGCTGCACGCCGTCGAGGCGCGGGCGCACGGCCTGCTCGGCGAGGTGCGGGCCTGCACCGCCTCGCTGGTCAGGGCGGAGCGCGCCCTGGAGACGGCCCGGCCCGGCGACGAGGTGCCGCACTGGGCGCGCTTCTTCGACGAGGCGCAGCTCGCCGACGAGTTCGGGCACTGCCACCGCGACCTCCAGCAGTTCCGCGCCGCCGCCCAGCACGCGGAGCGCTCACTGCAATTGCGCGCCCCCGTCTACGCCCGCAGCCGGCTGTTCTGCCGGGTCGTCCTGGCCACCGCCCGCCTCGGCCTCGGCGAACTCGACCAGGCCTGCCAGCTGGCCGCCGAGGCGGCCGGGCAGGCGGCCGAGATGCGGTCGGTGCGGGCGGCGGAGTACGTACGCGACTTCGAACGGCGCCTGGAGCCGTACCGGGACGCGGCGCCGGTGCGGGGGTACCGGGACAAGGTGGCGGCGCTGGGATAGCCCGGGGGCGAGTCCGCCGGGCGGCCCGGGCCCTTGGCAGGGGCCCGGGTCCGTCAGGCGCGGGGGGCCGCGAGCCCGTCAGGCGGCTCGGGCCGTGGGCAGGGGGTCGGCGGTGTGCATCGGCCGGCCCGCCCCCAGGTCCGTCAGGATCGCCGCCGAGGCACGGCGGCCCGAGTGCAGCGCTCCCTGGACGGTGCTGGTGTCGCGGTGGTCGCCGCACACGTACAGGCCGGCCAGCAGCCGTACCGGCCTGCGCGGGTCGTGCGGCGGGCGCATGGCCGGGACCGCCTCGGGGGTGTGGCGCACGGCGAGGGTCTCCCAGCGGGTGGTCGAGGTGCCGTAGAGGCGGGACAGATGGATGCGTACGGCGGTGTCGACGTCGGGCGGGGGAGGGCCGAGGACCGTCGAGGAGACGAGGGTGCGCCCGGCCGGTGCGCGGGACGGGTCCACGTGGCTGACCACCGCCGTGTGCGCGACCGGACCGCCGCGGTCCGCGTCCAGCAGCAGGGAGGTGCCGGTCGTCGGCGGTTCGTCCGTCGTGTGGTGCACCACCGTCACCGGATGGAACTCCGGCACGCGCAGACCCGGCAGCAGCTCGGCCGCGGCGCGCGCGTCGGTCGCCACCAGGACGGCCCGGCAGCGGATGACGCCGTGCTCCGCGGTGGTCACGGCGTTGGTGGCGACCGAGGTGACCCGTACGCCGGTGTGCACGGTGCCCGGCGGCAACGCCCGTGCCAGCCGCTCCGGCAGCGCCTCGGCGCCGCCCTCGGGCAGTCCGAGCCGTCCGGCGGCGAAGGCGCGCAGCGCGAGGTCGGCGCACCGGCTGGAGGTCGTGAGGTCCGGGTCGCACAGCAGGGCGGCGAGCAGCGGGCGGAGGAAGCCGTCGATCGTGCGGACCGGCAGCCCCCGCACCGTCGGCGCCTGGGCGGCGGGCAGCTCCGGGCGGGCCAGCAGCCGTTCGACCGGGGTGTTCGCCAGGCGGGTCAGCGCGGCGCCGAGCCGGGCCTGGTCGACGGCCGTGCCGAGCGGGGCGCCCGCCCGGGGGCGGGGCACGGGCACGGGCCTTCCGGACGCCCGCGGCGCGAGTACCGGGCGCCGGGGCGCGGGCACCGACCGGGGGGCGCTCGCCAGAGCGCGTACAGCGTGGAGTGCGCCCCTTGCGCCCCTTGCGCCCCGTGCGCCCGCCGGAGCGCCCGCGCGGTGGTGCCGGCCTTCGCTGTGCAGCAGGACGCCGGGCGCGAAGGGCAGCAGCGGGAGGCCGTCCGGCCCGGGGAGGTGGCGCAGTTCTGGGTATGCCGTGGACAGCAGCTGTCCGACTCTGTCGAGCCGGAAGCCGTCGACCTTCTCGGTCGCCATCCGGCCGCCCACACCATGGGCGGCCTCCAGGACCGTGACCGTAACTCCTGCGCTGGTCAGTCGATGCGCCGCGGCGAGTCCGGCGATGCCGGCCCCCACGACGACGACGTCCGCCTGGTACGCGGGCTCAAGCACGTGCCCCTCCTCGAGGTTGCGCGGCCGCTGGAGACGTCATGCCCCCGTCCGGCTTGAGGGATACCCGAGTTCGAGTCGAGGTTAGGGCCGGAAATGGTCAAAAGGGGTCGCGCGGAGACAGGGCACGGTCGCACGCCGGTCGCATGCGGGTGCCGTATGGCCGTCAGGTGGTCGGCACGCGGTTGGAAAGGGGCGGAAGGTGTCGCGGAACGGTCACGCACGGAGTGCGGCGCGCGCGCCGGGTCTACGGGGCCAAGGGGGCCCGGAGGGGGCCTGCGGGGCCCACGGGGTCTGCGGGGCTCGCGGGGTCTGTCGGGCTCACAGCACGGCCGTGGCCGCCGCCCCCGCCCACGGGGGCCGGCGGCTCCGGTCCCACGGTCCGGGCGGCTTCGGTCCCACGGTCCGGGCGGCTTCGGTCCCACGGTCCGGGCGGCTTCGGTCCCACGGTCCGGGCGGCTTCGGACCGACGGTCCCGGCTCGCCCCGGACCGACCGACCGGCCTCACCTCACAGCGCCGCCCGGATCGCCCCGTCGATCTCCGGGAACGCGAAGCGGAAGCCCGAGTCCAGCAGGCGGGTGGGAAGAACCCGGGCGCTGCCCAGGACGTCGCCGGCCATCTCGCCGAGCGCCGCGCGCAGGACGGGGGCGGGTACCGCGAAGGGGGCCGGGCGGCGCAGTACGCGTGCCATGGCCGCGGTGATCTCACGGTTCGTCCGCGGGTGCGGGGCGGTCAGGTTGAACGGGCCGGACAGGTCCTCGCGGTCCAGCAGGTGCCGGATCGCCGCCACCTCGTCGTGCAGCGCCACGAAGGACCAGTACTGGGAGCCGTCGCCCAGCCGTCCGCCGAGCCCCGCCCGGAAGAGCGGGAAGAGCCGGCCCCAGGCCCCGCCCCGGCGGGCGACGACCAGCCCGGTCCGCGCGAACACCGTCCGTACGCCCGCCTCCCGGGCGGGGGCCGCGGCGGCCTCCCACTCCAGGCACACGGACGGCAGGAAACCCTCTCCGGCGGGCGCGCTCTCGTCGACGGCCCGGTGGCCGGTCTCCCCGTAGAAGCCGATCGCGCTGCCGTTCACGAAGACCTGGGGACGCCGCTCCAGCGAGGCGACGGCCTCCGCGAGCGCCGCCGTGCCGTGCACCCGGCTGTCGCGGATGCGCGTCTTGTACGCGTCGGTCCAGCGCCGGTCGCCCACCCCGGCCCCGGCCAGGTTGACCACCGCGTCGCACCCGGCGAGTCCCGCCGCGTCCACGCGTCCGGACTCCGGATCCCACCGGACCTCGTCCTTCCCCCGGGGCGCGTGGCGTACCAGGCGCACCACCTCGTGCCCGTCGGCGGTCAGGGACCGCACCAGCGCGCTGCCGATGACACCGGATGCGCCGGCCACCGCGATGCGGGAGGCTTCCCCGCCCAAGCGTCCATCGTCCATGCGTCCATCCTGCCGGGTGGACCCCGGAAAACCCCGGACCGGACCCCCGGTACCGCGTCGTACAGTGATCGTCATGCCAGCTCCGCACATACGCCGCGCCAGGTCCGACGACGAGCAGCCGCTGCGCAGGCTCGACCACGAGACCTGGTCCTACCTGCACGCCGTATCGCCCCGGCCGGAACCGGACGACCCCTTCTTCCGCGAGACCTCCGGCCCCGCCGACCACCTGGTCGCCGAACTCGACGGCGCCGTCGTCGGCTACGTCCGCCTCGGCTTCCCCACGCCGCTGGCGTCCAACGCCCACGTACGCCAGATCCGCGGCCTCGCCGTCGCCGACGCGGCCCGCGGCCACGGCGTCGGCCGCGCCCTCGTCCGGGCCGCCGTCGAGGAGGCCCGCCGGCTGGAGGCCCGGCGCATCACCCTGCGCGTCCTCGGCCACAACACCGCGGCCCGCAAGCTGTACGAGTCCGAGGGCTTCGTCGTCGAGGGCGTGCAGCCGGAGGAGTTCCACCTCGGTGGCGAGTACGTCGACGACGTGACGATGGGGCGGTCACTGGTCGGTCCCTGACCGTCCCGGTGGCCCTGACCGTCCCCGGCCGTTCCCGTCCTCAAGACGTGACCGGTTCGCCCGTGTCCACCGCCTCCGTCGCGTCCGCCGCGCGCCGCGCGTCGGCGGCCACCTCGTCCGCCGTCAGCACGTAACCGGTCCGGGCGTCGGAGGTGGAGCGGGCGAAGACCACGCCGTACACCCGGCCGTCGGTGGTCAGCAGCGGTCCGCCCGAGTTGCCGGGGCGGACCGTGGAGCGGATCGCGTAGATCTCCCGGGTGACGTTCGCGTCGCTGTAGATGTTCTGCCCGGTCGCCCGCATCCGGTCCGCCACGGTCGCCGCGCGCAGGTCCAGGTCGCCGTCCTGCGGATAGCCCGCGACCACCGCGGGGTCGCCGCGGTCCGCGTCGTCGTCGAACCGCAGGACGGGAGCGGACAGGTCCGGGACGAACAGCACGGCCACGTCCTTGCCCGGATCGAACAGCACCACCCGCGCCTCGTACGACGGCCCGACCCCGCCGACCCGCACGGTCGGGTCGTCGATGCCCGCCACCACGTGGGCGTTGGTCATCACGTGCTCCGGCGCGTAGACGAAGCCGCTGCCCTCCCGGCCCTGGGTGCCGGCGACGCCCTCGACCTTGACCGTGCTGCGCTTGGCCGCGTTGGTGGCCGCCGCCGTGACGCTGTCGCCGGAGGGCTCGGGGACCTTGGCGGTCGACTCGTTCTGGAACGGGTTGAAGACCTGCGGGAACCCCGCCTCGGTCAGCGCGGACGTCGCCCCGGAGAACCACGCCGGGGTGGTGTCCGGCATCGCCCGCTGCACCGTGCCCAGCACCGTCGAGTCCCGGATCGCGGAGGTGAGCAGCGAGGAGGAGGACGCCGTCAGGACACTCGCCGCCACCCACGCCACGATCAGCGCCGCCGCCGCGTTGGCCACCGCCCCGCCGATCCCGTCGGCCACCCTGAGCGGCCCGGCGTCCAGCTCCCGGCGCAGCCGCAGCGCCAGCCGTCCCGCCAGCTCGTGGGCCGCCACCGCCGGCAGCAGCACCGTGAGGACGGCGGTCACCGTCGCCGCCGTCGAACCGGCCGTCACCAGATCCATCACCCAGGGCAGGATCCACACGCCGACCGCCGCACCGCCCACGAAGCCGGCCAGCGACACACAGCCGGCCACCAGTCCGCGCCGGTAGCCGGACGCCGCGTAGGCGACTACCACCAGCACCAGCAGGATGTCGAGCAGGTCCACGCGAACCGCCTTTCTGGGACCCCCTGCGGACCCCGGGCCCGCAGGCGCGAGTGCGAGCGAGTGCGATCAACCGGAAAACGTCGCGGACCGGGGCGATGGTTCCACCGAGTGGCACAGCGCACGTCGCGGGCGCACCCGATCCGCCGGACAGTGGGACCATGCGTGACTTCCGAGGACCGCGCGAGGCCCGGGAGCGGCGTGCGGTTCCCCAGCCGGGCGCCGCCGCCCGCGTGCCGGGCGCGGTACGGGTACTGCTCGGCTGTCTGCCCGGGCTGGCCGCCGTCGCCGCGCTGGCGCTGTGCGCGAGCGGAGTGGAACGGGCCGCCGCGACGCACGCCGGGCCCGCCGCCGACCGGTACGCCGCGCCCCGGCCGCCCATCGTGTCCCGGTCGGACTGGCTGGGCGACGCCGTCCGCGAACAGCCGCCCCCGCGCTACGACGACAAGGTGCTCGCCGTCTTCGTCCACCACACGGACACGCCGAACGGCTACGACTGCGCCGACGTGCCGGCCATCCTCCGCGGTGTCTACTCGGGCCAGACCGGCGCCCGGGACTGGGACGACATCGGCTACAACTTCGTCGTCGACCGCTGCGGCACCATCTACGAGGGCCGCGCCGGCGGTATCGACCGTGCCGTCACCGGCGCCCACACCCAGGGCTTCAACCACCGCACCACCGGGATCGCCGCCCTGGGCACCTTCACCGCCGGCGTGCCCGTGCCCGACGCGCTGACCGACGCGATCGCGGCGCTGGCCGCCTGGAAACTCGGCGGTACCGACACCGACCCGCGCGCGAAGGTCAGCCTGGTCTCCAGCAACGGCCTCAGCCGGTACGCCGCCGGCGCCACCGCCACCCTGCCCGCCGTCGCGGGCCACGACGAGGGCTACCAGACCAGCTGTCCGGGCGCGGCCCTCACCACCCGCCTTCCCGACATCCGGGAGGAGGCCTCCCGGCTCCAGGGCCGGGACACCCGGCCCTGACCGTCAGTCCTTTCCGAACCGCTCCCACAGGCGCGGGAACCGCTCGGCGACGGCCCGGTCGTTCTCCAGGTCGACCGGAGTACCCAGCGGCTCCGAGGGCGCGGGGGCGATGCCCAGGTCGGGGGCAACAGCGCCGGTCAGCTGCTCGTACGCCTCGTCGGCGGCGTAGCCCAGCTCCTCGCCGTCGCCGTCCAGCTCCTCGTCGAAGTCGTCCAGCAGCTCGGCGAGCGAGTCGGGTTCGTGCACCCCGCCCTCGTACACCTCGCGGCCCTGGCCGATCAGCCAGCACCGGAAGTAGTCGAAGGCGTCGTCGCTCGCCCCGCCGAGCAGCACCCACGCGGCGCCCCACAGGTCCCAGGTGCAGGCGCGGTTGTAGCGGGCCTCGAAGTGACGGGCGAAGTCGAGCACCAGGTCCGGGTCCAGCGCGAGGAGCCGCTCCACGAGCAGGTCGGCCTGGTCCTCGGGATCGCCGTCGGCGCCCTGCCGGGTGGTGTCGACCAGCTCCCAGAACTCCGTCTCGTCCATCACGGGTCCAGCATCGGCCCTGGAGGGGTGGGACGCACGCGGAGTGCGGCGGATCGTTATGCGCCGAACGGGCCCGCACCGCCGCCCGGCCCGCCGCCGACCGGTTCGTCGCCGTCCGGTTCGTCGCGGCCCGGTTCGTCGCGGCCGGGTCCGTCGCTGCCCGGTTCGTCGCCGTCCGGTTCGCCGGCCTCCAGGTCGTCGCCGCCCGGCTCGTCGCCCTCCGGCCCGTCGCCGTACAGCCGCGCCAGCCGCCGCGCGTCCCGCGCGCACCGCTCCCGCAGCGCCTCGGGCGCCAGCACCTCCACCTCCGGCCCGAGCCCCCTCAGCTGGACGAGCGCGACCTCCTGCGACTCCACGGGCAGCGTCACCGTCACCCACCCGTCCGCGTCCGGCGCGTCAGCGGACTCCAGCGCCTGGCGGGCGGACAGCGCGTCGACGGCGTACGGCAGCCCGCGCACGCCCCGTGCCGACAGCCGCACCACGACCCGCGCCCGCAGGAGCGACCGCGCGAACTGCTCGGCCCGCTCCGCCCAGAACGCGGGCAGGTCGAAGCCGTCGTCCCGCGCGAAGCGCTCCTCACCCGCCGCCACCGCCGTGAACCGGTCGATGCGGTACACGCGGAACGACCCGTCGTCCGAGGCCCGCCCGACCCTCGCGCACAGGTACCAGACACCCGCCTTCAGCACGAGCCCGTACGGCTCCAGCTCCCGGACGACCTCCTCCTCCCCGCGCCGGTAGCGCGCGGTGACGGTCCGGTCGTCCCAGACCGCGTCCGCGACCGCCGGCAGCACCTCGGGCGTCTCCGGCTCCCGGAACCAGTTCGGCGCGTCCAGGTGGAACCGCTGCGCCGCCGTGCGGGAGGCGTCCCGGAGGGAGGGGAGCAGCGCGGCCGACACCTTCAGACGGGCCGCCGACGCCGCGTCCTGAAGGCCCATCTCGCGCAGCGCCCCCGGCACCCCGGACAGGAACAGCGCCTCGGCCTCGCCCCGGGCCAGCCCGGTCAGCCGGGTGCGGTACCCGCCGATCAGCCGGTAGCCCCCGGCCCGGCCGCGCTCCGCGTACACCGGTACGCCCGCCTCCGACAGGGCCTGCGCGTCCCGCGTCACGGTCCGCTCCGAGACCTCCAGCTCCCGGGCCAGCTCCGCGGCGGTCATGGCCGGGCGGGACTGGAGGAGCAGCACCATCTTGATGAGGCGGGCAGCGCGCATGCCCACATCATGCAGGAGGACGCGGAAGGCCCCCGCCGCGGCGGGGGCCTCCTCTCAGCTCGTGCCGGCCCTCACAGGCCGTAGCGCTCGCGCGCCTCCTTCACGGCCGTCGCCTTGACCTCGCCGCGCCTGGCCAGCTGGGCCAGGGCCGCGACGACGATGGACTCGGCGTCGACACCGAAGTGGCGGCGCGCGGCCTCACGGGTGTCCGACAGACCGAAGCCGTCGGCGCCCAGCGAGGACCAGTCCTGCTCGACCCACTGCGCGATCTGGTCCGGGACCTGGCGCATGTAGTCGGAGACCGCGAGCACCGGGCCCTCGGCGCCCTGGAGCACCCGGCGGACGTACGGCACCCGCTCCTCGCCGCGCAGCAGCGCCGCGTCGGCGTCCAGCGCGTCCCGGCGCAGCTCCGTCCAGGAGGTCGCGGACCACACGTCGGCGGCCACGCCCCACTCCTCGGCGAGCAGCTGCTGCGCCTTGAGCGTCCAGTGGATCGCCGTGCCGGAACCCAGCAGCTGGATGCGCGGGGCGTTCGCGGCCGGGGCCAGACCCGCCGACTCCGCCGTGTTGAAGCGGTACAGGCCCTTGACGATGCCCTCGTCCACACCGGGGCCGGACGGCTTGGCCGGCTGCGGCATCGGCTCGTTGTAGACGGTCAGGTAGTAGAAGACGTTCGGGTCCTCGCCCGGGGCCGCCTCGCCGTACATCCGGCGCAGACCGTCCTTGACGACCGCCGCGACCTCGTAGGCGAACGCCGGGTCGTACGACAGCGCGGCCGGGTTGGTCGCCGCGATGGCGGGGGAGTGGCCGTCCGCGTGCTGGAGGCCCTCACCGGTCAGCGTGGTCCGGCCGGCCGTCGCGCCGACCAGGAAACCGCGGCCGAGCTGGTCGCCGAGCTGCCACATCTGGTCGGCCGTGCGCTGCCAGCCGAACATCGAGTAGAAGATGTAGAACGGGATCATCGCCTCGCCGTGCGTCGCGTACGACGTCGAAGCGGCGATGAAGTCGGCCATCGAACCGGCCTCGGTGATCCCCTCGTTGAGGATCTGGCCGTTCTTGGCCTCCTTGTAGTACATCAGCTGGTCACGGTCGACCGGCTCGTACGTCTGGCCCTTGGGCGAGTAGATGCCCAGGGACGGGAAGAGGCTCTCCATGCCGAAGGTGCGCGCCTCGTCGGGGACGATCGGCACCCAGCGCTTGCCGGTCTCCTTGTCGCGGACCAGGTCCTTGACCAGGCGGACGAAGGCCATGGTGGTGGCCACGCTCTGCGAGCCGGAGCCCTTGTCGAAGGACGCGAACGTCTTCTCGGCGGGAGCGGGCAGCGGCGCCAGCGGGTGCACGCGGCGGGCCGGGGCCGGACCGCCGAGGGCGGCGCGGCGCTCCTGGAGGTAGCGGACCTCGGGGGAGTCGGCGCCCGGGTGGCCGTAGGGGACCACGCCGTCGACGAAGTCGCTGTCCTTGATCGGCAGGCCGAGCAGGTCGCGCATGTCCTTGAACTGGTCCACCGTGAGCTTCTTCATCTGGTGGTTGGCGTTCTTGGACGCGAAGCCGGTGCCGAGGGTGTGACCCTTGACCGTCTGGGCCAGGATCACGGTCGGCGCGCCCTTGTGGGCGAGCGCGGCGCGGTAGGCGGCGTAGACCTTGCGGGACTCGTGGCCGCCGCGCGAGTAGTGGAAGCACTCGAGGATCTTGTCGTCGCTCAGCAGCTTCGCCATCTCGGCGAGCGCCGGGTCCTTGCCGAAGAAGTCCTCGCGGATGTAGGCGGCGTCGCGCGTCTGGTACGTCTGCACCTGCGCGTCCGGTACCTCGCGCAGGCGGCGTACGAGCGCGCCGGTGGTGTCGAGCTGGAACAGCTCGTCCCACGCCGTGCCCCACAGCGACTTCACGACGTTCCAGCCGGCGCCGCGGAACTGGGCCTCCAGCTCCTGCACGATCTTGAAGTTGGCGCGGACCGGACCGTCGAGGCGCTGCAGGTTGCAGTTGATGACGAAGGTCAGGTTGTCCAGGCCCTCGCGGGAGGCGAGGGTGAGCGCGGTGGTGGACTCCGGCTCGTCCATCTCGCCGTCGCCGAGGAACGCCCACACGTGGGAGTTGGCCAGGTCCTTGATGCCGCGGCTGGTCAGGTAGCGGTTGAACCGCGCCTGGTAGATCGCGGAGATCGGGCCGAGGCCCATGGAGACGGTGGGGAACTCCCACAGCCAGGGCAGCCGGCGCGGGTGCGGGTAGGACGGCAGGCCGTTGCCGCCGGCCTCGCGGCGGAAGTTGTCGAGGTGGTCCTCGTTCAGCCGGCCGTCGAGGAAGGCGCGGGCGTAGATGCCGGGGGAGGCGTGGCCCTGGATGTAGAGCTGGTCGCCGGAGCCGTCCCCCTCCTTGCCCTTGAAGAAGTGGTTGAAGCCGGTCTCGTACAGCCAGGCCGCGGAGGCGAAGGTGGCGATGTGGCCGCCGACGCCGTACTTGCTGCCGCGGGTCACCATCGCCGCCGCGTTCCAGCGGTTCCAGGCGGTGATCCGCTGCTCCAGAGCCTCGTCGCCGTCCACGGCGGGCTCGTCGGCGGTCGGGATGGAGTTGACGTAGTCCGTCTCGAGGAGCTTCGGCAGTGCGATGCCGGCGCCCTCGGCGCGCTCCAGTGTGCGGCGCATCAGGTACGCGGCACGGTGCGGCCCGGCCGCCTTGGTAACGGCGTCCAGGGAGGCCCGCCACTCGGCGGTCTCCTCGGGGTCGCGGTCCGGGAGCTGGTCGAGCTCGCTCGGCTGGATGGCTTTGGGGTCGGTCATGTCGCCGCCTTCCTCAGTCGAAGGGGGTTCCCTCATCGGCAAGGGTTCGGGGGTGCCCTAGGTCTTTGGCAGGACAGGGCTGGTCTCTGGTGGGAGTCCAGACGTGACTGTAACTCGCTGATCGATGATCGATCAAAGGGTTGAGGGGCAAAACCTCTTGACCGCGAGAAAGTCGGCACGCGGTGCCTCCGGCGGTGGCACGGGGTGACCCAGAAGTTGGCGGTTTGTGCAGGTGAGCGCGGTGGAGCTCGGGTGGTTCCGGCTGTGTGGCGGGTGCGGGCGCATCGCGGTTCCCCGCGCCCCTTGAGGGGCGCGGCCCACCGAGGTCGGGACGGGAACGGGCGGCGGGGGCGACGAACTACGCCCGGGGCGCGCAGCCCAGGACGTGGGCCTTGACGATCTCGGGGATGCGCGGGTCGCGCCGGCGGAAGGCGGCCACCAGCTCCTCGTGCTCCTCCGCGTACGACTGCTGCACCGTGCCCAGCCACCGTATCGACAGCGCCGTGAACACCTCGATACCCAGGCCTTCCCAGGTGTGCAGCAGCACCGAGTTGCCGGCCGCCCGCACCAGCTCCCGGTGGAAGCCCACCGTGTGCCGCACCTGGCCCGTCCCGTCGGACACCCGGTCGGCCTCGTACAGCGCGGCGACGTGCGGTTCCAGGGCCGAGCAGTCCTCGGCGAGCCGGTCCGCCGCCAGTTCGGCCGCGATCGCCTCCAGGCCGGCCCGGACCGGGTAGCTCTCCTCCAGGTCGGCGGCGGTCAGATTGCGCACCCGCACGCCCTTGTTCGGCGCCGACTCGATCAGCCGCAGCGACTCCAGCTCCCGCAGCGCCTCCCGCACCGGGGTCTGGCTGACCTCCAGCTCGGTGGCGATCCGACGCTCCACGATCCGCTCGCCCGGCTGCCAGCGTCCACTGATGATCCCTTCCAGGATGTGCTCGCGGATCTGTTCGCGCAGCGAGTGGACGACGGGCGCGGTCATGAGAGCTCCTTCGGGAGGGTCCCGGATCCAGTACAGCGGCCCGTAGGGCCTCGTTGAGGGGTGGTGGCCGGGCGACGGGCGGGACCCGGGGGCGTTCGACGCTTAGACAATACGGCCGTCGCGGCGGGCGGGAAGGGCGCACGGGGGCGCTTTCACGCAGGTGAGACGAGACTTACACGCCGCATACGGCCGGACACGACGGTGCCCCCGCCCGGAGAACTCCGGGCGGGGGCACCGTAGGGACCCACTGGCAGCGGGGTTACAGGCCGAGCTCGACCTCGAACTCGCCCGCCTCCAGGATCGCCTTGACCGCCGTCAGGTAACGGGCGGCGTCGGCGCCGTCCACCAGGCGGTGGTCGTAGGACAGGGTCAGGTACGTCATGTCGCGGACGCCGATGACCGTGCCCTCCTCCGTCTCGATGACGGCCGGACGCTTGACCGTGGCACCGATGCCGAGGATGGCGACCTGGCCCGGCGGCACGATGATCGTGTCGAACAGCGCGCCGCGCGAACCGGTGTTGCTGATGGTGAAGGTCGCGCCCGCCAGCTCGTCCGGGCTGATCTTGCTGGCCCGGACCTTGCCCGCCAGGTCGGCGGTCGCCTTGGCAATGCCGGCCAGGTTGAGGTCACCGGCGTTCTTGATGACCGGGGTCATCAGGCCCTTCTCGGAGTCCACCGCGATACCGATGTTCTCGGTGTCGAAGTAGGTGATGGTCCCCTCGGCCTCGTTGATCTTGGCGTTGACCGGCGCGTGCGCCTTCAGCGCCTGGGCCGCGGCCTTGACGAAGAACGGCATCGGCGAGAGCTTGACGCCCTCACGCGCCGCGAAGCCGTCCTTGGCGCGGGCGCGCAGCTTCATCAGGCGGGTGACGTCGACCTCGACGACCGACGACAGCTGCGCCTGCTCGCGCAGCGCCTTGACCATGTTGTCGCCGATGACCTTGCGGATGCGCGGCATCTTGACGGTCTGGCCGCGCAGCGGGGAGGCCTCCAGGACGGGGGCCTTCTTCGCGGCGGGCGCGGCGGCAGCGGCGGCCGGAGCCGGGGCGGCGGCCTTCGCGGCCTCGGCGGCGGCGGTGACATCCTGCTTGCGGATGCGGCCGCCGACGCCGGTGCCCTTGACGGTGGACAGGTCGACGCCGTTCTCGGCGGCGAGCTTGCGCACCAGCGGGGTGACGTAGGCGCCGTCGTCCACCGGCTGGGCGGCGGCCGGGGCGGCCGGAGCGGCGGCCGGGGCCGGCGCGGGCACCGGGGCGGAGGGCGCCGGGTCGGGCGCCGGAGTGGTCTGCTGCTGCGGGGCGGGCGCCGAGGGCGCCTGCGGGGCCGGAGCGGCAGGGGCGGCCGGAGCCGGAGCCGGGGTGGGCTCGGGCTGGGCCGGGGCCGCGGGGGCGGCCGGAGCGGCGGCGGGCGCGGCACCGGCGGCACCGATGACGGCCAGCTTGGCGCCGACCTCCGCGGTCTCGTCCTCGCCGACCACGATCTCCAGCAGGGTGCCGGAGGCGGGAGCGGGGATCTCGGTGTCGACCTTGTCGGTGGACACCTCGAGCAGCGGCTCGTCGGCCTCGACACTGTCGCCGACCGACTTCAGCCAGCGGGTGACGGTGCCCTCGGTGACGGACTCGCCGAGCGCGGGCAGGACCACGTCCGTGCCCTCGGCGGAGCCGCCGGCGGCGGCCTCGGCGGTGGGAGCGGGCGCCGGGGCGGCCTGCTCGGTGGAGGGGGCGGCCGGCGCGGGCTCGGGAGCCGGCTCGGCGACCTGCTCGGCCTGCGGGGCCTGCTCGGCGGCCGGGGCGCCGGTGCCGTCGTCGATCAGCGCCAGCTCGGCGCCGACCTCGACGGTCTCGTCCTCGGCCACCTTGATGGAGGACAGCACGCCCGAGGCGGGGGCGGGGATCTCGGTGTCGACCTTGTCGGTCGAGACCTCGAGCAGCGGCTCGTCGGCCTCGACACGCTCACCCTCGGCCTTCAGCCAGCGGGTGACGGTGCCCTCGGTGACGCTCTCGCCGAGCGCCGGCAGGGTTACGGAAACCGGCATGGTTTCGGTTGCTCCTTAAGAATTGCGGAAGTCTGTGTCGTCGCGCCCAGTGACCGAGGGAGGTCAGTCGTGGGAGTGCAGGGGCTTGCCGGCCAGCGCCAGGTGGGCCTCGCCGAGCGCCTCGTTCTGCGTCGGGTGGGCGTGGACGAGCTGGGCCACCTCGGCCGGCAGCGCCTCCCAGTTGTAGATCAGCTGGGCTTCGCCGACCTGCTCGCCCATGCGGTCGCCGACCATGTGGACGCCGACCACGGCACCGTCCTTGACCTGGACGAGCTTGATCTCGCCCGTGGTCTTCAGGATCTTGCTCTTGCCGTTGCCCGCCAGGTTGTACTTCAGGGCGACGACCTTGTCCGCACCGTAGATCTCCTTGGCCTTGGCCTCGGTGATACCGACGGAGGCGACCTCCGGGTGGCAGTACGTCACCCGCGGCACGCCGTCGTAGTCGACCGGGACGGTCTTCAGGCCGGCGAGCCGCTCCGCCACCAGCATGCCCTCGGCGAAGCCGACGTGCGCGAGCTGGAGGGTCGGGACGAGGTCACCGACGGCGGAGACGGTCGGGACGTTGGTCCGCATGTACTCGTCGACGAGGACGTAGCCGCGGTCCATGGCGACGCCGGCCTCCTCGTAGCCCAGGCCCTGCGAGACCGGGCCGCGGCCGATGGCGACGAGCAGGACCTCGGCCTCGAACTCCTTGCCGTCGGCGAGGGTGACCTTGACGCCGTCCTGGGTGTACTCGGCCTTCTGGAAGAAGGTGCCCAGGTTGAACTTGATGCCCCGCTTGCGGAAGGCGCGCTCCAGCAGCTTGGAGCTGTTCTCGTCCTCGACCGGCACGAGGTGCTTGAGGCCCTCGACGATCGTGACGTCGGTGCCGAAGGACTTCCACGCCGAGGCGAACTCGACGCCGATCACGCCGCCGCCCAGGACGATCGCGGACTTCGGCACGCGGTCCAGGACCAGGGCGTGGTCGGAGGAGATGATCCGGTCGCCGTCGATCTCCAGGCCCGGCAGCGACTTCGGCACGGAGCCGGTCGCCAGCAGGACGTGGCGGCCCTGGACCCGCTGGCCGTTCACGTCGACGGAGGTGGGGGAGGACAGCCGGCCCTCACCCTCGATGTAGGTCACCTTGCGCGAGGCGATCAGACCCTGCAGGCCCTTGTACAGGCCCGCGATCACGTCGTCCTTGTACTTGTGGACGGCCGCCATGTCGATGCCCTCGAAGGTGGCCTTCACACCGAACTGCTCGCTCTCGCGGGCCTGGTCGGCGATCTCACCCGCGTGCAGCAGAGCCTTGGTGGGGATGCAACCGTTGTGCAGGCAGGTACCGCCGACCTTGCCCTTCTCGATCAGGGCGACGTCCAGGCCCAGCTGGGCCCCGCGCAGCGCCGCGGCGTAACCACCGCTGCCACCGCCGAGGATCACTAGGTCGAAAACGGTGCTGGCGTCGTTCGCCACGTCACGTCCTCCATGCATGTGCGCCACGCCGGTCTCCAGTGACCGGTCGGCGGCTGGTGTCCGGCCGCTCATTGTTCTCGGCCCTTGGGTGGGCCCTGTCCTGCCGAGCCCCATCTTCGCACTTGTAGGGGGCGGACGAGACGTGGGGCCGGGGTGTGAGACGTCCCACGTTTCCCTGCGACGGGGGAGGAGGCGACGCCCACCAGGGGTGCGGGGCCCTGTTCGGTCCTCGGCCCGCCGCGGGTTCGCCGCGGGCTCGCGACAAACCGCGACGGGCTCACGACAATCCGCGACAATCCGCGACGGGCTCGCGGCCGCCGAATCACCCGCACCCCGAGCTATCGGGCGAACGTCATCCGAGATCGCCGAGGGCGACCTGCTCGGCGACCCGCACCAGGGTCCGCACAGCCGTACCGGTCCCGCCCTTCGGGGTGTATCCGAACGGGCCGCCCTCGTTGTAGGCCGGGCCCGCGACGTCCAGGTGCGCCCAGGTGATGCCCTCACCGACGAACTCGCGCAGGAACAGGCCGGCCACCAGACCGCCGCCCATCCGCTCACCCATGTTCGCGATGTCGGCGGTCGCCGAGTCCATCCCCTTGCGCAGGTGCTCCGGCAGCGGCATCGGCCACGCCGGCTCGCCGACCTCCTCCGCCGCCTCGTGCACCGCGGCACGGAACGCGTCGTCGTTCGCCATGATCCCGTACGTCCGGCTGCCCAGCGCCACCATCATCGCGCCGGTCAGGGTCGCCACGTCGATGATCGCGTCCGGCTTCTCCTGCGAGGCCGCCCACAGCGCGTCGGCGAGCACGAGCCGGCCCTCGGCGTCGGTGTTGAGCACCTCCACCGTCTTGCCGCTGTACATGCGCAGCACGTCACCCGGGCGGGTCGCGGAGCCCGAGGGCATGTTCTCGGCCAGCGCCAGCCAGCCGGTGACGTTGACCTCCAGGCCGAGGCGCGCGGCGGCGACGACCGCGGCGAACACGGCGGCGGCACCGGCCATGTCGCACTTCATGGTCTCGTTGTGACCGGCCGGCTTCAGCGAGATGCCGCCCGAGTCGTAGGTGATGCCCTTGCCGACGAAGGCGAGGGACTTCGTCGCCTTGGACGACGTGTACGACAGCTTCACCAGGCGCGGACCCGACGCCGAACCGGCGCCGACGCCGAGGACGCCGCCGTAGCCGCCCTTGACGAGCGCCTTCTCGTCGAGCACCTGCACCTTGATGCCGTGCTCCTTGGCGGCGGCCTGCGCGACGGCCGCGAACGCCTCGGGGTTGAGGTCGTTCGGCGGGGTGTTGACCAGGTCGCGGGCGCGGTTCAGCTCCTCACAGACGGCCGCGGCGCGCTCGATCGCCGCCTTGTACGCCTTGTCGCGGGGCTTGCCGCCCAGCAGCGCGGCCTCGGCCAGGGGGGCCTTGCCGTTCTTCGCCTTCGGGTCCTTGCCGGACTCCTTGTAGGCCTCGAAGGAGTACGCGCCGAGCAGCACGCCCTCGCCGACGGCGCCGGCGTCGGCGGCCTCGGCCAGCGGCAGGGCGAAGGCGGCCTTCTTGGAGCCGGTGAGCGCGCGGGCGGCCGCGCCGGCGGCCCTGCGCAGCGCCTCGGCGTCGAACCCGGCGTCCTCCTCGGGCACGGTGCCGAGGCCGACCGCCACCACGACGGGTGCCTTGAAGCCGGCCGGCGCGGGCAGCTTCGTCACCTCGCCCTCGGCGCCGGAGGCACCGAGGGTCTCCAGGACGCCGGCGAGCCGGCCGTCGTACGCCTTGTCCACGGCCTCGGCGCCCGGCGCGACGACCGGGCCCTTGTTGCCCTTGGCGACACCGATCACGATCGCGTCGGCCCGCAGGCCGGGCGCCGCGGCGGTGGAGAGAGTGAGAGCAGTCACGGTGGTGAAATCTCGCTTCCGTATGAAGTCATGTATGGCCGAATGCGGGTGGGTCGACCGGGCCCGACAACCGACCCTGGATCCCTCCTGCGGTGCGGTCTCCGCCTGGGCGGGCGAACACCCGGCACGAGCCTACGCTCGCGACCGCGATCGCTCTCTCCCGCGGTCCCGTGGTTCGCCGTACGGCACCCGGGTCGGCGTGTACGGCACCCGGGACCGCGCCCGCGGGGGACCGGGGATGCGGGATCATTCCTGGCGTACGCCACCACCCCCGCCCCTGGAGCAACTCCCGTGAGACGCCCGGCCCTGTCGATAGCCCTGCTTCTGCTGCTCACGGCCTGCACGTCGTCCCCCGGCGCCGAACCGGAAGGCGGCGACCGCTGGCAGCCCCGGCCCGGCACCGCCTGGCAGTGGCAGCTCAGCGGAAAGCTCGACACCTCCGTCGACGTGCCGGTCTACGACATCGACGGCTTCGACCACACCGGCGCGACGGTCGCCGCGCTGCACGACGACGGCCGCAAGGTCATCTGCTACCTGTCCACTGGCGCCTGGGAGGACTTCCGCCCCGACGCCGGCGACTTCCCGGAGTCGGTACTGGGCAAGGGCAACGGCTGGGAGGGTGAACGCTGGCTGGACATCCGGGAGACGGACGTCCTGGAGCCGCTGATGGCCGAGCGCGTCGACATGTGCCGGGAGAAGGGCTTCGACGCCGTCGAGCCGGACAACATGGACGGCTACAAGAACGAGACCGGCTTCCCCCTCACCGCCGACGACCAGCTCCGCTACAACCGGCTCATCGCGAAGCTCGCCCACGACCGCGGCATGGCCGTCGGGCTGAAGAACGACCTGGACCAGATCCCCGAGCTGGTGGACGACTTCGACTTCGCGGTCAACGAGCAGTGCGCCCAGTACGGCGAGTGCGCCGACAACCAGCCGTTCATCGACGCGGACAAGGCGGTCTTCCACGTCGAGTACGAGCTGCCGGCCGAGCGGTTCTGCGCCGACTCGCGTGAGCTGCGGCTGAGTTCGATGCTGAAGAAGTACGAACTGGGGGCGTGGCGCGAGGCCTGCTGACCCCGCCCTGGAACCCCGGGCCCCCGGACCCTGGTTGGCGGGTCGCGGGTTCGCGGGGTGCGGGGGCTCAGCCGAGGACCAGCACCACGAGGGCGGTGGTGGCCGCCGTCTCCGCGACCCCGCCGAAGACGTCACCGGTGACCCCGCCGAAGCGGCGGACGCAGTGCCGCAGCAGCAGTTCGGCGACGACGGCGGCGGCCGGCACGGCGAGCGCCGCGCGCACCACGCCGTACGGCCCGTCGAACGTCCCGAAGAGCGCGCCCGCCGCCGCCCCGCCCGCCGTGACGACGGCGGCGACGGCCAGCGCGCCACCCACCGGCACCACCCCGGCGACCGCCGCGCCCAGTCCCTCCGGGCGGGCGGCGGGCACCCCGGCCCGGGCGGCGAGCGTGAGCGCCAGCCGGGCGGCGGTCGCCGAGACCACGGCGGCGAGCGCGCCCCACGCCCAGGAAGCGTCGTAGGCCTGGGTCAGCGCGGCCACCTGGGCGAGCAGCACGAGAACGAGGGACAGTACGCCGAACGGACCGATGTCCGACTGCTTCATGATGCGCAGCGCGTCCTCGGCGGGCTTCCCGCTGCCGAGCCCGTCCGCGGTGTCGGCCAGCCCGTCCAGATGCAGCCCCCGGGTGAGTACGGCGGGCACGGCGGCCGTGGCGACCGCGGCGAGCGTACTTCCCGCGCCCAGGAACAGCAGCAGGAGCCCGACGGCGGCGGCGGCGGCGCCGACGGCCAGCCCGGCCAGCGGCGCGCACAGCATGCCGCCGCGCGCCGCCTCCCGGTCCCAACGGGTCACCCTGACCGGGAACACGGTGAGGGTGCCGAACGCGAAACGGAGGCCGTCGGGGAAGGGGGTCCTGAGCACCGGCGCAGACTACCCGGCGGTCACCGGGGCACGAGCCCCGCCCGGGGCTAAAGTGCGCATATGGGAGATTGGTGGCAGCGCAACATCATGGAACCGGGCAAGCTGCCGCTGCTCCTCGCCCTGGCGGCCTTCGTGCTGACGTTCGTGGTCACCCGGGTCGTCACCCGCCTCATCCGGGCCGGGAAAGGCCCCTTCGGCAACGTGCGGGCCGGCGGGGTGCACATCCACCACGTCGTCCCGGGGATCGTCCTCACCGTCGTCGGAGGCTTCGGCGCGGTCGCGGGGGGCCGGCACGGGTTCGGCTCCGCCCTGGCGGCGGTGGTCTTCGGCATCGGGGCGGGCCTCGTCCTCGACGAGTTCGCGCTGATCCTGCACCTCGACGACGTCTACTGGACCGAGGCGGGCCGCAAGAGCGTGGAGGTCGTGGTGGTCACCGCGGCCCTGGTCGGCCTGCTGCTCGCCGGATTCACGCCGTTCGGCGTCGACGGCATGTCCGAGGACGAGTTGCGGGACCGCGCCAACGTCACCGCGACCGTCGCGGGGAACTTCTTGTTCTCCCTCCTCGCCCTGGCGAAGGGCAAGGCCCGCCTCGCGATCTTCGGTGTGGTCGTCCCCGTCGTCGCCCTGGTCGGCGCCGTCCGCCTGGCCCGCCCTGGGCCCGCCGCTTCTACGGCCGCCGCCCGCGCGCCCGCGCCAAGTCCCGGCTGCGCGCCTACCGCCACGACCGCCGTTGGTCCGGCCCCCGCCGCGCCGTCCAGGACTGGATCGGCGGCCACCCCGACCCGCCCCCCACCCGCCACTGACACGCCGGCCGCGGGCAGCGACGGGTGGGCGGTGGCCGGCGGGGGCGTCCCGGCAGGCCGGCAGCGCGGGGCCGCACGCCCCCCCGCCCGCACTCACGCGGGGTGGCCGGGGCGGCGTCGGCTCACTCGTCGTCGACCGGGGCCTCACTGCCGGAACCGTCGGAGACCTCCGGCAGCTCCGCCGCCAACGCCGCCGCGGCCTGCACCAGCGGCAACGCCAGCAGGCCTCCCGCCCCTTCGCCCACGGTCACGCCCTGGGACAGCAGCGGCTCCAGGGCCATCCGGTCCAGCGCCTTGGCCTGGCCCGGCTCCCCGCTGTCGTGCGCGGCCAGCCACCAGTCCGGCGCCCGGAAGGCGACCCGCTGCCCGACCAGCGCGCACGCGGCCGACACGACACCGTCCAGGATCACCGGCGTCTTCCGTACCGCGCTCTGCAGCAGGAAGCCCGTCATGGCGGCGAGATCGGCGCCGCCCACCGTCGCGAGCAGCCGCAACTGGTCCCCGAGCACCGGCCGGGCCCGGCGCAGCGCGTCGCGGATCGCCGCGCACTTGCGCATCCAGGCCAGGTCGTCGATCGCCAGCCCGCCCCGCCCGGTGACGACCGACGCGTCCGTTCCGCACAGCGCGGCGACCAGCACGCCCGCCGCGGTGGTCCCGCCCACGCTCACATCACCGAGGACCACCAGGTCGGTGCCGGAGTCGGCCTCCTCGTCGGCCACCGCCATCCCGGCCCGGAAGGCGGCCTCCGCCTCCTCGAGGGTCAGCGCGTCCTCGACGTCGATGCGCCCGCCGCCGCGCCGCACCCGGTGCCCCGCCACCTCGGCCGGCAACGTCTCCGGGTCGCAGTCCAGTGCCATGTCGACGACCCGCACCGGCACGCCGAGCCGCCGGGCGAGCACGGACACGGGCCGGCCGCCCTCCAGAACCTCCCGCACCAGTTCCCCGGCGCCGCCCGCGGGCCGCGCCGAGACGCCCAGCTCGGCGACCTTGTGGTCGCCGGCGAAGAGCACCACCCGGGGCCGTTCGACCGGCCGCACCGGTACGGCGGACTGCGCCGCGGCCAGCCACTCACCCAGGTCGTCCAGGCGGCCCAGCGATCCCGGCGGGACGGCCTGACGCTCCCGGCGCGCCTCGGCGTCGCGGCGCACCCCGCCGTCGGGGCGCTCGATCAGATCGGTGAAGTCGTCGAGATTCAGCGAGCTCATTCGCCGAACAGTACCGGCCCCGGTCGAACACGACGGCGGGCCCGTGCGCACCGCGCCCGGGCGGCGTCGTTGCGCCCCGGATCGCGATCACCTACGTAACGTTTTGCGCGGATTGTCGTATGCCGCCCTCCTGTCTGCTCTCCTCCTCTCGTGCCGGGAGCCGCCCATGTCCGCACCCTCCGCACCCTCCGGCCCCTCGGCGCCGCGTCCCGCACCCCAAGTGCCTCCCGTGCCCCGGTACGGGCCGCGCCGCGAGGACTGCCCCTGGTGCGGCTCCCGGCGGCTGCGCACCCGCCCGCGCCGCGAGGAACCGAGCCGGGGCGCCCCCGGCAGATCCGTCCTCGAACGCTGCCTGGACTGCCGGCACGCCTTCCGCAACCCTCCGCCCACGCTCGGCCCGGAACACCCACTGGTCCGGGCCGCAGTCCGTCTGAGGCACGGCCTGGCCGCCCGCGCGATGCTCCGCCGCTGCCCCGGCCCGGAGAGCTGGCTGGACGTCGGCACCGGTGACGCCGACTTCCCCCACGCCGCGCGCGCCCACTTCCCGTACACCTCCTTCGACGGCCTGGACCCCAGCCACCGCGTCCTGCGCGCCCGCGCGGTCGAGCGCGTCGAGGAGGCGTTCGTCGGCCGTCTGACGGACCCGCACATCGCGGCCCGTCTGCGCGCCCGCTACGACGTCGTCAGCCTCTTCCACCACCTGGAACGCGTCCCGGACCCGCGCGCCGAACTGCGCGCCGCCCTCCACGTGCTCCGCCCCGGCGGTCATCTGCTCGTGGACGTGGCGGACCCGCGCCGCCTGCTCGTCCCCGGCGCCTCGCACCCGGCGGGTCTGCGCGTCGAACTGGCGGCACAGGGCTGCACGGTGCTCACCGGCGCGCGGGCCCACCGCGTCATCGCGCGCAAGGACGCGTCAGCGCCGTGGTATCCGTCAGTCCCGTGGTATCCGTCAGCCTCGCGGTATCCGTCGGCCCCGTAGTACCCGTCGGCCCCGCCGTAGTGCCGCCCGTGGCCCGGTACACCGCACCCGGGCCCTGTGCACCACTCGTGTGCCTGTAGCGCCCCCCGTGGCCCCGTAGCCCCGTGGCCCCGTGGCCCCGTAGCCCCCTAGTACCAGCCACGGGACCGACGGCACCGCCGTGGGGCCCGCGGTACCGCCCGTGGGACCCGGCGCCCGTCAGCCGCGCAGCACCAGCGCCTGTCCCGCCACCACCAGCAGCACCTGCTCGCACTCACCCGCGAACGCCGCGTTCAGCCGACCGAGTTCGTCCCGGTAGCGGCGGCCCGACGCCGTGGCCGGCACGATCCCCGAGCCCACCTCGTTCGACACGGCCACGACGGTGCGCCGCGTGCCGCGGACCGCCTCCGTCAGTTCCCGTACCCGGTCCCGCAGGGCCCGTTCCCCGCCGTCGGCCCACTCCGCGTCGTCCCACGCCCCGACGGCGTCCATCGCGTCCGTCAGCCACAGCGACAGACAGTCGACGAGCAGCGCCGGCCCGTCGTCCTTGAGCAGCGGGATCAGGTCGCACGTCTCGACGGTGCGCCAGGACCCCGGCCGCCGCTCCCGGTGGGCGCAGACCCGGGCCGCCCACTCGGTGTCCCCGTTGCGTGAACCCCCCGTCGCGACGTACAGCACCTCGGGAAAGGCCTCCAGCCGCCGCTCGGCCTCCACCGACTTCCCCGACCGGGCACCGCCCAGCACCAGCGTGCGCCGCGGCACGTCGGGCACGTCCTCGTAGGAGCCCACCACCAGCGTCGTCCCGTCCGGCACCGCCCGGGCCCCGGCCGCCGAGAGCCGCCGCGCCAGCTCCGGTCCCGGCGGCACGTCGTGACCGAGGTGGACGGCGACGACGTCCGTCGTCGGGCCCACCGCGCCCACCGCCCGCAGCCTCGCCAGCGCGTCCGGCCGCCCCACGACGTCCGCGAGGACCAGGTCGTACGTCTCGGCGGGCTCCTCCAGACCGGCCGGCGCCCCGCCCGGCGGCAGGTACAGCAGCCGCTGTCCGTCCGGACCGCTCACGGCGTACCCGGTGCCCGGCGAGTCCATCGCCACCGCCCGCACCCGGTGCCCGGTCAGCAGCGCCAGCTCCCGCCCGTCCGGCACCCGCCCCGGCTGCGGCAGCCCGGCCGGCACCTCCACGGCGGGGCCGTCGTGCGGGTGCGACAACAGCACCTGCCGTACGCCGGTCAGGGAGCGCCCGGCGCGCGCGGCGGCGAACGCGGCGCCGGGCGTCAGGTCGAGCAGCAGCGCCCCGTCCACCAGCAGCGCGGTCGCCGCGCGCGCGTTCTCGCCCTGGGCCGCGGCACAGGCCGCGCAGGGACAGTCGGGGCGGGGGAGTCCCGCGGGGGCACCGGTGCCGAGCAGAGTCACGTCCACGCACCGATTTTCCCCGGTCACCCCGCGACATGCGCGCCCGAGGCCCCCATGGAGCGCGGGCGGCCCTCCACGGAGCGCGGCCGGCCCCCTCCCCGCTCACCCCCGCTCACCCCCTCCCGCCCCCGCTCGGCCCCTCCCGTCCCCGGTCCCGGCCGCTCTTGTCTCCCGGCCTTCTACGGCGCGACCGGCTCAGCGCATAGGCTGCGGTCGGAGGCCGGACCAAGATCCGGCTTCCGCTCTGCATGTGCTCACATTTCTTGGAGGCGTACATGGCGGCATGGACGTGGCGGTTCGAGACGGCCGACGGGACGGAGGTCCAGCCCGCGGTGCAGCCCGAGGAGTTCACGACGCAAGGGGACGCCGAGTCCTGGATCGGTGAGTACTGGAAGGACCTCAAGGAGGGCGGCACCGACCAGGTGCGGCTGTTCGAGGACGCCACCGAGATCTACGGCCCGATGAGCCTGCACGCCGAAGAGGCCGAGGCGGCCGAGGCGGCCGAGACGGCGGAGGCGGCCGACGAGCCGAAGGCCTGACCGGGCGGGCGGGGCCGGCCCGGTCAGGGCCCGCCCCGCCCCCTCACTGCTCGCCCAGCGTGACCTCGGCGGTCCGTTCGTCGTCGTCGCGGGTGTAGGTCACCTTCACCCGGTCACCCGGCCGCATCGGCGCCAGCGCCTCGGCCAGCGAGGTGATCGTGGTGATGTCCGTGTCACCCAGCCGGACGACGACGTCCCCGGGCCGCAGCCCCGCCTCGTCGGCGGCCCCGCCGTCGCTCACCTCGACGACGGCCACGCCCGCGGGCCGGTAGCCGTCGTCGACGACCGTACGGGCGGTGATGCCGAGCGCCGCCCGGCCCGAGTCGGTCACCCGGCCGTCCTCGATGATCTGGCCGGCGACCGTCCGCACCATCGACGCCGGGATCGCGAACCCGATGCCGGGCGCCGCGCTGTCGCCGAGGCCCGGGTCGGTCGCCGCCAGCGTCGGGATGCCGATGACCTGACCGTCGAGGTTCACCAGGGCGCCTCCGCTGTTGCCCGGGTTGATGGCCGCGGAGGTCTGCACCATGTTGCCGATGGTCGCTCCCGTACCGCCCCCGCCGCTGCCCTCGGTGACGGTCCGTCCGACCGCCGAGACGATGCCCTGCGTCACGCTGGAGGACAGCCCGAGCGGCGAGCCCATCGCCAGCACGATCTGCCCGACGTCCACCTTCGAGGAGTCGCCGAAGCGGGCCGCCTTCATGCCCTCGGGCACCCTCTCCAGCCTGATGACGGCGAGGTCCTGCTCGGGGTAGGAGGAGACGAGCTCGGCGGCGAGGGCTTCCTCGTTGCGGGCGGTCGTCACCCGGAAGTCCCTGTTCTCCCCGACGACGTGCGCGTTGGTGACGACGTGCCCCTTGTCGTCGTACACGACCCCCGAACCCAGGGAGTCGCCCGCCTGGATCTGCACGACCGACGGGAGCACGTCCTTGATCACCCGCTCGTAGTCGGCCTGGAGGTCGTTGGCCGCGAGCGGTGCGGCGGCCTGTGCCGTGTCGGCCTCACGCCCGCTCCGCGCCTGCGGGCCGGACCCGGCGCCGGTGTCGGAGCAGCCGGCGACGAGCAGCAGGGAGCAGGCCAGCGCGGCGCCCGGGCAGAGCAGCCGCGGCAGCACACGGGTACGGCGGGTACGGCAGACACGACGGGCACGGGAAGCATCCATGCCCCGAGTCTCATCGCGCGCCGCTGCCCCGGCCCCCGGTGAACACCCGAACGGGCGCCGCTACCCTCGCACCCCGCACAGGTGCAGCAGCGCCGCGACCCCGCGGTACGGGTCGGTCCGGCCGGCCCGCACCTCGGCGGCCAGCAGGATCTCCAGGTCGTCCGGGACCGGGGCGTCGTCGGGTGCCGCGTCCGTGAAGACGCGCACGCCGTACCAGGTGTGCAGCGGGGCGCCGATGCCGGCGAGCTTCGCCGTCAGCGTCGCCAGCCGGTCCGCGCGGACGTCGAGGCCCAGGTGATTGCGGTAGATGGTGGTGTCGAAGGCCGCCAGCGCGCCGGCCCACTCACCGTGCAGGCCCGGGCGCATGGCGAGCGCGTCGCCGTTGCGCACCAGCAGGGACAGCAGCCCGCCCGGCGCGAGCATCCGGGCCAGCCCCGCGAGCAGCGGGTCGGGCTCCTCGACGTACATGAGCACGCCGTGGCACAGCACCACGTCGAAGCTGCCCGGCAGGAAGTGGACGCCGGTGTCCCGGCCGTCGCCCTCGATGATCCGCATGCGCTCCCGGATGCCCTCGGGCTGGCCGGCGAGGGCGTCGCGCGCCGCGGTGATCATGGTGGCGTCCCGCTCCAGGCCGGTCACCTGGTGCCCGGCCCGGGCCAGCCGGAGCGCCTGGGTGCCCTGCCCCATGCCGACGTCGAGCACCCGCAGCCGCTTGCCGACCGGGAAGCGCCCGGCTATCTGCTCGTCCAGCTGCCGGGCCACCAGCTCCTGCCGTACGACGTCCCGCAGGCCGCCCAGCCTGTTCAGCCAGGCACCGGCCGCGCCCCCGGCGAACGGCGTCGTGCTCAGGGCCGCTCCCCGCGCTTGACCTGGGGCTTGGGCAGCCGGAGCCGGCGCATCTGGAGGGAGCGCATCAGCGCGTAGGCGACCGCGCCGCGCCTGCGGTCGTCGGGGAAGCGCTCGGCGAGGCGCTTCTTCAGCCGGAAGCCGGTGACGATCGAGTCCAGCACGATCGCGACGATCACGACCAGCCACAGCAGCAGCGCGACGTTCTGCAGGGCGGGCACCTGGATCATGCTCAGCACGAGGATGATCACGGCCATCGGCAGGAAGTACTCCGCGATGTTGAACCGCGAGTCGACGAAGTCGCGCGCGAACTTGCGGACCGGGCCCTTGTCACGGGCCGGCAGGTACCGCTCGTCGCCCTTCGCCAGCGCCTCGCGCTGTCGGGCCATCGCGGTCCGGCGCTCCTCGCGCTGGCGCTTGGCGGCGTCCTTGCGCGTCATCGGGGTGTTGGCGACGCTGCGGCGCTGGGACTGGGCCGCACTGCGCTTGGGCGTCGGCCTTCCCTTGGGGGCCTGCGGGTCACGGGGCTGATTGGAGTCGGTCACCGGCGTCTTGACGAGGCTCGGTGCCTTCTCTTCCTTGGCACGGCTACGGAACACAAAACCCAAGGGTACGGGGTCCCGGGGTGTGGACCCCAGTCCGGTGGGGAACGATCCGGCAACGCCGGTCGTCTGTAAGTGGACAGAGGGGACGTCGCGTACGCCCTCGGGCACCGGATCATTCCGGACAACCCGGGGACCACCTACTCCCTACGCCGGACCAGGAGCGTACGCAGTCGTCCTTGGGGATGAGCGCATCCGTCCCCGAACAGTGCGGTAATGGATGCAGGGCCCGTACTGTGGGTTCTGTCGCAGGTGCTGGAGCCGGAGTCGGTCAGAAGGGGGCGCGCGAAGCCCATGAGCGGTGTCATGAAGCGTATGGGGATGATCTTCCGCGCGAAGGCCAACAAGGCCCTTGACCGGGCCGAGGACCCGCGCGAGACCCTCGATTACTCGTACCAGAAACAGCTGGAGCTGCTGCAGAAGGTGCGCCGCGGGGTCGCCGACGTGGCGACCAGCCGCAAGCGCCTGGAGCTTCAGCTCAACCAGCTCCAGTCCCAGTCGTCCAAGCTGGAGGACCAGGGCCGCAAGGCGCTGGCGCTGGGCCGCGAGGACCTGGCCCGCGAGGCGCTCTCCCGGCGCGCCGCGCTCCAGCAGCAGGTCACCGACCTGGAGACGCAGCACGCCACGCTCCAGGGCGAGGAGGAGAAGCTCACCCTGGCGGCCCAACGCCTCCAGGCCAAGGTGGACGCCTTCCGTACGAAGAAGGAGACCATCAAGGCCACCTACACGGCGGCCCAGGCGCAGACCCGCATCGGCGAGGCCTTCTCCGGCATCTCCGAGGAGATGGGCGACGTCGGCCTGGCCATCCAGCGGGCCGAGGACAAGACCGCCCAGCTCCAGGCCCGGGCCGGCGCCATCGACGAACTGCTCGCCTCCGGCGCCCTGGACGACCAGTCCGGAATGCACAAGGACGACATCCAGGCCGAGCTGGACCGGCTCTCGGGTGGTACGGATGTAGAGCTGGAACTGCAGCGCATGAAGGCAGAACTGTCCGGGGGCAGCACCTCCGACCGGCAGGCCATCGAGGGCGGCCAGGACGAGGGCCGGGCGCAGTCCCAGCAGCAGCCGCAGGACACTCCGCGCTTCGACAAGCAGTAGCCCACGCCTAGGAGGGCGACATGATCGTACGGATCATGGGGGAGGGCCAGCTGACGCTGGCCGACGGCCGTCTGGCCGAGCTGAACAAGCTGGACGACGAGCTCCAGGCCGAGATGGAGAACGGCGACGGCCCCGGCTTCCGCGCGACCCTCCAGGCCCTCCTGGCCAAGGTCCGCGAGCTGGGCGAACCCGTCCCGGACGACTTCCTGGAGCCGTCCGGCCTCATCCTGCCGTCCCCGGACGCCACGCTGGAGGAGGTTCGGGAGCTATTGAGCGACGACGGCCTGATTCCGGGCGGAGCGTGAATCCTCCAGTTCGTCGTGGAGGTTCCCCCGCTCGGGCGATGCCGGGAGTGGGGGAGATGGAGGACGAGGCCGTCAGGCGGAGGTCCGGGGGCGCGGCCCCCCGCCGACGCCCACCGCATGCGGGCCCGCCGAGAAGACACGCCCGCTCCAGCCACCGTCAACAGCGGTGAGCGCCCTCGCCCGCGCCCGCTGCACCGTCGGCGCCCATCCCTACGCCCTGGACACGGCCATCGCGGCCGCCGTCCTGGTGTGCATGGTCGCCGGCTCCTTCGTGGACCCGCACGGTCCCGAGGGGGTCAGCTGGGCCCTGCGCACCCCCGATGTGCTCAGCCTGGCCCTCATGGCCGCCGGCGCCGCAGCCCTCGTCTTCCGCCGCCGCGCCCCCCTGGTGGTCCTCGCGGTCACCGGCGGTGTCGCCATCGTCGAGGGCGTCACCGGCGAGCCCCGCGCGCCCGTCGTCATGTCCGCCGTCGTCGCCCTCTTCACCGTCGCCGCCTCCACCGACCGCCCCACCACCTGGCGGGTCGGCCTGCTCACCATGACGGTGCTCACCGGCGCCGCCATGCTCGCCGGGTCGCTGCCCTGGTACGCGCAGGAGAACCTCGCCGTCTTCGCCTGGACCGGCATCGGCGCCAGCGCCGGGGACGCCGTCCGCAGCCGGCGTGCCTTCGTCCAGGCCATCCGGGACCGGGCCGAGAAGGCCGAGCGCACCCGGGAGGAGGAGGCCCGCCGCCGCGTCGCCGAGGAGCGGCTGCGTATCGCCCGCGACCTGCACGACGTGGTCGCCCACCACATCGCCCTGGTCAACGTGCAGGCCGGGGTCGCCGCCCACGTCATGGACAAGCGGCCCGACCAGGCCAAGGAGGCCCTCGCCCACGTACGGGAGGCCAGCCGCTCCGCGCTGGGCGAGCTGCGCGCCACCGTCGGTCTGCTCCGTCAGTCCGACGACCCGGAGGCCCCGACCGAACCCGCCCCCGGCCTGGACCGCCTCGGCGAACTCGTCGCCACCTTCCACCACGCCGGGCTGCACGTCGAGGTGGCCCGTACCGACGAGGGCACCGACCGGCCCACCGCCGTCGACCTGGCCGCCTACCGCATCATCCAGGAGGCGCTGACCAACGTGCAGAAGCACGCCGGGACGCGGGCGAAGGCCGAGGTCAGCATCGTCCGGGTGGGACCGAACATCGAGGTCACCGTGCTCGACGACGGCGGCGGCGAGGACGACGCCCCGGCCGGCCCCCCCGGCGCCTCCGCCAGGGTCTCCGGCACCTCTGCCAGGGTCTCCGACGTGCCCGCCAGGGCCTTCGTCTCTCCCAGGGACTCCGACGTCTCCGCCGGAGCCGTCACCGGCCAGGGCGGTCACGGCCTGCTCGGCATGCGCGAGCGCGTCACCGCCGTGCGCGGCACCCTCACCACCGGTCCCCGCTACGGAGGCGGCTTCCGGGTCCATGCGATCCTTCCGGTCAGGAACCGCGCCGATGCCTCGAAGGGCCCCGTATGACGATCCGTGTCCTGCTCGCCGACGACCAGGCGTTGCTGCGCAGCGCCTTCAGGGTGCTGGTCGACTCCGAGCCCGACATGGAGGTGGTGGGGGAGGCGTCCGACGGCGCGGAGGCGGCCCGGCTGGCCGCCGCACAGCGGGCCGACGTCGTGCTGATGGACATCCGGATGCCCGGCACCGACGGCCTCGCCGCCACCCGCCTGATCAGCGCCGACCCGGCCCTCGCCCATGTCCGCGTGGTCATCCTGACCACCTTCGAGGTCGACGACTACGTGGTGCAGTCGCTGCGCGCGGGCGCCTCCGGCTTCCTCGGCAAGGGCTCGGAACCCGAGGAACTGCTCAACGCCATCCGCGTCGCGGCCGGCGGCGAGGCGTTGCTGTCCCCGGTCGCCACCAAAGGGCTGATAGCCCGCTTCCTCGCCCAGGACGGAACGGCCGGTGAGGACCGCGACCCCGCCCGCGCCGAGCGGCTGGAGACGCTGACCGTGCGTGAGCGGGAGGTGCTGGTCCAGGTCGCCGGCGGGCACTCCAACGACGAGATCGCCGAGCGGCTGGAGGTCAGCCCGCTCACCGTCAAGACCCATGTCAACCGGGCCATGTCCAAACTGGGCGCCCGCGACCGGGCCCAGCTGGTCGTCATCGCCTACGAATCCGGGCTGGTACGTCCAAGGGTGGAGTGACCCGGGCCCCGGTGTACTGCGGCGGGAGTATGCGCGGGATAAGGAAATGGACCTGGGGCCTAGGGAACAGGGGTCACCCATGGCCCAGGGTGTTGGGGTGGGCGCTCACGTGTGGCGTCCGCGTGTGGCGCTGCATGTGCCCCGTCCTCCGCTCGGCCACAGAAGAGAGACCCTGATCCATGTCCTGGCTGTCGAGATTCAGCCTCGCGCAACGGGCCCTGATAGGGCTGATGTCGATCGTCGCGCTCGTTTTCGGGGCGATAGCGATCCCCCAGCTCAAGCAGCAGCTGCTGCCCACCATCGAACTGCCCATGGTCTCCGTGCTGGCGCCCTACCAGGGTGCCTCGCCGGACGTGGTCGAGAAGCAGGTCGTCGAACCGATCGAGGACAGTCTCGAAGCCGTCGACGGCATCTCGGGCATCACCTCGACGGCCAGTGAGGGCACCGCCGTCATCATGGCGTCCTTCGACTACGGCCCGGACACCCAGCAGCTCGTCGCCGACGTCCAGCAGGCCGTCAACCGGGCCGGCGCCCAGCTCCCGGACGACGTGGACCCGCAGGTCATCTCCGGGTCCACGGACGACATCCCGACCGTCGTCCTCGCCGTCACCTCGGACAAGGACCAGCAGGCGCTGGCCGACCAGCTCGACAAGACGGTCGTCTCCGAGCTGAAGGACATCGACGGGGTCGCCCAGGTCGTGGTCGACGGCGTCCGGGACGTCCAGGTCACCGTCACGCCCGACCAGGCGAAGCTGGCCAGGGCGGGCGTGGCTCCGCAGGCCCTCGCCCAGTCCCTGCAGGCCGGCGGCGCGACCGTCCCCGCGGGCTCCTTCGACGAGGAGGGCGCCAACCGCACCGTCCAGGTCGGCGGCGGCTACACCTCGCTGAAGCAGATCCAGGACCTCATGGTCACCGGCGAGGGCGTCGACAAGCCGGTCCGCCTCGGTGACGTCGCCACCGTCGAGGAGGAGGAGGCCAAGGCCACCTCCCTCACCCGTACCGACGGCAAGCCGTCCCTCGCCGTCGCCGTGACGATGGACCACGAGGGCAGCGCGGTCGCGATCTCCGACGCCGTCGAGGACAAGCTCCCCGAACTGCGCGAGCAGCTCGGCTCCGGCGCGACGCTCACCGTGGTCAGCGACCAGGGGCCGGCGGTGTCCAAGGCCATCAAGGGCCTGACCACCGAGGGCGGCCTCGGTCTGGTCTTCGCCGTCCTGGTCATCCTGGTCTTCCTGGCGTCGATCCGCTCCACCCTGGTCACCGCGGTCTCCATCCCGCTGTCGGTGGTGCTCGCCCTGATCGTCCTGTGGACCCGCGACCTGTCGCTGAACATGCTGACGCTGGGCGCCCTGACCATCTCCATCGGCCGGGTCGTCGACGACTCGATCGTGGTCCTGGAGAACATCAAGCGGCACCTCGGCTACGGCGAGGAGCGCCGGGAGGCCATCCTCAAGGCGGTCCGCGAGGTCGCCGGAGCGGTCACCTCCGCCACGCTCACCACGGTGGCCGTGTTCCTGCCGATCGGCCTGGTCGGCGGCATGGTCGGCGAGCTGTTCGGCTCCTTCAGCCTGACCGTGACCGCCGCGCTGCTGGCCTCCCTGCTGGTGTCGCTGACGGTCGTCCCGGTGCTGTCGTACTGGTTCCTGCGGCCGCCGAAGGACACGCCCGAGGACGCGGACGAGGCCCGCCGGCTGGCCGAGGAGAAGGAGGCCAAGAGCCGCCTCCAGCGCCTCTACGTCTCCGTCCTGGGCTTCGCCACCCGCCGCCGCCTGTCCAGCCTGGCCATCGCGGTCGTCGTGCTCATCGGCACGTTCGCCATGGCGCCGCTGCTGAAGACGAACTTCTTCGACCAGGGCGACCAGAAGGTCCTGAGCATCAGCCAGGAGCTGGAGCCGGGCACCAGCCTCGCGGCGACGGACGCCCAGGCCAAGAAGGTCGAGAAGCTGCTCGGCGAGACCGAGGGCATCAAGGACTTCCAGGTCACCATCGGTTCGTCCGGCTTCATGGCCGCCTTCGGCGGCGGCACGGACACCAACCAGGCCACGTACCAGCTCATGCTGGAGGACTCGGCGTCCACCGAGGACGTCCAGGACCACATCGAGGACGGGCTCGCGAAGCTCGACGGCATCGGCACCACCACGGTCGGCGCCGGTGGCGGCTTCGGCAGCCAGGACCTGAGCGTCGTCGTCAAGGCGGCCGACGCGCAGGTGCTGCGTGAGGCCTCCGAGGAGGTCCGCAAGACGGTCGCCGGGCTCGACGACGTCACCGACGTGACCAGCGACCTGGCGCAGAGCGTGCCGCGCATCTCGGTCAAGGCCAACGCGAAGGCCGCCGAGGCCGGGTTCACCGACCAGACGCTCGGCGCGGCCGTCGCCCAGGCCGTACGCGGCACCCCGGCGGCCAAGGCGGTCCTGGAGGACACCGAGCGCGACGTCGTCATCAGGTCGGCCCAGCCGGCCGAGACGCTGGCCCAGCTGAAGGCCCTGAACCTGGGTCCGGCCAAGCTCGGCGACATCGCCATGGTCGAGCTGGTGGACGGTCCGGTGTCGATGACCCGCATCGACGGGCAGCGTTCGGCGACCGTCACCGCCAAGCCGACCGGAGACAACACCGGGGCGGTGGGCACGGAACTCCAGTCGGAGATCAACGCGCTGGACCTGCCGGCCGGCGCCACGGCCGAGATCGGCGGCGTCACCGCCGACCAGGACGAGGCGTTCGTCAACCTGGGCCTGGCCATGCTCGCGGCGATCGCGATCGTGTTCATGCTGCTGGTCGGCACCTTCCGGTCGCTGGCCCAGCCGCTGATCCTGCTGGTGTCGATCCCGTTCGCGGCGACCGGCGCGATCGGCCTGCTGCTGGCGACGGGCACCCCGATGGGCGTCCCGGCGATGATCGGCATGCTGATGCTGATCGGCATCGTGGTCACCAACGCGATCGTGCTGATCGACCTGATCAACCAGTACCGCAAGCAGGGCTACGGCGTCGTCGAAGCGGTGATCGAGGGCGGCCGGCACCGTCTGCGGCCCATCCTGATGACGGCCCTGGCGACCATCTTCGCGCTGCTCCCGATGGCGCTGGGCATCACCGGCGAGGGCGGCTTCATCGCCCAGCCGCTGGCGGTGGTGGTGATCGGCGGCCTGATCACGTCGACCCTGCTGACCCTGCTGCTGGTGCCGACGCTCTACGCGATGCTGGAACTGCGCAAGGAGCGGCGCGCGAAGAAGAAGGCGGCGAAGAAGGACGGCGACGCGCCGTCCCCGTCGCAGGCATCGGACGAACCGGAGCCCGCGAACGTCTGACCGCGCGAGAACGGCTCAGGTCCCGCCCGACACCGAAGGTGGCCGGGCGGGACCTGAGCCGTTCGACAGCCCCGCACCTGACGGGCGGGTGGGAGAGGGCCCCCTACGGCAGGGCGAGCATCCGCTCCAGCGCCAGCTTCGCGAAGGCCTCGGTCTCCTTGTCGACCTCGATGCGGTTGACCAGGGTGCCCTCGGCGAGGGACTCCAGCGCCCAGACCAGGTGCGGCAGGTCGATGCGGTTCATGGTCGAGCAGAAGCAGACCGTCTTGTCCAGGAAGACGATCTCCTTGTCCTCGGAAGCGAAACGGTTCGCCAGCCGCCGGACCAGGTTCAGCTCGGTCCCGATGGCCCACTTGGAGCCGGCCGGGGCCGCCTCCAGGGCCTTGATGATGTACTCGGTCGAGCCGACGTGGTCCGCCGCCGCCACGACCTCGTGCCGGCACTCGGGGTGCACCAGGACGTTCACGCCCGGGATGCGCTCACGCACGTCGTTCACCGAGTCGAGGCTGAAGCGGCCGTGCACCGAGCAGTGACCCCGCCACAGGATCATCTTCGCGGCGCGCAGTTCCTCGGCGGTCAGCCCGCCGTTCGGCTTGTGCGGGTTGTAGAGGACGCAGTCCTCCAGCGACATGCCCATCTCCCGCACCGCGGTGTTGCGGCCGAGGTGCTGGTCGGGCAGGAAGAGCACCTTCTCGCCCTGCTCGAAGGCCCAGTTCAGGGCGCGCTCGGCGTTGGACGACGTACAGATGGTGCCGCCGTGCTTGCCGGTGAACGCCTTGATGTCCGCGGACGAGTTCATGTACGAGACGGGTACGACCTGCTCGGCGATCCCGGCCTCGGTCAGCACGTCCCAGCACTCGGCGACCTGCTCGGCGGTGGCCATGTCCGCCATGGAGCAGCCGGCGGCCAGGTCGGGCAGGACCACCTTCTGGTCGTCGGAGGTCAGGATGTCGGCCGACTCCGCCATGAAGTGCACACCGCAGAAGACGATGTACTCCGCCTCCGGGCGCGCGGCCGCTTCCCGGGCCAGCTTGAAGGAGTCACCCGTGACGTCGGCGAACTGGATGACCTCGTCGCGCTGGTAGTGGTGACCGAGCACGAAGACCTTGTCCCCGAGCTTCTCCTTGGCCGCGCGGGCGCGCGCGACCAGGTCGGGGTCGGAGGGCGAGGGCAGGTCGCCGGGGCACTCCACACCGCGCTCGCTCCTCGGGTCGGCCTCGCGGCCGAGAAGCAGCAGGGCGAGGGGCGACGGCTGTACGTCGAGCTCCTGGGTTTGGGCGGTGGTCACGACACCTACCCTTTCTACTTTTCGTCGAACTGACGCTATATATCATAACCGGTTCACGTCAGTTTGACGACGCCCATAGTGTCGGTGTGACGTGAATCCCGGCGCCGGAGCCGCTGTCCGCTTCCCGGGGCGTGTGCGAGCATGAAGGGAAGGCCGAGGGGCAAGACACGGGTTGGACCCCGGAATGAATCCGCGGCCCGGCCGGTTGAAACCGTCGGCAAGCAGTCTCCGTACAACCCGGGAGAGATGTAGATGTCCGTATCGGACGAGACCACCACCGTCACCGACGGCATCATCGTGACCGACGCCGCCGCGGCCAAGGTCAAGGCCCTGCTCGACCAGGAAGGCCGTGACGACCTCGCGCTGCGCGTCGCCGTCCAGCCCGGCGGCTGCTCCGGTCTGCGCTACCAGCTCTTCTTCGACGAGCGCTCGCTCGACGGCGACGTGGTGAAGGACTTCGACGGCGTCAAGGTCACCACCGACCGCATGAGCGCCCCGTACCTGGGCGGCGCCACCATCGACTTCGTGGACACGATCGAGAAGCAGGGCTTCACCATCGACAACCCGAACGCGACGGGTTCCTGCGCCTGCGGCGACTCCTTCAGCTGAGCCGCCGGCGGCTCACGCGCCACGGTCGTACAGAGGGCGGGGGGGGGGGGGGGGGGGGGCGGGCCCCCCCCCCCCCCGCGGCCCGCCCCCCCGGGGGGGGGGGGGGCCCCCCGGGCCCCCCCCCCGGCGCCACCCCCCCCCCCCCCCCCCCCCGCGCCG